>JBBQEB010000144.1:0-9182 GCA_038320275.1 Myxococcales bacterium | reverse complement strand
CCCGTGCCCGTCGTGCCGTCCGGCGGCGTGGAACCCCCGACCGGAGTGCCCGTGCCCGGGTCAGAAGTCGCGGGTGGGGTAGAGGAAGTTCCAGCGTCGGCGGGAGACGTACCGGTGCCTGTCACGCCCCCATCGTTGGCCACGACACCTGCATCGGCCGAGGTGCTCGCGAGGGTTCCGCCGTCGGTCGAGCCGGGATCCTGAACGATGGCCGAACCCTGCCTAACGTTTCCGCCGCAAGCCACGAGTACCGAACAAAGGATTGCGACGTACCGCGGCCCGAACTGCATGGGGACAGCCCTCCCTCGAGGGAGAGGGTGAGTCCGACACCCACTCTCGCCAAGTCCCACCTGTACGATCGTGTGGGAGAGCGCTTCAAGGACGGGCAGCCGAGCAGGCGCCGTCGCCACGTGCATGACGCCCGCAGGGCAACGCGTCAGGCGCCCCGGCCCTCGTCCGTCACGATGACCCGGGCCGAGTCGCGCCGCTCCGCAAGCTCCCGCCGACCCACGTGAATCAGCGCAAGGAGAAAGCTCACCACCAGCGGCCCCACGAGCAGCCCGAGCCCTCCGTAGGCCACGATGCCCCCGAGCATGGCGAAGAAGATGACCCCCCCGTGCAGCTCGACGCCGCCGCGCGTCAGGAGCGGCTTCAGGACGTTGTCGATGGTGCCGGTGACGAGGATGGCCCACGCGGCGAGGAAGATCCCGGCGACCAGGTGTCCTGACAAAAGGAGCAGGGCGGCCACCGGCAGCATGACGATGCTCGTCCCCACCGAGGGGATGAACGCCGCGAAGAAGGTGACGAGCCCGAGCACGAGCGGCTGCGGCACCCGCGCGATCCAGAAGCCGATGGTGGCCACCACGCCCTGCACGGCCGAGGTCGCGACGAGGGACAGGAGCACGGACGAGCCGGTGCGGTGCAGGTCGCCGAGGAGGCGCGCCGTGGTCTCCTCGCCCAGGGGGGAGATGGAGCACAGCCACCGGACCAGCTTGCGGCCATCCACCAGGAGGAAGAAGAGCGCGATGAGCATCATCGCGGCCTCGAACAGCACCTCGGAGGTCGCCGTGAACGCGGTCGAAAGCATGCCCGCGGCGGTGGCCCCTTCCTCGGCAGCCCTCCCGGCGAGGCCCTCCCAGGAATCGGGGAGCCGCCCTTTCAGGCCGTGCGCCAGGCCCTCCAGCCGCCCCGGCAAGAGGGCGATGAGCCCCTCCATCCCGCCGTGCTCGAAGGTGGCTTGGAGCGACTGAGCCCCGTTCACGATCTGCGCCACCATGAGCCCCGTCACCGTGGCGATGGGGCCGACGACGACCGCCACCACGGCCGCCACCAGGAGCCCGGACGCGAGCGCACGCCTGCCGCCGAGCCGCCGCACCAGCCGCTCGTTCCACCCGCTCAGCGCAGCAGCGGTCACGCCAGCGAGGAGGATGGGGCGCCAGAGCGGGACGAAGACCGACGCGAAGAGCCCCAGGGCGATGGCGAGTGCAGCCAGGAACGCCGTGAGGAAGATGGCGCTGCGTGAAGGGCGCGAGGTCACGTACAGAACCTAGACCCGCCAGGGCGCCGCGGCAGGCGCATCCCCTCATAGAGTCGCCCCGCCGAGCGATCCGCGCTGTAGTATCCCGCGCCGACGGTGCCGAGCGACTCCTACCCGACTCTACTGTCCGCTCGGCTGGCCTCTGGCCGTCGCCGGCCTGGGTCCGTCTGTCCCGCCCGTGTTCTCCCGTGCGGGCCTCCTGGGCTCGTCGTCGTCAGGCTGGGGCTCACCGAGCGTGCGCTCCGGCCGCCGGCGCGTCTCGCCTCCCGACAGAGCGCCCGCCTATGACGGTTCGACCCCACCATCCCGGCCCGCGGCGAGGCACGTGATTCCACCCAGGCTCGAGCTCCAGCACGTCACGAAGCGCTACGGCGCGGTCGTCGCCAACGACGACGTCGCGCTCGTCGTCCAACCGGGGGAGATCCACGCCGTCCTGGGCGAGAACGGGGCCGGCAAGTCCACGCTGATGAAGGTCATCTATGGGGCAGCGCGGCCGGACTCGGGCACCCTCCTCTGGGACGGGGTGCCCGTGGAGGTCCGCAGCCCCCAGGCCGCCCGCGAACTGGGCATCGCGATGGTGTTCCAGCACTTCTCGCTCTTCGAGACGCTCACCGTCGCCGAGAACGTCTGGCTGGGGCTCGCGCGCGGCACCACGCTGCGGTCGGTGGTGGACGGCATCCGGGCCAAGTCCGAGGAGTACGGGCTCGACCTCGACCCGCGGCGGGCGGTCCATACCCTGTCCGTCGGCGAGCGCCAGCGCGTCGAGATCGTTCGGGCGCTCCTCGCAAACCCGAGGCTCCTCATCCTGGACGAGCCCACCTCCGTGTTGACACCGCAGGCGGTGGGCAAGCTCTTCATCACGCTGCGCCGCCTCGCCGCCACCGGCTGCTCGCTCCTCTACATCAGCCACAAGCTCGACGAGATCCGCGCGCTCTGCCACACCTGCACCGTGCTGCGCGCCGGGCGGGTCACCGGGCACTGCGATCCCACCCAGGAGACCACCGACGGGCTCTCCCGCCTCATGATCGGCGCCTCGCTCCCTCAGCTCACGCGGAAGGCCCCGCACCTCGGGGACGTCGCGCTCGCCGTCCAGAGGTTGTCGGTGCAGAGCCTCGGCCGCTTCGGCACGGCCCTCGAAGCGGTCTCTCTGGAGGTGCGCGCGGGCGAGATCGTGGGCATCGCGGGTGTATCTGGGAGCGGCCAGCAGGAGCTCCTCGCGGCTCTCTCCGGGGAGGACCCTCGCGGCGACGGCGGCGCGGTTCAGCTCTTCGGACATGCGGTCGGGAAGCTCCGCGCGGGCGGCCGGCGCCGGCTCGGCCTCCACTTCGTCCCCGAGGAACGGCTGGGCCGTGGCGCCGTCCCCGGCCTCTCGCTGGCGTCGAACCTCCTCCTCACCCGCAGCGAGTCGGTGGGCCGCTTCGGCTGGATCCGCCGCGGCGCGCTCCGCAAGCAGGCCGCCGCCATCCTTCAGCGCTTCCGCGTCAAGGCTCCCGGACCCGCGGCCATCGCGAGGAGCCTCTCCGGCGGCAACCTCCAGAAGTACATCGTCGGCCGGGAGATCGACGCCGTGCCGCGCGTGCTCATCGTCTCCCAGCCGACCTGGGGCGTCGATGTCGGGGCCGCCTCGCAGATCCGCGGAGAGCTGGTGGCGCTGCGCGATGTGGGGTGCGCGGTGCTCGTCGTCTCGGAGGAGCTGGAGGAGCTCTTCACCGTCACCGACCGGCTCTACGTCATGGCGCGCGGGCGGCTGTCGCCCCCGCTCGACACCGACGGCGCCACCGTGGAGACGGTCGGCGCCTGGATGAGCGGGCTCTGGCCTGGGGGCCCGGCCGAGGCGGCCGCGCGGAGCGGGGAGGCCGCGCGATGATCCGCCTCGAGGTGCGGCCGGTCCCCTCGACGCCCATGGCGGTCCTCTCGCCCCTGCTCGCCCTCGCCTTCACCGTGCTCGCCGGGTCGGTGCTCTTCGCGGCGCTCGGGCGAGAGCCGGTGCGCGTGCTCGGCCTCTTCCTCGTGGAGCCGTTCAACGGCGTCCGCGCGCTGTCCGAGCTCGGGCTCAAGGCCACCCCGCTCATCCTGTGCGCGCTGGGACTCGCCCTCTGCTACCGCTCCAACATCTGGAACATCGGAGCCGAGGGTCAGTTCCTGTTCGGCGCCATGGCCGGCGGTGGCCTCGCGCTGTGGGTGACCGTCCGCGGTCTCGAGGTCCACCCCTGGACGTTCTTTCCCTTCCTCATCCTCGCCGGTGCGCTGGGGGGCGCCGCCTGGGCGGGGGTGGTCGCGTTCCTGCGCGATCGCTTCAACGCGAACGAGATCCTCGTCAGCCTCATGCTCGTCTACATCGCGAGCCTCTTCCTCGACTGGCTGGTGTTCGGGCCCTGGAAGGACCCGCACGGCTTCAACTTCCCGCAGACCCGCCGCTTCGCGGAAGGCACCGCCATCCCGCTCATCGTCCCCGGGCTCCGGCTGCACTGGGGCCTCGGGGTGGCGCTCCTCGCCGCGCTGGCGATGTGGCTCTTCATCTTCCGCACCTATCGCGGCATGCAGCTCCAGGTGGGAGGCCCTGCCCCGGCCGCGGCGCGCTACGCCGGCTTCTCCTCCCGCAGCGCGCTCTGGACGGCTCTCCTCACCTCCGGCGGTCTGGCCGGCGTGGCCGGAGCCTTCGAGGTGGCAGGGCCCATGGGGCAGATCACCCCCTACGTCTCGAGCGGCTACGGCTTCACCGCCATCATCGTCGCCTTCGTGGGGCGGCTCCATCCGCTCGGCTGCGTGCTCGGCAGCGTGGTGCTCTCCATGTTCCTCATCGGCGGAGAGCTGGCCCAATCGCGCGCCGGGCTTCCGTCGGCGCTCACCGGCGTGTTCCAGGGGGTGCTGCTCCTCGCGCTGCTCGGCTGCGACACGCTCATCAACTACCGCCTGCGCTGGAGCGCCCGGTGAACGAGCTCGCGCTGCTCCTGGCGGCGACCCTGGGCGCGGGCACGCCCATCGCCCTCGCCGGGATGGGACTGCTCGTGAACGAGCGGGCCGGGGTCCTCAACCTGGGCGCCGAGGGGATGATGCTGGTCGCGGCCGTCACCGGCTTCGCGGTGGCCTTCCTCACCGGCAACGAGTGGCTGGGCTTCGGGGCCGGTGCGCTGGCCGGGGCTGCGGTGGCGGCGGTGTTCGGCTGGCTCGTCATCTGGCTCCAGACCAACCAGTACGCCACCGGGCTCGCCATCAGCCTCTTCGGCGGCGGCTTCTCCGCCTTCGTCGGGACCGCCTTCGTGGGCCGCAAGCTCCCGGGAGGAGCTGCCCTGCCGATCCCCTTCCTGGGGGACCTGCCGCTCATCGGCCCTGCGCTCTTCCGCCAGCACCTCATGGTCTACCTCGCCATGGCGCTCGCCCCGGCGGTGGCGCTCTTCCTGTACCGGACGCGGGCCGGGCTCGTGCTGCGCTCCATCGGAGAGGCGCCCGAGGTGGCGCACGCGCTCGGGTATCCGGTACGGCGCATCCGGCTCGCGGCGGTGATGCTGGGCGGCGCGCTGTGCGGCGTGTCGGGGGCGTACCTGTCGGTCGTCTATACCCCCCTCTGGGTCGAGGGCATGGTGGCGGGGCGGGGATGGATCGCGCTCGCCTTGACGGTCTTCGCCACCTGGCGACCGGCGCGCATCCTCCTCGGCGCCTACCTGTTCGGCGGCGCAACCATGCTGCAGCTCTTCCTCCAAGCGCGCGGCGTACAGATCGGAGCCCAATTCATGTCGATGCTCCCCTATGTCGCCACCGTCGTCGTGCTGGTGCTCATCTCGCGCAACGCTCTCTTCATCCGCCTCAACATGCCCGCCTCTCTGGGGAAGCCCTTCTTTCCCGGTTCGTGACGACCCTCGATGCCTCACCATGACGCCGTTCGGCGGATCCTCGCCCACAAGGAGAGATAGACCCATGCAGACACGATTCCTCGCGAAGCACCTCACCCTCGGCCTGGCTCTGGCCGCGGCCGGGATCCTCGGCTGCAAGAAGGACGAGGCCCCCAAGACTGCTCCCGCTCCGGCCCAGGCCGCGGCACCGCAGGCCAAGGCCCCCGGCGCGGGCCCGCTGAAGGTGGGCTTCATCTACGTCGGCCCGGTGGGCGACGCCGGCTGGTCCTTCGCTCAGGATGTCGGGCGCAAGTACGCCGAGTCGAAGTTCCCGGGGCAGGTCCAGACGATGTATGTGGAGAAGGTGCCCGAGGGGCCCGACGCCGAGCGCGTCCTGCGCGATCTCGTCGCCCAGGGCAACAAGCTCATCTTCGCCACCTCGTTCGGGTTCGGCGACGCCATCCAGAAGGTGGCCAAGGACAACCCTGGGGTCCTGTTCGAGCACGCCACCGGCTACAAGACCCTGCCCAACCTGCGCGTCTACGAAGGCAAGTTTTACGAGGGGGCCTACCTCGCCGGCGTGGTCGCGGCCGGCATGACGAAGACCAACATCCTCGGCTTCGTGGGCTCGTTTCCCATCCCCGAGGTGCTGCGCAACATCAATGCGTACACGCTCGGCGCGCAGAGCGTGAACCCCAAGATCAAGACCAAGGTGGTCTGGGTGAACGCCTGGTTCGACCCGCCCAAGGAGACCGAGGCGGCCCAGTCGCTCATGAACGGCGGCGCGGACGTGCTCCTCCAGAACACCGACTCCACCGCGGTGCTGCAGGCCGCCGAGCGCGCCGGCAAGTACGCCTTCGGCTGGGACAGCGACATGAGCGCCTTCGCGCCCAAGGCGCACCTCGGCTCCTGCGTGCTGAACTGGGGCGTTTACTACGAGAAGGCGTTCGGCGACGTGCTCCACAACACCTGGAAGCCTGAAATGACGAAGTGGGGGGTGAAGGAGGGCATGGTCGACTTCGCCAAGGTCGCCGACTTCGTGCCCGAGGCGACGAAGAAGAGGCTGCAGGAGGCCAAGGCCGGACTCATCGCCGGCACCCTCCCCATCTTCAAAGGCCCGCTCGTGGACAGCACCGGCAAGGAGGTCCTCGCGAAGGGGCAGCCCGCCGACGACGCCTGGCTGGGCGCGATCAACTTCTACGTGAAGGGCGTGGAGGGGAAAGTTCCGTCGGGGAGCTGACGACCGGAGCGTTGGAGGGGGGCGGACCCCGCGCGGCGGGTTCTACCGCCCCCCACTCCGGATCGGCGTCACGAACCGATAGTCGATGTCCCAGGGGAAGTAGATCCACTTCTCCTGCTTGAACTCCTTCACGAACGTGTCCACCACCGCACGGCCGGCCGGCTTTGCGTACAGCGTCGCGAAGTGGGCGCGCGGCAGCGTCTCGCGCACGGCCGCCGCGGTGCGGCCGGTGTCCACCAGGTCGTCGATGAGGAGCCAGCCGTCGCCGTCGCCCTCCACGCGCTTGAGCCAGCGCAGCTCGCCCTGCGAGGTCTCCGCGCCGCCGCCCTCCCCCGCCCCGTAGCTCACCACGCACACGGTGTCGATGAGCCGGATGTCGAGCTCCCGCGCGACGAGCGCCGCCGGCACCAGCCCGCCCCGCGTGATGGCGATGATGCCTTTCCACGCCCCCCGCTCGTGCAGCACGCGCGATAGATAACGCGCGTCCCGGTGCATCTCCGGCCAGGAGATGACGATCTCGTCGCGGTACGCGCTCAGCCCGTCGCTCATGTTCCGCTCCTCCCCGGATGCGCCGGTGTAGCGGAAATCCGCCCGCTTTGCCGCGCCTCCTGACGCCGCCTTGACGGGCGCAGGCACCGGGATACCATCCCCCCGCGCTCGCGCCACCGCGAGCTGGAGGCGACATGCCGCGACGACCCCAGAACGCCCGCACCTTCCTCGGCCTCGATCATCGCCGGCTGGAGCGCCTGCTCGAATCTGCCCTTCGCGCCGTGGCAGGCGGAGATCGCGCCGAGATCCGGACGACGTGGGGCGCCTTCGAGTCGGGACTGCGCTCCCATTTTCAGGCCGAGGAGGAGTACATCCTCCCCTTCTTCGCGAAGGACGCGCCTGACGAGGCCGCGGCGCTGCTCGCCGAGCACGGCGAGTTCCGAAAGCTCATGGACGAGTTCGGCATGCGCGTCGATCTCCACGCCGCGAGCATGGAACTGGCCCAGAGCTTCACCGAGAAGCTGCGCGCTCACGCCCGGCGCGAGGCGCGGGAGATGTACGCCTGGGCCGACCGGGACGTGGAAGCCGCCGGGAGGCTCCTCGCGGCGGAGGGCGTCGAGCAGGCGCCCGGGACGGGGAAGCCGGACACCGGCTCGTAGCCGAGCCCCGCGCGGTCAGCCTTTCACCTCGTGCTTGCGCTCCGCCTGGCGCGCGGAGCCGGCCAGCGCCTCTCGGGCCGTCCGGTAGACGCCCGCGCCGTCGTAGTTCCGCGCCACCTTTACCTCCGGATACGCGGAGAGGCGACGCAGCACGTCCTCGCTCACCCCCTCCAGGGCCGCGTCGCAGCGTTCGTACACGCCGCCCGGCCCGTCCTCCAAGGCGTTGTGCGGAAGGAGGATGCTCCGCAGCTCCCCGACGATGTCGAGGTTCGGCGTGGGGACGAGCAGCGAAGCCAGCGCGCCGTGGTCCACGCGCAGCCGGCGGGACTCCGCGAGCGGAGCCCCCTGAGCCGCGGAGAGCGACGGGAAGAGCACCTTCTCCTCCATCCCGATGTGCCGCAGCAGCCCGGCGCGGAACAGGTCGAAGGCCGCGCGGTCGAGCTCGGGCCCGGCGCAGGCGCGCGCGAGCAGCGCGTCCAGGCGGGCGTGATCGGCGGCCATGAGCTCGGTGACGGGCCCGCGGGCGCTCCGCCGCTCGGCCCGGCTCTCCGCCGCCGCCTGGGCGCAGCGGCGCAGCGCCCGCAGCAGCTCCTCCCGGGTGAACGGCTTCGACAGCACCGCCGTCACGCCCAGCCCCTCCACGATCCGGGTGGGCAGGCCGGTCATCAGGATCACCGGCACCTCGCTCAGCCCGGGGCGCGCGCGCCGCGCCTCCAGGAACTCGCGCCCGTCCATCCCCTGCATGAGCGCGTCGAGCAGGATCGCGTCCGGAAGAGTCGCGCTCGCCATTTCCAGCGCGACCGCGCCCTCCTCTGCCACCGCCACCTCGAAGCCCTCGTTCCCCAGCATGTCCAGGAGCCCCTCCCGGACATCACGATCATCCTCCACCACCAGCACGCGCATGCGCGGGTCTTACAGCGGGAGAGGGTGGAAGTCACAGCGGAGCTGACTGGATATGAGCCCGTCGCGAGGCACACGCCTGTCTGCCTGCGCCTCAGCAGGGGTCTTTTCCGAGCGGCCTCGGCTATCCGGCTCGCGGAGGGGCCTCTGTCCCTGCCCCGGGCGCCCGCGTGTCGAGAGGAGGCAGCTCGCGGCGGCCCTGCCTGCGGGGGAGCCGGACGACGAGGTCGGCCCCTTGCCCGGGCGTGCTCACGAGCTGGAGGGAGCCGCGCAGGCTCCGGACGACGCGCCTTGCGATGGTGAGCCCGAGCCCGGTGCCCCGGCCTGGTCCCTTGGTGGTGAAGAACGGCGTGAAGAGCCGCGCCTGCACCTCCTGCGGAACCCCGGGGCCGTTGTCCTTCACCGAGAGCACCAGCTCCTCCCCCTCGACCGCGCCGGAGATCCGCACCCACCCGCCCTCCTCGGGCGCGGCCTCGATCGCGTTCTGGACGAGATTCGAGATCACCTGGTTGAGCTCCTCCGGGACG
>JBBQEB010000143.1:0-9194 GCA_038320275.1 Myxococcales bacterium | reverse complement strand
CGAACCGCGTTCCGCCAATCATGACGTTCGGCCGATCGACGTCGAGGGACTGCAGCACGGCTTGGTGCCCGGCGCGCTCGATCTGAGCGGCAGCCTCGCCGATGGCTACCTCGACCGCAGCGTAGTCCACGGCCTTGCCGGCGGATCCGGCGCGCGCCCTGATCACCGCCGTCATCGCCTCCACCATCGCATCGCCAAGGGCCTTGAGTTCCTGCGGTACCTCGATCACCATCTCCGCCACGGGGCATCCTCCACCGAGAGAGTCCGAACAACCCTCCGATGGCACGGCTCTGCCCCGTGTTCAACCTCCTGCCAGCTCAGTAGTGAAATCTCCGACACCTGCTCAGCATGGGATCCACACCCCTCGCCGATGTACATCGCCGAACTGGTGCCGTCCAAAGTCCGCGGTTCACTGGTAGCGGTCAACATGCTGGCGATCACCACCGGCATCGTGGTGGCCTATCTCGTGGACTACGCCTTCTCCGGCATGCACGGATGGCGATACATGTTTGGCCTGGCGGCCGTGCCCTCGACTGTCCTTGTGATCGGTATGTGGCGGTTACCCGACAGTCCGCGCTGGCTGATCAGCAAGGCCAAGGTGGCGCAGGCGCGAGAGATCTTGCAACGAGTTCGGACCACCTCGGACGTCGACCCGGAGATCGCGGACATCCAGAAGAGCATGGATCAACAAGGGGTCGGCGGATTGAAGGGACTGTTCCAGCCATCCCTGAGGATGCCGCTGATCGTCGGCTTGGGGCTGGCAACATTCCAGCAGATCACCGGCATCAACACCGTGATCTACTACGCTCCGACCATTTTCAAGTTCGCCGGAATTTCCGGCACCGGCCCGGCCATCCTGGCCGGTGCCGGGCTGACGATGGTCATGTGGTGCTTCCATGTACTCGCCATCTTCCTGCTGGACCGCGTCGGCCGGAGGCCATTGTTACTCTCAGGGTTGGCCGGTCAGGTCATCGGCCTTGCCATCCTGGGCGTGGCCTTCCACTTTCCGCAGTTGGCAACTTTCAAAAGCTACGTCGCCATCGGCGGCCTCGTCATCTACGTGGCGTGCTTTGCCTTTGGACTCGGGCCGATCTTCTGGCTGCTGATTTCCGAGATCTATCCTTTGAAGGCCCGCGCTGCGGCCATGAGCGCGGCAACGGTGACCAATTGGGCGTTGAATCTCGTGGTTGCCGTCACCTTCCTGACCCTCGTCGGCCTTCTGGGACACGCCGGCACGTTCTGGCTTTACGGCGTCGTCGCAGTGGGCGCCTGGGCCTTCATCTATCTGCTCGTCCCGGAAACCAAGGGTAAGAGTCTGGAACAAATCGAAGCGCACTGGCGGTCGGGAAAGTCCCCCCGAGCCCTTTGACAGCAGGACACCGGGTCCCATGTGAAGCGCGCCAAGTTCACCTGCCGCCTCTCCGCGAAGTCGAAGCCTCTACCGCACTTCTGGGAACACACCGTTGGTAGCGGCCATGCGCCGCTGGCACTGCGCGCGGACTGGCAGCGACAGTTGCGGCAATGCCACGAGCAACTCGGCTTTCGGCATGTGCGGTTCCACGACATCCTGAGCGACGACATGGGAACGCTGATGGATGAGCAGAATCAGTTGCTCTACTCCTTCTTCAACGCTGATCAGATCTGCGACTTCCTGCTCTCGATCGGGATGAAGCCGTTTGTAGAGCTGAGCTTCATGCCTTCGACGCTCGCCTCCGGCGCCAAGACGGTGTTCCACTATAGCGCGAACGTCACCCCGCCCAAAGATTACACGGAGTGGGGAAAGTTCGTCGCAAGACTCGTGACGCATTGGGTCCAGCGATACGGCATCGACGAGGTCGGCACCTGGTTCTTTGAAGTGTGGAATGAACCGAACCTGCCGGCATTTTGGACCGGTACACAAGCCGATTACTTCAAGCTCTACCTCTTCACCGTTCGGGCAATCAAGGAGGTGGACGATCGACTCAAGGTCGGCGGCCCGGCGACTGCGAACAATGAATGGATCGCGGAGTTCCTCCATTTCTGCAAGAAGAACAAGGTACCCGCAGATTTTGTCAGCACGCACCACTATCCGACCGACGCGCTCGGTTCGGTGGGCGAGGATACCGAGACGCAGCTGGCGGAGAGCAAGCGAAGTATCCTTCGCAAGTGGACGCGCGCGACGCACCGCAAGGCGCACGGAACACCGGTCTACTATACGGAATGGAGCTCGTCCTCGAATCCGCGCGATCACCTCCACGATGAGCCCTACACCGCCGCAGTCATCGTCAAAACCATGATGGAAGCCCGCGGTCTCGTCCAGGGCTACAGCTACTGGACGTTTAGCGATATCTTCGAGGAAAACTACATGCCCGCGACGGCCTTCCAGGGTGGCTTTGGATTGCTGACCCTCCAGGGCGTGGCGAAACCTTCTTACCGCGCCTTCGAGCTCTTGCACCGCCTCGGCATCGAAGAGTTGCCGGTCAAGGGAAAGCACAAGACCCTGGATGTCTGGGTGGTTCGCGGTCGCGAGGCGGTCACGGTGCTCGTGACGAATCACGCCCTTCCACGTCATCCGATCGAGACGGAGTCACTTCGTGTCGAACTGAAGGGACTGTCATCACCGGGCAACGTCTATATCGAACGCGTCGATGATGATCATGCAAACGCCAAGCGGCTCTGGGTCGAAATGGATAGACCGTCCCTTCCCACGGAGCGGGAGGTGGAACAATTACACGTGGCCTCCCAGATCGTGCGCGAGCCCCAGCCATGGACACATGAGGCCAGGAAGCTGCATCTCGACTTCACGATGCCCGCGCACGCCATCGCTGCCATCACCGTGGAACTGACCCCGAGAGGACCGAACAGCGAGTCTCGATCGTGAATGAGCCAAAGGTGTGTCCCCAAGTGATGGAGGAGTTGCAACGGGACACCTTTGGCTACTTCGTGAACGAGGCCAATCCGGTGAACGGCCTGATCATCGATAAAACCCATCCTGGGGCGCCCGCGAGTATCGCGGCCGTAGGATTGGCGCTGTCGTCCTACCCCGTCGGGGTGGAACGCGGCTTCATGAGTCGCCCGCAGGCAATCCAGGCCACCCTCGCGACGCTGCGCTTCTTTCACGGAAGCGTGCAGAGCACCGACCCGGACGCGACCGGTTACAAGGGTTTCTACTACCATTTTCTCGACATGATGAGCGGGAAACGCGCGTGGAAGTGCGAGTTATCGACGGTCGATACCGCTTTCCTTCTCGCTGGCATGTTGACCGTGGCGGCGTATTTCTCGGGCAGCACGGCTGACGAACGTGAAATCGGTGGACTCGCCGATGAACTTTATCGGCGAGCGGATTGGAATTGGGCCCAGAATGGCGGGCTCAGCGTGACGCATGGCTGGAAGCCCGAGCGCGGCTTTTTGCGCTATCGCTGGCAGGGGTATGACGAAGCCTTGTTTCTCTATCTGCTTGGACTGGGCTCGCCTTCGCATCCGCTTCCGAAGGAGAGCTATGTTCAGTGGGCCTCCACCTACGAGTGGCGAAAAGTCTGTGGTTACGAGCTCCTGTATTCTGCGCCACTCTTCACACACCAGATCTCTCATCTCTGGGTTGATTTTCGCGGAATCCAGGATGACTATATGCGCGAAAAGAAGAGCGACTACTTCGAGAACAGCCGACGGGCCACCTTCGCCCAGCAGCAGTATGCGATCGACAATCCACGCGAGTTCGATGGCTACAGCGCGAAGTGCTGGGGCATCACGGCGACGGACGGGCCGGGACCGGCGAAGCGCACCATCGACGGGCGGAAGCGCAAGTTCTTTGGTTACCTCGCCCGGGGCGTACCCGACGGTCCTGACGACGGAAGCATCGCTCCCTGGGCGGTGGTGGCTTCACTCCCTTTTGCCCCGGAGATCGTGATCCCGACGCTGGATTCCTTCGAGGAGCTGAAGCTGCGCGCGAACAACCCTTACGGATTCAAAGCGACCTTCAACGCCACCTTCACCAGGCGCTCGGGTGCGTCGCACGCATGGGTATCGCCTTTCCACTACGGTCTCAACCAAGGCCCGATCGTGTTGATGATCGAGAACTACCGTTCCGGCCTGCTCTGGCATCTCATGCGGCAGTGCCCGTATCTCGTGGCGGGACTTGGTCGCGCGGGCTTTCGAGGGGGATGGCTTGGATGAATCGCGCGCCAAGCTGGCATGGGGCCCGCCCCTCAGCGCTGCCTGGGGACCCGGATCCGGTCCCGCTCGATCGGCGTCTCGATCCGCTCGAGGTCGGCCTCGGGGGTAAGGAGCTTGTTGATCTCGGCCCCGATCAGTACCACCTGGCCCGAGATCCACATCCAGAGCAGCAGCACCGTCACCCCGGCGAGGGCGCCGTACACCACCTCGTAGGTGCCGGCGTGGCGCGCGTAGGTGGAGAAGCCCCAGGAGGCGAGCAGCCAGAGCACGAGCGCGGTCACCGCCCCCGGGAAGATCACCTGGAGGGGAGGCTGGATGTTGGGCAGGAAGCGGTAGCTGACGACCAGCGCGAGCACGACCATCAGGCCGGCGACAAACAAGCCGAGCCAGGAGACGACCGCGCCGGGTATGCCACCAATCGCCCCGGCGGCGAAGGGCAACGCGACGGTGATGGCGGCCGCGACCAGCACCACCGCGCCGAGCACCAGCGTGCCGAGAAGGGCGAGGCCGTGCACCTTCCAACTCGGGCGGGTCTCCTCGACGTCGTAGGCGCGGTTGAGGGCGGTGATCAAGGATACCACCGCAGACTGGGTCGACCAGAGCGCACCCACCAGGCTGAGCGTGAGCAGCCCGGGCCCGCCGCTGCTCCGCAGTATCACCAGCCGGTGGGCAACCAGATCGGTGACCTGTGTCGGCGCGACGTGGCCCAGGTCGCGCAGCATCCCCTGCTCCATCTCCGGGGTGATCAGCTTGCTGGCCACCGAGACCAGGAAGAGGAGGAAGGGAAAGAGCGCCAGGAAGGCGTAGAAGGCGAGCGCGCCCGCGACGTCCATGATCTCGTCTCTCAGGTACTCGGTCCAGAGGGCCCGGAGGAAGTCACGCCACCTCAGATCCCTGCCGGGCACGAGCATGCCTGGCACAAGAGCGCAGGGGAGGGCGCTTGGCAAGCGTGCCCGGGGATATGCGCGGGATGAGCCGTGCGGCTGCGGCTATGTTGGATCGCGACGCGCGCGCGCGTGGTTCGAGGTCAGGGGGAGCTCGAGAAATGCTCGAGGCGATCGCCGACGAGGTTTGGATCGCGGACGGTCCATCCGTCTCCCTGGCCGGCCCTGATGGAAGCACCCCGCGCGAGTGGCGCGCCACGTTCCTCGATCGCAGAGCTGCCCGCGCCGCGATTCGTCGCGCCCTCGACTGGAACCCGGCGCGTATGGTGATCGCTCACGGAGCGTGGGCGAGAGACAACGCCGCCCAAGTCCTGCGGAGCTCGCTCTCGTGGCTGAAGCCGTAGCACCCTGGCATGTGGGCGAGGCGCCTCCCTGCCGCGGCATCGCGGGGCGCGGCGGAAGCTCCGTCCCGGTTCGGTGCTGGGAGCCTCGAGGTCCCGCGCGGTCTCGCACGCGAACGCCAGGACAAGGCGCTCACGACCCCTTACACGAGGCGCGCCATGCTCCTCCTGCTGCTCACGCTCGCCGCGACGCCCACCGCCACTTCCATCGCGCTGCCCGGCGGGCCGCCGGTCTCGATGGACTACCTCGCCTACGACGCGAAGAACGATCGCGTCTGGGTACCCGCCGGCAACACCGGCAAGGTCGACGTGATCGACGCGAAGACCGGCAAGGTCACCGCCCTGGCTGGCTTTGGCACCGCCAAGGTGAAGGGGCGCGACGGCCAGGAGCGCGAGGTTGGCCCAAGCGCCGCCAGCGTCGGAGACGGCTTCGCCTACGTCGGCAGCCGCGCGGATGCGCAGGTCTGCGCTGTTGACGTCCGCTCGCTGGAGAAGAAGGGCTGCGTCGGCCTGCCCTCACCGCCAGACGGTGTCGCTTGGGTCGCGACGACCCGCGAGGTCTGGGTGACGACGCCGCGGGACGGCTCGGTGACCATCCTCGACGTGAAGGATGGCGCGGCTCCGAAGCTCGCCGGCCGCATCGCCGTCGCTCACCCGGAGGGCCTGGCCGTGGATGCTGCGCGCGGGATCTTTTACACCAACCAGGAGGAGGAGAACCGCACGGTGGCGATCGACGTGCGCCGGCGCGCAGTCATCTCCACCTGGAGCCCTGGCTGCGGCAAGGACGGGCCGCGCGGGCTCTCGCTCGACCGCCAGCGACGTCATCTCTTCGTGGCCTGCACGACATCCATCAAGGTGCTGGACGCAGGGAAGGACGGCGCGGTGCTCGGCGAGCTGGAGATCGGGCCAGGGCTCGACAACATCGACTACATGGAGGCACGGCACCGGGTCTATGCGGCGGCGGGAAAGGCCG
The DNA here is from genome assembly GCA_038320275.1 of Myxococcales bacterium. GTDB lineage: Bacteria > Myxococcota > Myxococcia > Myxococcales > Anaeromyxobacteraceae > Anaeromyxobacter_A. The sequence continues at coordinate 2,784 of JBBQEB010000143.1, read as the reverse complement.
GCACGCTTACGGTCGCGGAGGCCAGCGAGGTGGGCGCGCTCACCAAGGTCTGGACAACACCGGCAGCCGAAGGCGGGCGCACGGTGGTCGTGGACGTCCGGGGCGCGGCTTACGTGGCTGACTCGAAGGGTGGTCGAATCCTCGTCTTCAAGTAAGGAGGGCATGGCGGTCCAGGCATTCTGCGCGCGGCGCAGTGGTCGCGGCGACCTCCCGCGCTGCTCCATGTCCTCTCCGTAGGCGCCGGACCCCGTCCGCGTGAACCGGTACCATCAGCCCACGCCGCCGGTTACCACCTCCTACGCGGGCCGTTTCGATCGCGGCCGCGCCTTTCACGAAAGGGACTTCCGCCATGAGCATCGATAACAATCTGCCGGCTGGCGAGGCGCATCGGTTCGGCGACCTCCTTGCCTACGCCGAGCACGGCATCGCGAGCCGGGTCATCGCCAAGAAGGGCTCGAGCAACGTCACCCTGTTCGCGTTCGAGAAGGGTCAAGGCCTCACAGAGCACACGTCGCCGTTCGACGCGCTGGTCGTCATCCTGGAGGGGGCGATGACGTTGACCATCGGCGGCAAGGCGGTGGCCGCGCCCGCGGGCAGCATCACCCGGATGCCAGCTACCGTGCAGCACGCGCTCGATGCGGTCGAGCGCACGCGGATGCTCCTCATCATGTTGCGCGACCCGAAGCCGGCGTGAACGACCCGCGCCGGTGCCGCGCCCGGTACAAGTCGATCCAGTCAACCGGAGCTCACCGCGGCGGTGCCCGCCGTGAAGGCGAACGCGCACGCGATCAGTCGAGCGCCTCGATCTCTCGCGGCCGGCGCGCGGGATGGTCGCCGCTGGCCGGCGTCACGGAGAGCTCGGCCCACAGGGCGGCGACCGTGGCGACGGAGATGAGGAGGTAGAGTCCGAGGAGCGCAAGAGGTGAGGAGGTGCCGAGGAGGGCCTCTTCTCGGATCCCGCCGGCGAGGAGCAGCCAGGCAGATACGATGATTACGGCGCGCGTCATGGAGAGCTCACCTCTTGCGGCTCGGCAACGAGCCGCGCAGCCTTCACTTCGAGTTTCATCCTGCTCACGGTTGCAGACGCGCTCCATCGTGGAAGACCGCGGAGCCTTCGCCCCCCCCCGATTGGCTGAGTCGCCAGGATGCGGCAATACGTGCCCACGTCCAGGGAGGGCTCGGGCGCCCCCTCGAGATCGGTGACAGGATCCGCGCACCGACCGCCCCTCCGCCGCGGTAGAGTGCGGGCGTGACCCCCTCACCCGCGTCTCCCTCGACCCTTGCGCGTGCTGCGCAGCGCGTGGCGGCTGCCCTCCTCGCCCGCGGGGGATGGACGGCGGACCTTCCGTGGCCGCGGTCGCGGGCCTGCGTGTTCATCGTCTATCCCCACACCTCCAACTGGGATTTCTATTACGGCTATCTCGCAAAGTTGGCGACGGGCCTGCCCTTGCGATGGATCGGCAAGCACACGCTGTTCAGGTGGCCCGTCGGAGGCCTCCTCCGGCGCATGGGTGGCATCCCGGTGGACCGCTCCAGACGATCCGGTCTCACCGCCCAGCTCGCGCGCGACCTCGAGGGGAGCGAGCCAGCGTTCATCGCGATCGCGCCGGAGGGCACGCGCGCTCGAACCGACCACCTGCACACCGGCTTTTACCGGCTCGCGATGGCCACCGGAGCGCCCCTGGGGCTTTACAGCATCGACTACGGCACACGCTCGGTGACCTTGCGGGGCTATCTCGACCTGAGCGGGGACGAGGAGGCGGACCTGCGGCGCATCCGGGAGGCGTACGCCGGTGTGCAGGCCAAGTTCCCGGAGAACGTGGGCGAGATTCGTTTCGAGGCGGGAGGATCCGGTGCCTCCGCGGATTGATGCCGTGCGGGCGCCCAGGCGGAGCCTCCGCCGGGCGATGACGCCTCTCCGGTGGTTCCGGGGGCGCACGCCCCAAGTTCACCGCCGCGCGGAGGCGACCCTCGGGCCTCGCGCGTGTGACGCGACCCAGGGCGAGGCGAAGCCGCCCAGGAGCTGGCTCGCGAGGTAGCGCTGGTTCTGGCGGTCGCCCGGCCGCTTGCGGCGCAGCTCGTCGTTGCGCCTCGGGTCACCCGGTCGTGAGAGGTCCAGGGTGAGCCGCCGGACCGCCGTGTTGCTGCGGTGGATGAGCGAGACGCGCTGGCCGCGCACCGCCTCCACCACCGCAATGTGAGTGAACAGGTTCCGTCCCAGGCCGGGGCGATCCCGGTCGTAGGTACGGTGGAAGTAGGCGAGGTCGCCGGGCTGCGGGCGCCGCGTTGGCGAGAGGTGCCGCGCGAGAAATTCCGTCCCGCCGCGGCTTCCGCTGGGCAGAGGAAGCGGGATGCGAGCGTCGAGGAAGACGCGCCGCACGAACCCGGAGCAGTCGCCGCGGAAGGCGTCCCGGCGGAGCGCGGTTCGCGCCGCTGCGACCACCCTCGCGCGCGGACCGGCGTGGGCCTTGGACGGGTGGTTCGCTCCGGCAGGGGCGAACGCGCGCGCGGGGGCGGGCGCGTGGGCCGGCGAAGCGGTCGCCAGCAGCGATGCGAGCGATATCGCGGCGAGGATGGAATGCACGGGTGTCGAGAGTGCAGCAAGGCCCGTACCGCGCACCCGGTGCTGAAGAACACGGCGTCGAGGACGGGCGGCGTACGGCGAACCGCGGCCGGGCAGGGTGGCCCGCGGCTGTGGGGGACGAAACGAACGGAAGCGACCTGCTCACCCGGGTGACGGAAGTCGCCACCTGGCGGAGACGGTGCGCTGGCTGGTCTCATGGC
>JBBQEB010000142.1:0-9337 GCA_038320275.1 Myxococcales bacterium | reverse complement strand
GGGGCAAGCTCGACGGAACGCTCGACATCGACGCCGATCTCGGCGTGGCGTCGGTGCGGCAGGGGGCGCTCGCGAGAGCGCCCGCGCGCGCCCAGGTGACGGCGAAAGCTCTCGACCTCGGCTTCCTGCCCGCAGTCGCGCCGGGGTTCATCCGCGCAGCCTCCGGGAAGCTCGACGCCGACGTCACCGCCAAGGGCCCCTTCGCCCACATGTCGCCGCGCGGCACGGTGAGGCTCGCGGGCGGCAAGGCCTCCATCGCGGAGTACGGCGAGTGGAAGGAGATCGACCTCCAGGCGTCCCTCTCCGACGACGACCTCCGGCTCGACCGCTTCACCGCGCGGCGGGGCGACGGCAGGGTGGAGATCACCGCGCTCGCGCAGGGCCTCTCGCGCAAGGACCGGCCGGCCGACCTCACCGCCGAGCTCCACAGCACCGGCCTCACCATCCCCAGGGCGGGCCAGGACATCGTCACGGTGGACATGGAGGCGAGCCTGAAGGGCACCGTCTCGGCGCGGGCCCTCGACGCGGAGCTCGCCATCCCGCGCGCCACGGTCCGGCTGCCGCCCAAGTCGCCGCGCAAGCTCCAGTCGCTTGATCCGCGCCCGGACATCGTCATCGGCCCGCGCCGGAGGGCGAAGGGCCCTGCCGAGTCGGGAGACAAGAACGCGAAGCCGTTTCTGAGCAAGGTCCACCTGCTCGTGCCGAGCCACTTCTTCATCAAGAGCGACAACCCACGCATGAACATCGAGCTGCGCGCCGACGCGACGGCCCAGATCCAGGGGACGGAGATCGGGCTCCTCGGCGAAGTGGAGACCATCCGCGGTCAGATCGAGCCCATCGGCGGCCGCATCTTCGACATCAAGCGCGGCCGCATCCACTTCACCGGCGAGGACTACACCACCGGGGTCCTCGAGGTGCAGGCGCTCTACGAGAACCCGGCCGCCAAGGTGACCGTCGCGATCACCGGCACGGTGGAGAAGCCGGAGGTGAAGCTCACCAGCGAGCCGCCCATGGACGAGGCACAGATCGCCCTCCTCATCGCCACCGGGCGCACCGAGCTGAAGGCGGGCTCGGGCGGCGCGGGCGGGCTCACCGGCGAGCAGGCCGGGATGGCTGCCGCGGGCGCGGTGGCGACCCAGGTGTTCAAGGACGTCATCGCCGACAAGCTGCCGGTCGACTCCGTTTCCATCGACAGCTCGCAGCTCCGCGCCGGCAAGTACGTCACGGACAAGATCTACGTCGGCTACACGCTGCGCTACAGCGCGAAGCCCGAGCAGGGCGAGAACACCAACGAGGTGCGGGTGGAGTACCAGATCTCCCCGCGCTGGACCTTCGAGTCGCGATACGGCGACGCCAACACCGGCGGGGCGAGCTTGGTCTGGAGCAAGGACTACTGAACCGCTCGCTGAGGTCCGGGCCGGATTGGCCGTGGCCCGGTCGCCGGGCTATAGCTCACGGCGCCCTTTTGGAGGAGAGAGACATGCCGACCAGCAGCGCCGGTGCCGCCGCGAAGAACGCCGCCCCCCCTGCAGCGCCTCTCGAGCACAAGGTGAAGGACCTCGGCCTCGCCGAGTGGGGCCGCAAGGAAATCGAGCTCGCCGAGATGGAGATGCCCGGACTCATGGCGCTCCGGAAGGAGTACCGGGCGAAGGCGCCTCTCCGGGGTCAGCGCATCACCGGCTCGCTCCACATGACCGTGCAGACCGCCGTCCTCATCGAGACCTTGCAGGACCTGGGCGCCGACGTGCGCTGGGCCTCGTGCAACATCTTCTCCACCCAGGACCACGCCGCGGCGGCCATCGCCGTGGGGCGCGAGGGCACCGCCGCGGAGCCGCGGGGGGTGCCGGTGTTCGCCTGGAAGGGCGAGTCGCTCGAGGAATACTGGGATTGTACCGAGCGCGCGCTCGACTTCGGCGGCGGGCTGGGCCCGACGCAGATCGTCGATGATGGCGGCGACGCGACCCTGCTCCTCCACAAGGGCGTCGAGTACGAGGCCGCAGGAAAGGTGCCCTCGCCCGAGACGGCCGACTCCGAGGAGCTCGCCGTCATCCTGAAGCTCCTCGCCCGCGAGCTGAAGCGCGACCCCAAGCGCTTCACCCGCATGGCGGCCGCCTGCCACGGCGTGACCGAGGAGACCACCACCGGCGTCCACCGCCTGTCCGAGAGGCAGAAGGCGGGCACGCTGCTCTTCCCTGCCATCAACGTGAATGACTCCGTCACCAAGTCGAAGTTCGACAACCTGTACGGCTGCCGCCACTCGCTGGTGGACGGCATCATGCGCGCCACCGACGTCATGCTCGCGGGCAAGGTGGCGGTGGTCTGCGGCTACGGCGACGTGGGCAAGGGCTGCGCGCAGTCGCTGAAGGGCCAGGGCGCGCGCGTGCTGGTGACCGAGATCGACCCCATCTGCGCCCTGCAGGCCGCGATGGAGGGTTACCAGGTGGTGCGGCTGGAGGACGTGGTCGCGACCGCCGACCTCTTCGTCACCGCCACCGGGAACGTCGACATCATCACCGCCGAGCACATGGTGCGGATGAAGGATTGCGCCATCGTCGGCAACATCGGCCACTTCGACAACGAGATCGACATGGCCGGCCTCAAGAAGGTGCCGGGCGTGAAGCGCGTGAACGTGAAGCCCCAGTACGACGCCTGGGTCTTCCCCGACGGACACCGCGTCCTCATCCTCGCCGAGGGGCGGCTCCTCAACCTGGGCTGCGCCACCGGACATCCCAGCTTCGTCATGTCGAGCTCGTTCACCAACCAGACCCTCGCGCAGCTGGAGCTCGCCACCCGGCGCGAGCACTACGAGAACAAGGTGTACGTGCTCCCGAAGCACCTCGACGAGAAGGTGGCGCGCCTGCACCTGGGCCAGCTCGGCGCCAGGCTGACCGAGCTCTCGCCGAAGCAGGCGGGCTACATCGGCGTCCCGCCCCAGGGCCCCTTCAAGCCAGACCACTACCGGTATTAGTGCCAGGGAGGGTGGCGGTCGGCGAGAGCTGGGACGCCATCGTCATCGGCTCCGGCATGGGGGGGCTCGCCGCGGCGAGCCTCCTGGCGCAGCTCCGCGGCAAGCGCGTCCTGGTGCTGGAGCGCCACTTCAAGCTGGGCGGCTTCACCCACACCTTCGAGCGGAAGGGCTTCTCCTGGGACGTGGGGCTCCACTACGTCGGGCAGACCGGCGAAGGCAGCGCGCTCCGCCAGCTCCTCGATCTCGTCACGCTGGGGCGCGCTGTCTGGAACCCCATGCCGGAGGGCTTCGAGCGCTTCTCCTTCCCCGGGCTCGAGTTCACCCAGCGCGCCGGGGCGTCTCGGTTCCGCGACGATCTGGCCGCGCTCTTCCCCGCCGAGCGCCGGGCCATCGACCGGTACCTCGCCGAGGTGAAGAGCGCGTCCCGCTGGTTCGGGCTGCGGAGCGCGGCCGAGGTGGTCCCCGCGCCCTTCGGCGGCGCCCTGCGCCTCCTCGCCCGGCTGCGCTCCCGGCTGCCCCTCGAGACCACCGGCGCCTACCTCGCGCGGCGCTTCCACTCGCCGGAGCTCCGGGCGGTCGTCGCCGCGCAGTGGGGCGACTACGGCCTGCCACCGGGGCGGAGCGCCTTCGCGGTCCACGCGCTCATCGTCGATCACTACCTGGGCGGCGGGGCCTATCCGGCCGGTGGCGCGGGGGTCATCGCGGAGGGCGCCGCCGAGGCCGTGCGCGCAGCGGGCGGCGAGCTGCGTGTGGACCACGAGGTGCGCGAGATCCTCGTCGAGGGCGGGCGCGCCGCCGGCGTGCGCGCGGTGCACCGGGCCGGCCGTCGCGAGGAGGAGCTCGTCTTCCGGGCCCGGCTGGTGGTCTCCGACGCGGGGGCGGCCGCGACCTTCCTGCGGCTCCTGCCGGAGGGCACGGTGCCCGGCGCGGGCCGGGACCTGGCGCGGCTCGGCGGTGGGTACGCCAACGTGACGCTCTACCTGGGCCTCGCGCGCAGCCCCGCAGAGCTGGGCTTCCGGGGCGAGAACCACTGGCTGTACGACGGACTCGACCACGACGCGATCGCGGCCCGGGCGGACGGGCTCGCGGCTGGGCGCGCCTCGGCGGCTTACGTCTCCTTCCCCTCCCTCAAGGACCCTTCCGCCAAGGCCCACACCGCCGAGATCATCGCACCCATGACGGCGGCGCCTTTCGCCCGCTGGCGGGGCGAGCGCTGGAAGCGGCGCGGCGAGGCGTACGAGGCGACGAAGGAGCGCATCTCGCTCGCGCTGCTCGACTTCGTCGAGGCGCGCCGGCCGGGGCTCGGCGACCTCGTCGCCTATCGCGAGCTCTCGACCCCGCTCACCACCGAGCACTTCACCGGCCACGCCGGAGGCGCCATCTACGGCGTGCCCGCGGTTCCCGAACGCTACCGGCTGGCTTGGCTGGGCACGCGCACTCCCGTCGCGGGGCTCTTCCTCGCCGGCTCGGACGCGAGCGCGCACGGCATCGGTGGAGCGCTCTTCGGAGGCGTGCTGGCGGCCGCCGCCTCCATGGGCGGCCGCGGCTTCCCCGAGATCATGGCTGCGGCGAAACGGCGCTCCGGCCGCGCCGCCGCGCGGCCAGCGTCGTCAGCAGGAGCGTGAGCGTCGCCGCCGCCACCAGGGCGCCGCGTCCTACCTCCCGGTTCCGGTACGTGAGCCGCAGCGCGTGGCGGCCGGCGGACACGGGCACCGCCATGAAGGCGTAGTCGGCGCGCACCAGCGGAACCGGCGCCCCGTCCACCGTGGCCGACCAGCCCGGGAACCAGGGGTCGAGGATCACCGCGACCCCGGAGCGCGGGGCGACGAGGGTCGCAGTGAGGAGGTCGCCCTCCACCGCGACGCGCTCGGCGGCGACCGGGCCCTCCCTCGGCCCGGGTTGCGGAAAACCAGCCGAGAGCGCCTCCGGTGCGAGCACCGCCACGTCGCCCCGCGCCGCCTGCAGCAGCGGCTCGGTGATGGCGGCGTCGGGCGCCGCGCTCCAGGCCCCCGCCCAGAAGACCCGAGGCAGCGCCGGAGCGCGGTAGGCCGCCGAGGGAAGAGCCCACTCCGGCCGGAGGTCCATCCGCCGGGGCAGCGCCACCGGAGCGTCGGAGACGACGAGCGGCGCGGAGAGGAGCGGCCACAGAGGTGAGGTGGGCACCGGGCGCGGAAAGTTCGTGTCGCTCGCGACCGGCGAAGGAAGCTCCACCTGCCCGGAACGGGTGGCCTCGAGGAGCGAGCGCACCCGCTGGATCACGGTCGGGCCGTAACCGGTCACGCCCTCCCAACCCTCGCGCAGCGGCGCGTTGGCGGTCCGGCCCCAGCGCGCGATGACAGCGACGCGGCGGGGAGCGGGCGCGGCGGGGACCTCCGGCGCCAGGTCGGCGAGGGCCGGTCGCTCCGCGGAAGCCGGGCCCACCGGATTCATGTCGCCGAAAGCGAGGTGCAGGTCGAGGAAGGCGAGGGCCGCCGGCGCGAGCGCCCACGCAGTGCGCAGGCGAGGCCTGTGGCGCACCGCCGGGCGGCAGGCGAGCCAGACCGCTCCCGCGAGGACGAGCCCCCCCGCCGTGAGCGCGCCCGCGCCCGCCGCCGCCTGGTCGAGAGGGTGCGGGAGCGAGGGCAGGAGCGCGGCGGCCGCCCCGAGGAGAGCGAGGGCGCACGCGGCGCGCACCATCCTCTGGCGCAGGCCCTCTGCCTCCCGCAGCGCGTGCAGCCCCTCCGCGGCGAGGAGCGCGCCCGCGAGGGACGTCACCATCAGCGAACGGGTGGGATTCCTGAAGGAGCCGTAGCCTGGCAGGAAGCGGTACAGGGCGCGGTGCAGCCCGAGCCAGGCGTCCTCGCCCCAGCAGAGCCAGACGCCGGCCACGCCCAGGGCGAGGAAGAGCCACGTGCCGCGCCGGCGCAGGGGCGCTGCGGCGGCGAGCGCGAGCGGCAAAAGGCCCAGGTAGCCCGTCGCCTCCCACAGGTTCATCTCGTCGAGCCGCCAGGCGCCCCCGTACGCACGGGGCAGCACGAGGAGCGCGAGCCCCCAGCGGTCGGGCCACTTCCAGCTGGTGGCGAAAGCGTACGCCACGCCCGCGCCGCGCGGGCCCAGGCGCGCCAGCTCCGCCACCGGGAGGACCATGGGCGCGGCGAGCAAGAGGCCGAGCGGCGCGGCGGCGAGCGCGAGCGCGGCATCGAGCGGCCGGCGGCGCCAGAGCGCGGGCGAGAGCACGAGCGCATAGGCGCCCGCGACGAGCGTGCCGAAATACGCCATCTGCGCCGCTCCGCCCAGCCACGACAGCGCGCAGGCCGTGGCGGTGAGCAGCAGGGCGCGCCCGCGCCCGCGGGCGGCGAAGAGTTCGAGGCCGGCCAGCGCCCAGGTCCACCAGGCGACGCTCGCCGCGAAGTTCCAGTGCTGGAGGTGCACCGTCTGCTTGGCGCCCAGGGCGAGCAGCACCGCGCCGAGCACCGCTTCGGCGGGCGCGAGCCCCCGCGCGCGAAGCCAGACCAGCATCCCCCAGCCCGCGAAGCAGAGGTGGAGGAGCGTCGCCAGCGTGAGGGCCCGCGGCGCGTCCCAGGGCAGGGTGAGCCAGGTGGCGGGGGAGAGGGCCGCTGCCTGGGGGTCGGCGAGGAGCGGGTAGCCGAGGAAGATGCCGCGCTGCCAGCCGGGGAGGTGACCTGCGCGCAGCGCCGCGGCGGTGGCCTCGCGCACCGCGAAGAAGAAGAAGCGCAGGTCGTCCCCGACGAAGGCCTGCCCCGGTGCGGCGGCCCGCGCGTGGAAGAGGAGGACCGACGCGGGCACGGCGAGCGCCGCGGCCCACCAGGCCGAGGCATGAGGCGCCTGTCGCGGCGCGGAAGTCACAGCGGTCTCCGCTCTCACCGGGCGAGCCGCGCCGGCGTGGCCCCGGGAGCGTCGCGGGCCGCGCGCCAGAGCGCCGTCGCGATCCAGCCGGCGAGGAGGGCGTAGGCCGCGAACCGGAGCACCTCCCCGGCGGTGTAGGCGAGGTCGAAGTAGTGGACCAGCCCGCGCGACGAGCGCGTCTCGAAGGCGAGGTGGTAGTCGAGGGGCGCGACGACGGCGTGAAGGGCGAAGAGCCAGCCCGGCGCCGCAGCCAGGCCGCCGGCGGCGAAAGCCCAGAGCGCGTATTGCGGGCTCCACACCTTGCCCGTGCCGACCCAGACCACGAGGAGGAGAGCGGTCCCGAGCCGCACCGCCCGCGCCGTTCCGGCCCCGCCGGCAGAGCCTGCCACACGCCGGACCGCGATGGAGGCGAAGAGCACCGCCGCGCCGAGGAGGGCGCCCGTGGCGAGGTTGAGAAAGGGCGCGCAGGTCGCGAGGGACGCGAGCGCGGGCGCCTGGCGCAGGAGCTCCCAGATCGAGTTCTCCGCGCCGCGCCCAGCGTTGAAGCGCCAGAACCAGGCCCACGCCGCCGGCGCTGCCGCGGCGACCGGAAGGTTGACTGCCGCAAAGGTTTCGAGCGCTGCGGCGGCGCCGCGGGCGAGGGCGCGCCGATCCCGGACTCGGAGCGCGGCTGCAGCAGGGGGCGCGAGCGCCACCGGCCAGAGCTTGGCGGCTGCGCCCAGCGCGACGAGCCCTCCCGCCCAGCCGCCGCGGCCGCGCTCCAGCGCCAGCACAGCGCCGAGCAAGAGCGCGATGGGGAAGAGGTCCCAGTTCAGCCCGCCGTAGTAGGCGAGGGCGGGCGTGCCGGCGAGCCACCACGGACGGGCGCCGGGGAGGCGTGCCAGCATCGCCACCGAGGCGAGCCCGCAGGCCGCCAGGAAGGCGTAGCTCACCGTGAAGTAGACGGCGGGTCCGCCCGGCGCGAAGGAGGGCAGCCAGAGCAGGAGCCCGAGCAGCACCGGATACTCGATGCGATCCTGGAGGTACGGCACGGGGTGGCCACCGCCGAAGTACCGGTCGCCGCCCATGGCCAGGATGTCGGAGTAGGCGTGGTGGTCGAAGGCCCACGGCCGGTAGGCCACGCCAGGGTGGGCGGCTCCGCGCACCAGGACGGCCCACCCCACCACGAGCCAGAGCGCCGCGACGCAGTACAGCAGACATGCCGGGGTGCGTCGTGGAGACATGCCGGCGGCGGACGTTAACAGCGGGTTTCGGAGGCGGCAAGGCGGCGCCGGCTGGGCGACCGCCCGAGCGAGCCAAAGGAGTGGGACGGTCGTTAGACTTGAGGGGTCGGTTCACCACGCCGTTCAAGGAGGCGCCTCATGATCTGGATCCTCGCCGCCGTGCTCCTCGCGTTCTGGGTGCTCGGTCTGGCCTTCAAGGTCACCAGCGGTCTCATCCACATCGCCCTGGTGGCAGCCCTGATCCTCTTCGTCCTGGGGTTCTTCAGGGGCCGCACGTCGGCGGGCGGGGTGCCCTAGGGGCGGGAGGCCGCGGACCTCGGACTCCGGTCCGCCCTTCCGAGGGCCGCGGCCGCATCGCCCGCGGTCGTGATCGTGGTCGCCGGGTGGGTCCGCTCCCTCGGCTCCACGCCCACGAGCGAACGCGAGTCTTCCGCCGCGCGCTCGCCCCGTCTCGCCGGGGCGCTACAATGCGCGCGCTTGAGCTCCCTCCTCGAACGGCTCGTCGCCTTCCTCGCGGCCATCGTCGCGCACACCGGGCCGTACGCGCCGCTCGTGCTGTTCGGCGCGAGCTTCGTCGAGTACGTCTTCCCGCCCTTTCCCGGCGACACCATCGTGCTGCTCGGGGCCTGGTACGCCGTCCACGGCTCCACGTCCTGGCCGGTGGTCTTCGGCTCGGTGACGCTGGGTGCGGTGGCAGGCGCCTTCCTCGATTGGCGGGTGGGCCGCGCGCTCGCCCCCGCCCTCGAGCGGCGCACCGCGGCGCGGGGGCCCCTCGACGCCGAGCGGCTCGCCAGGTTCGAGGCCGCCTATCGCCGCTGGGGCGGGCTCCTCCTCCTCGCCAATCGCTTCCTGCCCGGCTTCCGCGCCATCCTCTTCGTCGCAGCCGGAGCCGCGCGCATCCCGCTCGCCAAGGTGCTCGTCCTGGGCGGCATCTCGGCCGCGCTCTGGAACGGGCTCCTCCTGGCGGCGGGCGCATTCCTCGCCCGCAACGTCCAGGATCTGGCCGCGCTGCTCTCCCGGTTCACGAGCGCCGCCTGGCTGGTCCTGGCCGTCGTCGCCCTCCTCGCCGCGGCGCGGGTCGTCCACCGGCGGCGCGCGAGAGCAGCCTGATCGCGGCGCTCGCCCTGGCGCTCGTCGCCGCCGCGCTCCCGGCCCGCGCGGGCGCACGCTACCGCGTCGAGCTCGCCGGTCAGCCTCTCGGCTGGGCGGAACTCCGGCTCGCCTGCGAAGCCACGTGCCAGCTCGGCTGGTCGAGTGAGCTGCGCCTCCCGGAGGAGGCGGGCGGGGGCACCACCGGGCG
>JBBQEB010000141.1:0-9493 GCA_038320275.1 Myxococcales bacterium | reverse complement strand
ACGCGGCGTTGCTGCGTCAGGCTTTCGCCCATTGCGCAAGATTCCCCACTGCTGCCTCCCGTAGGAGTCTGGACCGTGTCTCAGTTCCAGTGTGGCTGATCGTCCTCTCAGACCAGCTACCCGTCGTAGCCTTGGTGGGCCGTTACCCCGCCAACGAGCTGATGGGCCGCGGGCTCATCTAGGAGTGATAGCTTGTATACAGAGGCCACCTTTTCCCTCAGGAACCAGAGTTCCCGTGGTCTTATCCGGCATTAGCACCCCTTTCGGGGAGTTATTCCGGGCTCCAAGGAAGATTACCCACGTGTTACGCACCCGTGCGCCGCTGTACTCATCCTTGCGGACTTTCTCGCTCGACTTGCATGTGTTAGGCACGCCGCCAGCGTTCGTTCTGAGCCAGGATCAAACTCTCCAATTTAGAGTTTTTGATCCGTGCCCGAACCTCTTTCGAGGTACGTGGCATGGTGTACTGCGAATTGTTGCAAACTCAAAGAATGCGGGACCGCATTCCGTTTGTTTTGGCTTGCTATTCAGTTTTCAAAGACCGAGCACTGACCTCGAACGGAGCAAGAGCTTCGTTCGAGCCTGACCACTGCGGAGTCGCGAAGACTGCCGTTCCGGTCGGGGGGAGTGGTTCTACTTCCACTTCCCTGCATCGTCAAGAGGGTTCGTTGCGGCTGAACCTTCCTGGCTGCGGGGGGCCGTTATTTAACTCGGACCCGCCGCGTCGTCAAGAGAGCTTGCTGAACCGTCCGCTCGCTCTCCAGAGTGGGCGCTGCTTCTACCCCCACTCCCGACCCTCGTCAAGACCTCCAGCGTTCGGCTGCTGCACTGGTTTTCTCGGCGAGGGCGCTGCTTCTACCGCTCCTCGGCCGGGCGCGTCAAGGGTCGATCTGCAGGAGCCGTCGCCAGGGCCCCAGCTCGGCGTTCGCGAGGCGATGCGGGCTCGCCGCGAGAGCCCGATCGGCCTCGTTCCGCCCTTCCAGGAGCCCGCGATGGTAGGCGACGATGGCGTCGAGCCCGCGCCCCGCCTCGTCCAGGTCGGCGTTGAAGATGGCGTAGTCGTAGCGGGAGAGCCCGCGCGGCACCTCCCGCCGGACCGCCTCGAGCCGGCGCGCGATCGCCCCCTCCGATTCGGTGGAGCGGGCGCGCAGCCGGCGCTCCAGCTCCGCTTCGCTGGGCGGCAGCACGAAGACCGTGACGGCCTGGCGCGGCCAGAGCGCCTTCACCTTCTCGCCGCCCTGGACGTCGATGTCGAACACGGCGATCCAGCCGGCGGAGAGCGCCTCCTCCACGCTCGAGCGCAGCGTCCCATAGCGGCTTCCGTGGACGTCGGCCCACTCGGCGAAGGCCTCCTCGCGCACCAGTTCGGAGAAGCGGTCCGGACCGACGAAGTGGTAGTCCTCGCCGTCCCGCTCCGCCCCGCGCGGCGGGCGGGTGGTGACGGACACCGAGAAGGAGGCGTCCGGGTGACGCGCGAGGAAGCGCCGCGCCAGCGTCGTCTTGCCCGCCCCCGAGGGCGCGGAGAGGACGAGGAGGAGGCCTGGGGGCGGCATCCTCTACTCCACGTTCTGGACCTGCTCGCGCATGCGCTCTACCTCGGCCTTGAGCGCCACCACGACCGCGGCGATCTCGGCGCTCTGCGACTTCGAACCGATGGTGTTCGCCTCGCGGTGCATCTCCTGGACGAGGAACTCCATCTTCCGGCCGGCGGGCTCGTCGGCCAAGACGAGCCCCCGGGTCTGCGCGACGTGGCTGCGGAGCCGCGTCACCTCCTCCGCCACGTCCATCCGGTCCGCGAAGAGCGCCACCTCCTGGGCCAGGCGGGCCGGGTCGGGGGTGAATCCCCGCGCCAGCTCGCCGATGCGCTCGTGCAGCCGGGAGCGGTAGTGCTCGATGGAGCGCGGCGCGAGCTCCTCCACCCGGGCCGCCATCGACTCGATGGCCGAGAGCCGCGCCTCGAGGTCGCGCGCCAGGGCCTCGCCTTCCCTCTGGCGCATGGCGACCAGTCCGGACAGCGCCTGTGCCAGCGCCTCCAGCACCGGAGCCCGGACCGCGGCGAGGTCGAGCGCACGCTCCTCGAGCGTCACCACGCCCTCGGCCGCCAGCACGTCCGCGAGAGCCACCGGAGCCTTCATGCCCAGCGAGCGCCGGATGGCGTCGAAGGCGCGGGCGTACTCCCCGGCGAGCGCGGCATCGACGCGCGGGGTGAGGGCGCTGCGGCCCGGCGCGCGGCGCACCGCCACCTCGACGCCGCCGCGAGCCAGCCGCTCCTTCACGACGCGCACGAGCTCGAGCTCGAGCGCCGCCAGCTCGCGCGGCAGCCGGACGCGGACCTCGCAGAACTTGTGGTTGACGGAGCGCGCCTCGAGGTCGATGTCCTCGCCGCCCTGCGCGGCGCGCCCTGCGCCGAACCCGGTCATGCTGCGGATCATCGTTGGGCTCCGGCGGGGCCGCCGCCGGGCGGCCCGTCAACGCTGGCGACCGTAGCGTCAGGGCGGGGGAGCGTCAAGGAGCGCGCCCGCCGACGCGAGCACCCTGCCCTCGCCGAGCTGGCGCATGCAGTGGTGGTGCCCGAGGGGGCAGCGCTGGGGCCCGTGCGCGTGGCAGGGCTGGCAGGCCAGCCCGAGCGCGAGCGGGAACTCACGCTGCGTGAAGCGGTGCCTGGCCGGAGTGGTGGGGCCGAACAGCACCAGCGTCCGGCGCCCGAGCGCCCGCGCGCAGTGCACGAGCCCGGTGTCCCCCCCGACCACCAGGTCGCACCGCGCCAGCAGCGCGATGGCCTCGTCGATGGAGTTTCCGGTGGTGTCTCGCACGGGCGCCCCCGTCAGCTCCGCGATGCGCGCGGCGGCAGCGCGGTCGCCCGGGCCGCCCACGAGCAGGGGCGTGCCGCCCCGCGCCACGGCTTCCCGGGCCAGCGCTGCGAAGCCCTCCTCCGGCCAGCGCTTCGTCGCCCACTCGGCGCCCGGCACGAGCCCCACCACTGGCCAGCCTGCGCCCGCCAGGATCCGGTCGGCATACGGAGCCAGCGCCGCCGGCGCGAGGAGGCGGAGCTCCGGGCTCCCCGGCGCCCCGACGTGGGCCGCCAGCCGGAGCGCGCGATCGACGAAGGGCGCCCGTCGATCGAGCGGGAGCCGCTCCGTGCAGAAGGGCGCGTAACCGATCCGGCGCGGCGCTCCGGAGAGGCGCGCCAGGAGCCCGGACCGGGGCGCGTAGTGCGGCACCAGCGCGAGCTGTGGCTCGAAGGCGCGTGCGCGAGCGCCGGCCCGCCACAGCCCGCGGAGGCCGCGGTCGGCCCCGCGCTTGTCGAAGGCGATCACCTCGTCGCATCCGGGGAGCAGGCGCGCCACCGGAGCCCCCCGGGGCGTCACGCACAGTGCCACCCGTCCCTCGGGCCAGCGCGCCTTCAACGCGCGCACGGCAGGCCCGAGGAAGACGGTGTCCCCGAGGAACCCCGGGCTGACGACGAGGACGCGCAAGGCCGTTCGAAGGACCGCCGTTCGCCGTCCGGTCAGGGGCTCACCCGAGGGGCTTGGCCTCGTCCACCAGCATGACCGGGATGTCGTCGCGGATGGCGTAGCTGAGCTTGCAGCGCAAGCAGTGGATCTCGCCGCGCTCCTCGTGGAACGTCAGCTCGCCCTTGCATTGGGGGCAGGCGAGGATCTCCTTCAGGTCG
Source organism: Myxococcales bacterium (assembly GCA_038320275.1). Taxonomy (GTDB): domain Bacteria; phylum Myxococcota; class Myxococcia; order Myxococcales; family Anaeromyxobacteraceae; genus Anaeromyxobacter_A. The sequence goes on along the minus strand of JBBQEB010000141.1, from coordinate 5,820 downwards.
GGTGCGAGCGCCATGGAATGGCTCATATCACGGCGGGCGGCAGCGCGAGGAGCCTCGACAAGAAGGCCTCGATCGCCGCGCCGCGCGCGCCCTCGGTGAACAGCGCTCGGGCGCGCTCGCGAGCGGCCGCACCCATCGCCCGCGCTAGGCCGGGGGCGCGCAGGAGCTCGAGCAGCGCCCCGGCCAGCGCGGGCACGTCTCCCTCCTCCACCAGGAGACCGGTGGTGCCGTCCACGATCGCCTCCGAGGGCGCGCCGAACCGGTAGGCTACCGCGGCGCGCCCGCAGGCCATCGCCTCCAGCAGCGCCCGGCAGGTGCCGTCGTTTCCCTCGGCGAGCAGCACCTTCACGTCGAGCGTGCGGTAGGCCGCGGCGAGCTCCGCGCCGGTGCGGTATCCCGCGAAGACGACCTCGCGCTCGAGCCCGAGCCGGACCGCGCGCACGCGCAGGTCGTCGAGCCCCTCCCCCCGCCCCACCACCAGGAGCCGCGCGTCGGGCAAGCGGTCCGCCACGACGCGAAAGGCGTCGAGGAGCTCCGCGTGCCGGCGGTCCGGCTTCACGCGCGAGACGATGCCGGCCACCGGCTGCCCGGCGGCGAGGCCGAGCTCGCTTCGCAGGTCGTCGCCCACGGGGAGGAAGCGCGTCTCCGCGTCGACCGCGCCGCGGGTGGCGAGCACGCGCTCCTCCGGCACGCGAAAGCGCTCGAGCAAGATGCGGGCGTGCGCCTCGCAGACAGCTACCAGCCCGTCGGTGCGGCGGTGGGCCACCCCCTGCAGCCAGCGGTTCTGCAACGACCTCGCCGAGTGGACCGTGCGCGCGACCCGCGGCCGCTCCTTCCGGCCCCGCACCGCCAGCAGCGCGGCCGCGTGGTCGTTGGAGAAGTTCGCGTGGAACAGGTCGAAAGCGGGCGCGAGCCGGGACAGGCGCCGCGCGTCCCCCAGGAGCGACGGGGGAAAGCCGCGCGTGGTGAGGGCGAGATCGCCGCGCACGGTGAAGCCCATCGCGCAAAGCCGCTCCCGGAGATCTCCCGGGCGGCGGGAATCGACCGCCAGCTCGACGGCGTGGCCCCGCGCGCGGAGGAACGCCGCCACCGAGGCCATCGGCTCGGCGGGGCCGGTCCAGGCCGGCGAGCTCAAGAGCTCGAGGATCCTCATCCCCAGCCGACGCGCCGGTAGTTGCGGTACTCGCCCACCCGGACCCCGCTGGCCGCTTCGAGGAGGTCGAGCAGGTCCTCGCGCAGGTGCGCGCGCCGGAGGAGCCGCCGGCGGGGCTCGAAGGCCCAGTCCTCCCGCGCGACCCACTCCTGCACCGGCGCGGGGTGGGTGCCGCGAAAGGGCCGCACCTTCTCCTCCGCGTCGTAGGCGAAGCCCTGCGCGAGGCGCCGCTCGCGCGCAGCGTCGCCGTGGTAGAGGCGCTCGAATTCGGCGAGCTTCACCGCCTGGGCCTCCGGTGGCCGCACCCACCCGTAGTGAAACATGCGGCCACCGCTGGAGGCCACCGCGAGCTTGCGGGCTCCCTCTCCCGGTCCGATCCGGAAGCCCTGCGCGTCGCGCCAGGAGCGCACCCCGAGGCCGTTCTTGAAGGCACGGATCTCCCGCCGGTACCAGCGGCGGGACACGCCCACCGTGTGGAACGAGCCGTAGAAGTGCACGTAGTCGAAGAGCAGCCCCTCCACGCCCGGATCAGCGTGGAGGCGCTCCAGCGCGGCGCGCACGGCGGGGTGGTCGTCCTCGTGCAGCGCCTCGTCCGCCTGGACGTAGAGGCAGACGTCCCCGGAGCAGCGCGCCAGCGCGAGGTCGGTCTGCTCGGCCAGCACCCTCCCCCGCGCCAGCTTCGCCTCGTCCCAGCGCGACTCCAGGACGACGAGGCGCGGGTCGCCGAGCGATCGCACGAGGTCGAGGGTGCCGTCGCCCGACGCGCCCACGTTCACCACCAGCTCATCCACGAGCGGGAGGATGGAGCGGATGGCCGGGAGGACGGGGTAGCGCAGCCGGACGGCGTCGCGGACGAAGGTGAGCCCCGAGACCTTCATCGCCCTCCCGCCGGACCCTTCCCGAGCCGCTCCAGCGTCCGGAGCAGCTCGGTGGTGGAGTGGTCCTTGGGGTCGCCCGCCACCGCCACCCGCCCGCCGTGCCGCCGCATCTCGGCGGCCTCGGGGATGGTCTCCGGGGTGTAGTCGGTGCCCTTCACCTGGACGTCGGGACGGAGCGCCTGGATCACGGCCACCACGTCCGGCTCGTCGAAGACGACGACGTGGTCCACGCAGGCCAGCGCCGCGACGATCTCCGCCCGCTCCGCCTCCGGCACCACCGGGCGCCCCGGCCCCTTGCCCAGGCGCCGGGCGGAGGCGTCTCCGTTCACCGCCACCACCAGCACGTCGGCCAGGCGCTTCGCGCCCTCGAGGTAGCGGAGGTGGCCCACGTGGAAGAGGTCGAACACGCCGTTGGCCAGCGCGACCGTCTGCTGCGCGGCGGAGGCCTGCGCCCGCAGCCCGGGCAGCTCGGCCACGGTGAGGCGGCGCGCCATTCAGCGCCGCCCCAGCTCGGCGGCGAGCTCGTCCCAGGAGACGGTGGCCGTGCCTGGCTTCGCCACCACCAGGGCGCCCGCCACGTTGGCGAGCCGCGCGGCCGACGCCGGGTCGCCCCCCGCGGCGAGGGCCGCGCTGTAGGCAGCCGCGACGGTGTCGCCCGCCCCGGTGACGTCCACCGCGTCGAGGCTGCCGTGGGCGGGCAGGTGCAGCGGCGGCGCGCCCTTGCGGAAGAGCGACATGCCGTTTCGCCCTCGCGTGACGAGGAGCTGGTCGCAGCGGATGCGCCGCTGGAGGGCTCGCGCGGCGCGCTCCACCCCCCCTGGTCCGCCGGCGGAGATGCCGCTCGCCGCCTCCAGCTCGGGCTCGTTGGGCTTCAGCATGGTCAGGCCGGTGAAGGCGGTGAGCCGGTAGCGCGAGTCGACGCACACAGGCACCCCCGCGCGCGCCAGCTCGCGCAGGTGCGCGAGGGCGCGGTCGTCCAGCGCACCCGAGCCGTAGTCGCTCGCCAGCACGGCGTGGGCGCCGCGGGCCGCGCGCCGCAGATCGCGCAGGAACCGCGCGCGGGCGCTCGCCGGCAGCTCGGCCTCGGGGGCGCGATCGACCCGCAGCATCTGCTGCCGGCGGGTGGACCTTCCGCCGGCCAGGATGCGGGTCTTCGACTCGGTGGCGCGGCCCCGCACCCGCTGCAGCCCGCGCACGTCCACCCGGGCAGCGGCGAGCGCCTCCCCGAGCCGGGCCCCGGGCCCATCGTCGCCGACCACGCCCACCGCCCTCACCCGCACCCCCAGCGCGGCCAGGTTCTGGGCGGCGTTCCCGGCCCCGCCCGGCTGGAGCTCGCTCCGCTCGTACCGGACGATGAGCACCGGCGCCTCGCGACTGATGCGCTCCGTCTCGCCGTAGACGTACTCGTCGGCCATGAAGTCGCCCGCGACCACCACCTCCGCGCGCGCAAAGCGGCCCAGGATCGCGGCGAGCGCGTCGCTTTCGGGCGGGGCGGCGGGCCGGCGCATGGGGCGGTGTCCTACCGTGGGGCCGCGGAGCGGGTCAATGCGCCTTCGCCAGCGGGGCGCGTCTTCCAGCGGCGGTGCAGCCAGTACCAGTGCTCGGGGTGCGCGCGCACGCGGCGCTCCAGCCTGTCGTTCAGGTCCTGCATGAAGGCGAGGGCGTCGCGCTCGCGGTCGCCGGTGTGGGGCAGCTCGAGGGGCCCCTCGATGACCACCCGGTGCGTGCCGTCGCCCTGCGGGACCGCCACCGTGAACACCACCGCCGCGCCGGTGCGAGCCGCCAGCACGGCGGGGGTGGCGCTGGTGGCCGCGGGCACTCCGAAGAAGAGGGGGAAGATGGCGCGGCGGAGCGGCTGGTTCTGGTCGATGACGTACCCGAGCACCCAGCCAGAGTCGATGGCGCGGCGGGCGGCCTTGAGCGTCTCGCCCTTCTGCACGACGATGTCCTTCACCCCGGAGCTGCGGCGGATCCTGCGCCAGAGGTCGTTCGCGCCCGACTTGCCCATGGCCCTGCTGATCATGGCGATGGGCACGCCGCGCCGGGTGTGGGCGGCGGCGAGCACCTCGAAGTTGCCGAAGTGTCCGGTGCAGGCGATGACGCCGCGCCCGCGGGCTTTCGCGGCCTCGTAGTTCTCCCAGCCGTCATAGACGAAGACGCGGTCGAGCTCCTCTCGCGACATGCGCGGCACCAGCAGGAACTCGGGAGCCATGCGCCCGAGGTTGCGGTACGTCGCGCGCGCGATCGCCCGGCGCTCCGCCTCGGTCTTCTCCGGGAAGGCGAGCCGCAGGTTGTCGAGCACGACCTTCCGCCGCACGCCGAGGGTCCAGGCGAGCCACGCCAGCGCGGCGCAGAGCGCGTACAGGAGGCGCCGCAGCGAGGGCGCGAGGGGGCGGGGCTCTGCTTCCATCCTTTGGGGAGCTTACGTCATCGCGCGGCGCCGCGGGGCGCAGCCGGCACCGCCCGGAGCGCGGCGTCGATGAGCCGCGCCAGGAGCTCCTCGCCGGCGATGAGCTCGGCGCCGATGCGCACCACCCGCACCCGAGGATCGCTCGCGAAGAGGGTCGGAAGCCGCACCGCGTCCTTCTCGGTGGTGGCGACCACGTCGCATCCCGCGCGCGCGGCGGCGGCGAGGACCTCCTCCAGCTCGGCGGAGGTGAACGGATGGTGGTCGCCGAAGGCGCGCGCGAGCCGGACCTCCGCGCCGAGCTCGCGCAGCGTCTCGTGGAACCGCTCGGGGCGGGCGATGGCGCACAGGGCCAGGGTGCGGCGCCCGCGGAGCGCATCCGCGCCAAAGCGTCGTGCGAGAGCGCCGTCGAGCACGTCCAGCACCGCGCTGCGCGACTCCACCGGCGGGCGGCCGGTGGTGGCCAGCGCCAGCGCCCGCAGCGCGTCGAGCCGCTCCGGGCCGGCCAGGTCGGCGCGCGCCAGCCAGACGAGCTGCGCCCTGGCCAGCGCAGAGCGCGGCTCCCGGTTGGGCCCGCGCGGCAAGAGATGGCCGTTTCCCCACGGATTGGGGGCGTCGAGCACGACCACGTCCAGGTCTCGCGCGAGGGCCCGGTGCTGGAAGCCGTCGTCGAGCACCAGCGCGTCGGCGCCCAGCCTCTCCACCGCCAGGCGCGCCAGCCGCGCCCGCTTCGGGCCGCACAGGACGCGCACGCCCGGGAGGCGGCGCGCGACGAGCACCGGTTCGTCGCCCCCCTCCGCCGCGGAGAGCAGGACGCTCCGGCCATCCGAGACCACCCTGGCGTCGGTGCGGCTCGCGCGGTAGCCGCGGGACAGGAGCGCCACCACGCGCCCCCTTGCCTCCAGCCGCTCCGCGATGGCGATGGCGACCGGGGTCTTCCCCGCGCCACCCACGGCCAGGTTGCCGACCGAGATCACCGGTACGGCCGCGCGGTGCACGGTGAGGAGCCCCGCCCGAAGCGCGGCGGAGCGCGCGCCCGCGGCCGCTCGGAAGAGCCCCTCGGCGAGCCCCAGCGGGAGGAGAAGCGCCCGCGCGCCCGAGGGCTCCCGCTCGCGCCACCAGGCCCGCTCGAGGGAGCTCAGGCGGACCTCCGCGCCCCGGCGAGCAGCTCCCGCGCCGCGCACAGCGCCTCGTCCACGCCGAGGTCGCGCATGCAGCGGTGGTGTCCCTGGGGGCATCGGTCGCCGCCGTGGTTGGAGCAGGGCGAGCACGGCAGGGCGAGCGTGAGGCTCCGCCCGGGCGGCGGGGGACCCCAGCGCACGGGGGAGGTTGGCCCGAAGAGCGCGAGCACGGGCGTTCCGACCGCGGTGGCGAGGTGCACC
>JBBQEB010000140.1:0-9656 GCA_038320275.1 Myxococcales bacterium | reverse complement strand
GAGGACGCTGCCGCGCCCGCCGCGGCTGGGTCGAGCTCCTGACCATGGCCTCCCAGGCGGGCGCCGCCCGCGCCCTCGTCCAGATCGCCTTCCGAAACCTCCTCGCCGCGCGCGCCAAGAGCTTCATCGTGGGCGGGATCGTGCTTGTGGGGGCTGTTCTGGTGGTGGTGGGCAGCTCGCTCGTCGACACCGTCGACAAGGGGATGCGCGGCAGCATCCAGGGCAGCCTCGCCGGGCAGCTCCAGATCTACTCGGCCCGGTCCAAGGACGACCTCGCCCTCTACGGCGGCATGATGGGCGAGTCCCAGCTCCAGCCCATCGAGGACTTCGCGGCCCTGAAGAAGGTCGTCGAGCGGGTGCCCAACGTGAAGAGCGTCGTTCCCATGGGGATCGACCAGGCGATGGTCGCCACCGGCAACGAGCTCGACGTGGCCCTCGAAAAGCTGCGCGCCGACGTGCGAGCGCGCATCGCGGGCGACCGTACCCCCGAGCGGGAGCGGGCCTACGCGGCTCACCAGGCCCACGTGCGCCGGATGATCGAGCTCCTCGACGGCGAGCTCGGCCGCGCGCGCGGCCTGGAGGACGAGAAGGCGCGGAAGGAGCGCGCCCGCGGCATCGCGGACCGCAAACGCGCGCTCGAGGGTGAGTTCTGGTCGCGCTTCGACGAGGAGCCTCTCGCGCGCCTCGAGTTCCTGGAGAACCGCATCGCCCCTCAGTCCCTCGACGGCGGCTTCACCTTCATCCGCTATGCCGGAACGGACCTCGACGCCTACGCCGCGGCCTTCGACCGCATGCGGATCGTGGAGGGCACCGCGGTGCCGAAGGGGCAGCGGGGCATCCTGGTCGGGAAGCTGTACGCGGAGGACTGGCTCAAGCTCAAGACGGCGCGGCGGCTCGACAAGATCCGCGACGCGCGCGAGATCCTCCACAAGCGGATCGCCCGGGATGAGGAGCTGCAGCGCTGGGTGAAGGAGAACGCCAGCCAGACGCGCGACATCCTGCTGCAGCTCGATCCCATCCGCGCGGAGGAGGCGACGGCGCGGCTCCGGCGGGCGCTGGGCTCGGAGAAGACGGAGCTGCACGATCTGCTCGTCGAGCTTTTCACGGCCGACGACGCCAGCTTCGACAGGCGGTACCGCATCTTCTACGACGAACTGGCGCCGCTCCTGCAACTCTACACGGTCAAGGTGGGCGACGTCATCACCATCAAGGCGCCCTCGAAGTCCGGCTACATGAGCTCCGTCAACGTGAAGGTCTACGGGTTCGTGGAGTTCCGCGGCCTGGAGAAGTCGGGGCTGGCCGGGATCATGAGCCTCATGGACCTCCTCTCCTGGCGCGATCTCTACGGCTACATGACCGCCGAGAAGGCGGCCGAGATCCGCGCCATCAAGTCCGGCGCCGGCGTGAAGGACGTCTCGCGGGAGGACGCCGAGCGCGAGCTCTTCGGCAGCGCGCCTGCGGGCGGCGTGACGGCGAAGGCGGTGCGCATCGCGGACCCGGTCATCACCGGGGTCGCGCAGCGCAGGGCCGACGCGGACCTCTTCGCCCGCGTGTACGGGAAGGACGAGATCGAGGGAGGGGTGGCGCTGAACGCCGCGGTCACCCTGCACGACCCCTCGCGCTTGCGCGCCACCCAGCGTGACGTGGAGACCGCGCTCCGGGCCGCCGGTTTCGACATGAAGGTGGTGGACTGGCAAAAGGCGTCCGGCCTGGTGGGCCAGTTCGTCTCCCTGGCCCGCATCATCCTCTACGCTGCCGTCTTCATCATCTTCGCGGTGGCCCTCGTCATCATCAACAACGCCATGGTGATGGCGACGCTCCAGCGGGTGAAGGAGATCGGCACGCTCCGCGCCATGGGCGCCCAGAAGAGGTTCGTCCTCCTCATGCTGCTGCTCGAGACCTCGACGGTGGGGCTCGTCTTCGGCGCCGCCGGGGCGCTGCTCGGCGCCGTGGTGGTGTGGCTCATCCGCGTGCGCGGCGGCATCCCGGCCACCAACGACCAGCTCTACTTCTTCTACTCCGGCCCGAGCCTGCTCCCGCAGCTCGGCGCAGCGAGCCTGGCCGTCTCGCTCGCCATCGTGCTGGTGGTGAGCGTCCTCTCGGGCCTCTACCCGGCCCTCATCGCCACCCGGGTGACGCCGCTCGAGGCCATGAGCGCGGATGATTGAGGAGCGCGTGAACGCATGAGCCTCGTCGACCTCCAGATCGCGGTGCGCAGCCTCCTGCAGCACGGGAAGCGCAACCTCTTCCTGGGCGGGGCGATCGCCGCCGTGACGGCCCTCCTCGTCGTCATGGGCGGGCTCACCGAGGGCATCCGCTCCGCCATGCTCGAGTCGGCGACGACGCTCATGACCGGCCACGTGAACGTGGGCGGCTTCTACAAGGTCACCTCCGGCAGCGCCGCGCCGCTGGTGACCGACTACGCCAAGGTGCTCGCGGAGGTGCGCCGCCTGGTGCCGGAGCTCGACTACGCCACCGTCCGCGGCCGCGGCTGGGCGAAGGGCGTTTCGGAGCGCAGCTCCATGGACCTCGTCCTCGCGGGCGTGGACATCGCGAAGGAGCCCGGCTTCCGGCGGGTGGTGCGGCTCGCGGCGGGGAACCTGGACGATCTGGCGCAGCCGGGCACCGTCCTCCTCTTCGAGGATCAGGCCAAGCGGCTCGAGGTGAAGGTCGGGGACTCCATCACGCTCTCGGCTCCCACCGCACGCGGGGTGAACAACACCGCCGATGTCCGGGTGGCCGCCATCGCGCGGAACCTCGGCATCCTGTCCTCGTTCAACGCCTTCCTGCCCGCCGGCACGCTGCGAGAGCTCTATCAGCTCGACCCCGCCATCACCGGCGTGGTGCAGCTCTACCTCCGGGACGTGGGCGCGGTGAACGGCGTCGCCGCGCGGCTGCGCCAGGGGCTTGCCGCGGCCGGATGGCGGGTCATGGACGCGAGCCCGAAGCCCTACTGGGAGAAGCTCATGCTGACCGTTCCGTCCGAGGACTGGACGGGCCAGAAGCTCGATGTCTCCACCTGGGAGGACGAGATGAGCTTCATGAGCTGGATCCTCTCCGCCATCCTCGGCCTCACCGGGCTCCTCATCTTCATCCTGCTCGTCATCGTCGTGATCGGGATCCTGAACACGCTCGCCATCGCCATCCGCGAGCGGACGCGCGAGATCGGCACCCTTCGCGCCATTGGAATGCAGCGCCGCAAGGTGCTCCTGCTCTTCCTCCTGGAGGCGTTCCTCCTCGGGGCGGCGGGAACCGTGGGCGGAGCCCTGGTGGGCGTTCTCTTCGCCGCGGCCGTGAACGCCGCCCACCTCGCCGTGCCGGAGAGCGTGCAGATGTTCCTCATGCAGCGCCACCTCACCATGACGGTGCTGGCGCGCACGGTGGTGAAGGACGTGCTCTTCATCGCGGCGGTCACCACCGCCGCCGCCCTCGTCCCCGCCTTTCACGCGGCGCGCCTGCGGCCGGTGACCGCCATGCATCACATCGGGTGATCCTCATGCTGCGATCCCTCCGCCTCGCCGCCGCCGCCCTGGCGATCGCGTCCGCGCTCCCCGCCCTCTCCCTCTCGCAGCCGGAGACCGACGCGCTCGTCCGCGAGGTGGACCAGCGGCAGCGCTCCTCCGGGGACTACAAGGCGCTCTGCTACATGGAGGCGAAGGAGAAGGACAAGACCGACGTCGTCTATGACCTCGTCGTCTACCGGAGGGAGGCGGAGCAGAAGCTCATGATCCTCTTCACCCGCCCCAAGAGCGAGGCGGGCAAGGGTTATCTGCGGCTCGACAAGAACCTCTGGCTCTACGATCCGGCGACGGGGAAGTGGGAGCGCCGCACCGAGCGGGAGCGCATCGGCGGGACGGACACCCGCCGCGGCGACCTCGACGAGTCGCGCCTCGCCGAGGAGTACGCCGCCACCTGGGAAGACGACGAGAAGCTCGGCGCGTACGCCACGCACCGGGTCAGGCTCGACGTGAAGCCCGGGGTCGACGTCGCCTTCCCGCGCATCCGCCTCTGGATCGACGCCGCGACCGGCAACGTGCTGAAGCGCCAGGAGCTGGCGCTTTCGGGCCGCCTCATGCGCACGGGCTACTACCCGAAGTGGCGAAAGATCTACTCGGAGTCAAAGAAGGCGGATGTCTGGTTCCCGGAGGAGATGCGCTTCTTCGACGAGGTGGAGAAGGCGAACTCGACGCTCATCCTCATCCGCCAGATCGACCTCCGGCTGCTCAGCGCCAACATGTTCACCAAGGCGTGGCTGGAGGGAAAGAGCAGGTGAAAGCGCTCGGGCGGAAGCTTCTGGTGGCGGCCCTCGCTGCCGCCGCCTCGGCGGGGCTGGCGCAGGACCGGCCGAGCGAGGGTGACCTCTTCGGCCAGCCACCCGCTCCCGCCCAGGGCGGCGCCCCCAAGGCCCCCGCCGGGGCCGAGCCGCCCGAGTCCCAGCCCGGGCCGACCTCGGCCGAGCCGGAGGACTCCCGGGGTGAGCCGCGGAGCGGGACGGAGGGACGGCTCGGGACGAGGCTGGGGGAGACCGACAATCCGCTCCAGCTCGGCGGCCAGCTCTACCTCCGCGCCTTCGCCTTCGCGCGCCAGGGCCAGCCCCCGTCCGACTGGCTCTTCACCGCCCCGGCGCTCGTCGACGGGTACCTCGACGCGCGCCCTTCCGACCGCGTGCGGGGCTTCCTCCTCGCGCGCATGCAGTACGACCCCGCCCTCGGCTCGGGTGCCGGGAGCTCCCTCGGGCTGCCCTCCCTGACGAGCGGCACCGCGTCTCCCGCCAATCCGCGCGTGCTGCTCGATCAGCTCTGGCTCCGCTTCGACGTGGAGAAGACCGCCTTCGTCACGGCGGGGAAGCAGCACGTGAAGTGGGGCACCGGCCGCTTCTGGAACCCCACCGACTTCCTCCACGCGGTGCGCCGCGATCCGCTGGCGGTCTTCGACGCCCGCACCGGCACCACCATGCTGCGGGTCCACGTCCCCTGGGAGCGGCGCGGCTGGAACTTCTACGGCATCGCCATCGCCGAGCCGCTCACTGCCGCCCCTTCCACGGGGGCGCTCGATCCCAGCACCGGCGGGCTGGGCGCCAGCGCGGCGGGAGCGCCCGACCCGCAGCAGGTGGGCGGCATCGGTGGCGCGGCGCGCGCCGAGATCGTGCTGGGGCCCTCGGAGCTGGGCCTCGGCGCGGTGGTCCAGCGCGGCCATCGCGCGCGCTTCGCGCTGGACGCCTCGGCGGGCGTCCTCGACCTCGACCTCTACGGCGAGGCGGCGCTCAAGACCGGCAGCGAGCTCCCGCTCTATCGCGAGCGCGCCGGCGCCGGCCCGGGGACGCCGCTCCTGTCGCGCTACGAGGCCTACCAACCGTCCGGACTCACACCAGCGGTGACGCTGGGGGCACGCTGGGGGCACAAGTACAGCGACGAGGACAGCCTGGAGCTGGGGCTGGAGTGGTTCTACCAGCGCACCGGCTACGCGGATTCCGCCGTGTACCCGCTCCTCATCGGCGCGAACGCCTTCACGCCCTTCTACCTGGGCCGGCAGTACGCGGGGGCGTATCTCCTCCTGCCCAACCCCGGATCCTGGAACCAGACCACCTTCATCCTCTCGACGCTGGGCAACCTCTCCGACCGGACCTTCGTCACCCGGCTCGACTACAGCGTGCTCGTCCTGACGTACCTGCGCTTCGAGGCGTACGGGCAGGTGCACTACGGGCCGAGCGCGGGGGAGTTCCGCCTCGGCCTCTCCGTGCCGCCGCAGGACCTCGGGAACGGATTCACGACGCCCTCCGTCGCGCTCGGCGCCTCCACCTTCGACCTCGGCGTGGCCCTGAGGGTGAGCTTGTAGAAGGGCGAGGCCATCTCCTTACCGGTGGTAAGGCAAGGGTGTTAGAGTAAGGAATGCCGAGCTCGAGGATCACGTCCAAGGGGCAGCTCACGCTTCCGCGCGAGATCCGGGACAAGCTTCGGGTCGGACCCGGGGACCGCGTCTCGTTCGTGGAACGGCCGGACGGGAGCATCGCGGTGGAGCCGGAGACGGTCGACCTCTTCACGCTGCGGGGTCTGTTCAAGCCAAAAGTTCGTGGCGTCACGCTCGCGGACATGGATCGCGCGGTCCGGCGCGGTGCCGCGCGGGGGCGGGGTCGCACGTGATCGGCGTCGATACGAACATCTTGGTGCGGTTCCTGGTCCGGGATGACGAACCGCAGACCGCGCGCGCGGAGGCGCTCATGCGCCACGCGGTCGCGGCGGGCGAGCGGCTCTTCGTCTCGGACGTGACGGTGTGCGAGATCGTTTGGGTGCTGTCGTCAGCCTACGAGCTGCCCCGCCCGGAAATCGTGGCTGGGCTCCGGACGCTCACGAGCGCTGCCCAGCTCACGTTCCGAAGCGCGGACGAGATACGCCGGGCTCTAGGGGACTACGAGCACCGCAAGGGCGATTTCGCGGACTACCTCATCCGTGAGCACGCCCTCACGGCAGGCTGCTCGGCGGTGGCGACGTTCGACCGGGCGCTGCTCGATGCCCCCGGGTTCGTCGGCGCCTGACGGGCGACTTCGCGCGCGAAGTCGGAGATGAGAAGCACCCCCGTCAGAAGGTGCCCGTGCCGCCGCCCGCTGCGCTTCCCGCATCGATCCAAGCGCGCAGCCTCGGCCCGAGCACGCGTGGGGCGCGGCGCAGATCCGCGGAGCCGGCGCAGCCGCAGAGCAGCGTTGCCGCGCGCACCTCGTCCACCAGGGCGCGAAGCTTTCGCTCCACGCCTTGCTGCCCGCCCTCCCGCTGCGCGCGCAGGAAGGGGGCCGCGAGCCCTCCCGCCACCGCGCCCAGCGCCAGCGCCCGGGCGACGTCGAGGCCGCTCCGGAGGCCGCCGGTGGCGATGATCACGAGCCCCAGGCCCTGGAGCTGCGCCACCGAGGCGGCTGTAGGGATGCCCCAATCCCAGAACGTCTGGCCGAGGCCCTCCTCCCCTCCGGCGCGGATCGCCTCCACGCCCACCCAGGAGGTGCCTCCCGCGCCTGAGACGTCCACCGCGCGAACCCCGGCCGCCACCAGCCGCTCGCCGACTCTCCGTGAAAGGCCCGCCCCGGTCTCCTTGGCGACCACCGGGATGCCGAGCTCGCCGACGAGCCTGCGCAGGGTGTCGAGGCCGCCGCGGAAGTCCCGGTCGCCCCCGTCCTGCACCAGTTCCATGGCCGGGTTGAGGTGCACGCACAGCGCATCCGCCCCCGTCCGCCGGCAGAGCTCGCGCAGCCGCGCGGTGGGGGTGTCGCGCGCCTGGACGATGCCGAGGTTTCCGAGGACGAGCGCGGTGGGAGCGACGTCGCGGACCTCGTAGGTGGAGGCCAGCCGCTCGTCGCGAAGCATGGCGCGCTGGGAGCCCAGGCCGAAGCCGACGCCCACCGCCTCCGCTGCCGCCGCGAGGTCCCGGTTGATGGCCCGCGCCTCGGGCGTGCCGCCGGTCATCCCGCTCACCACGAGCGGCGCGCGCAGCACCTTTCCGAGCAGCGGCGTGTCGAGGCGGACTTCCGAGAGCGCCCGCTCCGGCAGTGCGTCATGGACGAGCTCTACCTCCTCGAGCAGGGTCGTCTTGCCCCGGAAGGCCACCGCATCGGTGGCGCACAGCTCGAGGTGGTCGCGCTTCCGGCGGGACAGGTCGTCCGGACCCGAGCCAGAACCGTCCGCGCTCACGCGGCGCGGCGGGCGAGGCCGTCGAGTACGGCGAGGAACGAGGCGAGGGCGGAGCGGGGCGCCGGGACGGACGCGAGCACGCGCCGCGCGGCGCGGGTGGCACGGGCGATGGCGCGCTCGGTGATCCGCGGACCGCCGTGGCGCCGCACGATCTCCGCGGCCCGCCCCACCAGCCCGCGCGAGGCGCCGGGCCCCAGGGCGTCCAGGATCGCTCGCTCGTCCTCGGTGGCGCGCCGGTAGGACAGCAGCAGCGGGAACGTCCGCTTGCCCTCGGCGAGGTCGCCGCAGGGCTTGCCGGCCACCGCCATGTCTCCCTCGAGCCCGATGAGGTCGTCGCGGAGCTGGAAGGCGAGCCCCGCCAGGCGGCCGGCGCGCTCGAGCGCGCTGACCAGCTCCTGAGGCGCCCCGGCCAGCAGCGCGCCGCATGCGAGCGGAGCCGCGAAGGAGTACTTGGCCGTCTTGAGATGGGCGACCTTGAGCGCGTCGAAGGGCGTCAGCTCCGAGAGAGGCCGATGCGGAAGCGACAGGTCGAGGAACTGGCCCACCGCCGTGTGCCGGCAGATCTCGAGGTAGAAGCGCGTCGCGCCGGCTGCTCCCGGGAGCCCGCTGCCCAGCATGAGCTCGATCGCGCGGGCGAAGAGGTGGTCGCCGGCCACCACGGCGAGATCCGCGCCGGGCCCGTGGGTCTCCAGGCTCAGGTGCAGGGAAGGGCCGCCTCTCCGCAGGCTGGAGCGATCGGCCACGTCGTCGTGGATCAGCATGAACGTGTGCAGGGCCTCGACCCCCGCGGCGAAGGACCAGAGAGCCTCCGGCGGGGTGGATGGCCCGCCGCCCAGCGCGTGGCCGGCGAAGACGAGCCAGGGGCGAACCCGCTTGGCAGGCCTGAGCGTGAGCTCGAGAACCCGGTCCTGCACGGCAGACCACGTCGCGTCCAGGCGGCGCTCGTCCGGTGAGGGGAGGAGGCGCGCGAGCGCCGCGTCGAAGCGAAGCGCGAAGACCCCGCCGGGCGCGAGGTCGGGCGAGGACGAGGGGACACTCAGCGCGGGGTCAGTGGATGTGTTCATGCTTTGCACGGCGTTTGTCTAGCAAGTGCACCGGTGCGGCGCCATGGTTAAACCGTGTTCGAGAGGCAACTTGGCAATGGTCTACCGGCAGTGCGTGGTTCGTTCCACCAGGGCACCCGCCTGGCGACGCCACGCGGCCGCTTCGAGCGGATAGCGCCCGAGCTCGGGGGAGGAGAGGACGAGCAGTGCGCTGCGGTGGGCGGTGGCGCACTGTCCCTTTTTTTCCAGGAGCTCCGCCCAGAAGAGCTGATTGCCGGGAAAGCGCGGATCGCGGGCCAGCGCCTCGCGGAGGTGCTGCTCCGCCTTCTTCATGGAACCCACCGAGATGACGGGGGGAGCGAGCGCGTACAGGTGACCCAGCACGCGGTCGGCAGCGGCGTGGTCGTACGAGGGGTCGATCTCCCGCAAGCGGAGGAGAGCCTTCTCGATGGAGCTCGCGATGCGGATGGCCGCCAGCGGCTTCGTCGCGGTGGCCTGGCTGCCGAGGTGGGCCGACCACCACAGGAGGGCGGACGGCTCGTCGGGGTCGAGGGCCAGCGCGCGCTCGGCGGTGCGGAGCCCCTCGGCATGCAGGGCCACCCGCTGCTCACCTTCCGCGAGCTCGGCGAGAGCGTGGAGGAGCCGCGCCTCCTCGCCCAGCACGCGCGCGGTCTCCGGCCGTTGGCCGCGGAGCTCGGCGAGCTTCAGCTCCAGCGCTCGGGCGTCATCCCCGGCCTGGGGCGGGAGCCCGGAGTCTCCGGCGAGGAGCATCGCCAGGGAGAGGGAGACCAGCATGCGGGGACGTTAGGCGCGCGCGGAGCAGCGGGCAAGGGCGGCGTCCACCAGCTCCCGGAACCGCGCCCCGCTGTCGAGCGCGCCGAGGAGCCTCTGGGCGCGGGCGGCGCCCTCGGCGTAACGCCCGTGAAGCGCGTCCTCCACG
>JBBQEB010000139.1:0-9800 GCA_038320275.1 Myxococcales bacterium | reverse complement strand
CTGGCGTGTAGAGCGCGACTACCAGGAGATGAAGCAAGAGATTGGGCTCGACCACTTCGAGGGGCGAGGTTGGCGAGGATTCCATCACCACGCAGCGCTCTGCGCCGTGGCCCACGGGTTCCTCGCGCTCCGCAGAGCGCTGTCCCCCCCAGAGGGCAACGCCGTGGACCCTGCCCCAACGACGACTCGCTCACCGCCGAGGATCTTGCCCTTGGCTACAAGCAGCTCCTCCGCGTCGAGCAGTGCTGGCGGCAGCTCAAGGGCGGGCTGCGGATGCGGCCGGTCTTCCACCATGCATCCTGGCGCATCCAGGCGCACGTCACCATCTTCGTCCTCGCGCTACTCTTGGAGCGCATCATCGAGATCCGCGCCGGCGACACCTGGCGCAACGTTAGTGCCGAGCTGGAGCGCGTGAAGGTCATCGAGTACGACCGCGGCGGGGCGCGCGTCCTCCAGACCACCTCCCTGCGCCCGGAAACCGAGGGGCTCCTCCGGAAGCTCAGGGTCGATCCCCCGCCCAAGATCCACGGGGTTACGCAGGTACCGACCCCACCGCCGCCGCCCCTCACCTAGTAACACGACCCCTCGGCCAGTTTCGTGCACATCTACCCGTAATACCTGGGGGAAGTGTGCCTATGAGGCCGGTGCCATTTTCAAACTCGGGTACTAGAGACCACCACCGGAAAGGTCGTCCTCACCCCCGAGCCACCGGATGCGTTCACGCGCGAGCTGGCGGCCCGGTTACAACGGTAGGGCCCGGAGCCTGATCGGGGAACACCGCCTACTTTCCCCGCTCCAGGTGCAGCGCGAGCATCTCGGGCAGGCCGGCTGCGCGGACCTTGGAGGCGGCCCTCTGCACGTCGTACGGCACGCGGTGGTAGGTGAGCGTCGCGCGCGCCAGGTCGAAGATGGCGTAGCTCGCCGCGGGATCCCCGCCGTCCGGCTGCCCCACCGAGCCCACCAGGGCGAGCCAGCGCCGGCGCGGGCTCACCGGGATGGCGACGCCGGGCACCGGCTGGAAGCGCACCAGGTTCCCGGCCGCTCCCGCGTGGTAGAGCGCCGGCTGGTGGACGTGCCCGCCGAAGACGTAGGTGGCGTCCGAGGCGGAGAGGCTGCGGGCCGCGACGTGCGCGTCGTGCACGTAGGTGAAGGCGCCGGGATCGTCGGCGGTGGCGTGGACGAAGAGCGACGTCCCGAGCCGGGCGGTGAGGGGAAGGCTGGCGAGGAAATCGCGGCGCGAGGGGGGGAGCGCATCGCGCGTCCAGGCGACCGCCTTCGCGGCCTGGCGGGCCATGTGCTCGGACACCTTGTCGAGCGCGGCGTCGTCGTGGTTCCCGCGCACCACCAGTGCACCGGCGTCCGCGCGGCGCTCGACCATCTCCAGCACCGCCAGCGGGTCCGCGCCGTAGCCGACCTGATCGCCCAGGAAGACCTCGCGCTGGGCGCCCTGCGCGCGCGCGTGCTCGAGGCACGCGGTGAGCGCTTCGAGATTGGCGTGCACGTCCGCGAACAGCGCGAGCTTCATGGAGTGGCCGGGCGCGAAAGATAGCACAGGGCGCGGCCGGGCGAGGGTCGGCGCGCCGGTGGGTGGTGGCCTCGCAGAGCACGACGTCGAAGCCCTCCTCGACGCCGCGCTTCACCTCCCGGCCGGGCACGTGCCGCGCGTCGGGCCGGGGAGGGCGACGCCGGTATCGCCCGCGGGTGCCCCCTCCCCCGCCGGTCTCGCGGGGTCGCCCGTCCGTGACGTGAGGCTCCCGTTGCACTCTCGGACGAGAACATGCGACATTGCGCCACCTTCCCGCAGCGTCACAGCGATCCATCAGCTCCTCGGCGACTCCTGGCAATCTCCAGGGGCGCCCGCCGGTCGTCATTTGCGTCTCGTGAACGCACGAGCACGCGGAGGCTTCCCCATGAGCAGCGAGATCTACGCGCGAATCCGCGCGACCCCGGAGTACCAGCAGCTCGTCGCCACGCGGTCCCGGTTCGCGTGGACGCTGTCCGCAATCGTCCTCGTCCTCTTCTATGGCTTCGTGATGGTGGTCGCCTTCGCGCCCGGCCTGCTGGCGCGGCCGGTGGCGGAGGGATCGATGCTCACGGTCGGCGTCCTCTGCGGCCTGGCCATGTTCGTTCTGTTCTGGGCCCTCACCGCGCTCTACGTGCGGCGCGCGAACACCGAGTTCGACGAGCTCACGAGTCGCATCGTGAAGGGGGCGCTCACCGCCACGGACCCGCTCCGGCGCGTGGTCCCGGTGCTGCTGGCGCTCGCGCTGCCCGCGCTCGCCTTCGCTGGGCCGCCGCTGGAAGGGGTGGCGCAGAAGCAGCCGCTCAACGTCCATGCCATCGTCATGTTCCTCGTCTTCGTCAGCATGACGATGGGCATCACCTACTGGGCCTCCCGCAGGACGCGCACCACCGCCGACTTCTACACCGCGGGCGGCGGGATCACCGGGTTCCAGAACGGGCTCGCCATCGCCGGCGACTACATGTCCGCCGCGACGCTGCTGGGCATCACCGCCCTGACCTATTCGCAGGGCTTCGATGGCTACATGTACGCCATCGCGTTCTTCGTGGGCTGGCCCCTCATCCTCTTCCTGATGGCCGAGCGGCTGCGGAACCTGGGCCGCTTCACCTTCGCCGACATCACCTCGTACCGGCTCGACCAGGGGAAGGTCCGCACCATGGCGGCCATCTCCTCGCTCATCGTGGTGTGCTTCTACCTCATTGCGCAGATGGTCGGCGCCGGGCAGCTCATCAAGCTCCTCTTCGGCCTCGACTATGCGATCGCCGTCGTCGCGGTGGGCGCGCTGATGATGGTCTACGTGATCTTCGGCGGGATGATCGCGACGACCTGGGTGCAGATCATCAAGGCGGGCATGCTGCTCACCGGCGGCACCATCGTGATGCTGCTCGCCATGAGCCGCTTCGGGTTTTCCTACTCGACGCTCGTCGCGAAGGCGACCGCCGCGCACAAGCTCGGGTTCAAGCTGCTCGCTCCGGGCCCCCTGCTGAAGGACCCGGTGAACGCTATCTCGCTCGCCATGGGGCTCATGTTCGGCACCGCTGGCCTGCCGCACATCCTCATGCGCTTCTTCACGGTCTCGAACGCCAAGGAGGCCCGCAAGTCGGTGCTCTACGCGGCCGGCTTCGTCGGCTTCTTCTTCAACGTCATCTTCCTGATGGGCCTTTCGGCGGTCATCATCGTCGGGCAGGACCCCGCCTTCTTCGAGGGCGGCAAGGTGGGCGGCAAGCTGCTCGGCGGCGGCAACATGGTGGCCATGCACCTCGCCAAGGGCGTGGGCGGCAACTTCCTCCTGGGCTTCCTCGCGGCGGTCGCCTTCGCGACCATCCTGGCGGTGGTCTCCGGGCTGGCGCTCGCCGGTGCTTCCGCCATCTCGCACGACCTGTACGCGCGCGTCATCAAGAAGGGCAAGGCCACCGAGAAGGCCGAGATGCGCGCCTCGAAGATCGCGACGGTCTGCCTGGGGATCGTGGCCGTCTCGCTCGGCCTGCTCTTCGAGAACCAGAACGTCGCCTTCATGGTGGGGCTCGCCTTCGGCGTCGCCGCCGCGGCGAACTTCCCGGTGCTCTTCCTGTCCATGTACTGGCGCGGCCTGACCACGCGCGGCGCGCTGGCGGGCGGCTTTGGTGGCCTCGTCTCCGCGGTGGTCTTCGTGCTCTTCTCGAAGTCGGTCTGGGTGACCGTGCTGCACAATCCGACGGCGCTCTTCCCTTACGATCAGCCCGCGCTCTTCGCCATGCCGGTGGCGTTCGGGCTGGCGTTCGCGGTCTCCAAGCTCGACACCTCGGCCCGCGCTGCCCTGGAGGTGGAGGCCTTCGAGGACCAGTACGTGCGCTCCCAGACCGGCTACGGCGCGGCCGTCGCGTCGAAGCACTGACGGTGGGTCACCGGCGCGCGGGCGAAGGGACCCCCGCGCGCCGGCGGGCGGAGGCGCGTCAGAGCTGGTGACGATTCGCCGCGAGGTCCTGCCAGCCGCTCACGGCGCGGAAGGCGTCCTTGAGGCGCGTGCGCTCGAGGGGGGTGAGCTCCGACAGCGCCACCTCGTTGGAGACGGGGCGCGCCTGCGCCAGCGTGCGGAGCTGGATCCGCAGGCGGAGGGCGAGCAGGAAGCGGAAGGCTTCCGACAGGTTTCCACACATGTTCGGGGCGAGGAGGCCGGCGCGCTCGGCGGCCTCGAGGCGGTCGAGCGTCCCGCGGGCGCGCGAGCCGACCTCGAGCGCGTAGCAGCGCGCCAGGAAGACGATGGGCGAGAGCCCGTGCTTCTTCAGATCCACCACCGAGGAGGTTCCGCGGAGCCGCAGGCGCAGCATGGGCGGCGGACGGAAGCGCAGCGCCCCCTCCACCATGGCGCGGAGGAACACCGGCTCCTCCGCCGCCGCCGCGGTGAGCTCCTGCAGGGAGTCCGCGTCCAGCCGCCCGGCCACACGCCTCGCGTCGAGGAAGATGGCGAGGTCGAGCAGGGCCTGTGGCGACCGCTCGTGCATCCAGCCGCGCAGGCGCACCGACCACTCCGCCAGCGTGCCGTTCCACGCGCGCGCCATGTAGCCGCCCGGGCAGCGTGGAAAGCCCGCCGCCTCCAGATCGTCGTTCACGCGCTCGGCGAAGGCCTGGAACCACCCGCGCGCGGCCGCGTCCGCCTCGGCGTGGACGAGCGCGTTGTCCTGATCGGTGAGCAACGTCTGCTCCATCCGGCCCTCGGAGCCCATCGCCATCCAGGCGAACGGGACTGGCGCCGGGCCCAGGTCGGCCTCCGCCCAGCGCAGGATCGGCCGCAGCAGGGTGTCGTTGGCGCGCGCGACCAGCCGCGCCACCGCCACGGCGTCGACGCGGGCCGCGACGAGCGCCGCGACCATCTCCGAGACGCGCGCGGCATAGCCGTCGAGCTCCTCGCGGGAGGCCAGCCGCTCCACCGCCTGCACCACCGCCACCGGGCCACGAGCCCACGAGCGCATCACGTCGGCGCCGTCCACCATGCCGACCACCTCGGTGCCGCGGACGAGCGGCAGGTGGTGGACGTCCGCGTCCAGCATCGAGAGCCACGCCTCGTACACCGGTGCGCCGGCGGGCGCGGTGACGAGCGGGAAGGTCGCCACCCGGCCCACCGGCGTGTCGCCAGGAAGCCCCTCCGCCACCACCCGGTCGCGGAGGTCGCGGTCGGTGAGGATGCCCGGCGGCTCGCCCCGCACCAGGATGGCCGAGCTTCGCGCGCCTCGCATGGCCCGGGCCGCCTCGGCGACGGTGGTGTCCGGGCCGGCCCAGAGCGGAGGGCCGCGGACGAGCCGCGCCACCTCGCCGGAGAGGTCGGCCTGGAAGGCGTCCGCGCCGGGGCGCTCCAGGCTGGAGCGCAGCCGCTCCCCGAGCCCGGCGGCGAAGTGCCCTGCGAAGCGCGGTTCCTCGGTCAGCCGCGCGAAGGTCGCAGCGGGGAGGAGGTAGGCGACGAGGTCCTCCTCGACCACCACGTCGAGGGTGGCCTTCCCCAGGATGAGCGAGGTGTAGCCGAAGGTCTCGCCTTCCTCCAGCACCTGCAGCGTCTGGCCGTCGCGCTCGAGGCGCACGGAGCCGTGCTGGATGAGGTGGAGGTGGCGCAGCGGCTCGCCGCCCGCGCGCACGAGCCACGTCCCCGCCGGAAAGCGGGCTTCGACCGCCGCCGCCGCGGCGAGCGCGAAGAGCGCCGCCGGCAGCGTGTCGAACGGGTGCGTGGAGCGGAGGAGCTCTGCGCTGGTCAACGGGCGTGTCTCGCCGGAGTCCGCGGCCGGGGGGGGCGTCCGCCTGCGGTCAATGCCTCATCGGCGGTGGCCCGGCCGACTTTCTCACCCGGTCGAGGATCTCCTCCATCCCGACGCTCTTCGGGATGTAGCCCTGTGCGCCGAGGAGCTCGGCCTCCCACTCGAAGCCGTACGCCGAGAGGATGAGGATCGGCACCGCCGCGCTGGCGGCGTCGCCGCGCATGCGCTCCATGACGCCCCAGCCGTCGAGCACCGGCATCTTGAGGTCGAGGAGGACGATCCCGGGCTGCTCGTCCGTCACGCGCGCCAGCGCCACCTCCCCGTTCTCCGCCTGCTGGACGGGGTACCCGGCCTGGGTGAGGACCTCCGAGAGCGCCTCGCGGAAATCGTCGTCGTCGTCGACCACGAGGATGTACTGGCCTGGGGTCATCGTGCTCCGTCTTCCCTGAGGGTTCCCGCGATCTCGCCTGCCACGCGGCGCGCGTCAAGGAGGCGTTCCGGTCCGAGCGTCACCGCGCCGACGACGGGGTGCCCGCCGCCGCCGTAGCGCTCGCAGAGAGTGGAGATGTCGTGGGTTCGCGCGACCCTGGACCAGGGATTCGAGCCGACGGACACCTTGGTGCGCTTCGCGTCGCGCGAGACGATCACCGTGTACCGCGCCTCCGGGAACAGCTCGTAGAGGATGAACTTGTTGGCGCTCTCGATCCCGCTTTCGGACAGGTCCGCCTCCACCACGCCGCCCCGCTCCCGCGACAGCCCGCGCAGGACCTCGATCGCCCGGCGATGGCGCTCCAGCACCGGGGCGAGGGGCCCGGTCACCCAGGGCTCGGCGGCGAGGGCGTCGAGCGGCCGCTCGCGCATCCCCTCGATGATGCGGACCGGCAGCGCCGGATCGGCGCTGGCCTCGAGGAGCGTCATGATGCGCAGCGCCGGCTCCTCCAGCCGCACCGCCATGGCGGCGCTCGGAAACCGGGCGGCGTCGATGATCTCGGCCCAGTGGACGAGGTCTCGAAGGTCCGGTGCCGACCAGCCGAACCGCTCCGAGAGGGTGCGCGCGATGAAGCCGGTGCAGGAGGGGGCTGCCGGATCCCAGAACTTCTGGCCCGACCGATCCGCCTCGAAGAGGTCGCGCTGCGCCGCGGGCTGGAAGGCGCTGGCGTGATGGTCGAACCACCAGTCGAGGCGGGGCGATGGCGAGAAGCGAAAATCGACGCAGGCGTTCACGTCGCCTGCGAAGGCGCCCTCGGGGAAGGGATCGCCCTGCTGGTGCTGGAGCGCGAGGAAGCTCGTCCCGGCCAGCCGCCCTCCCTCCCGCTCCGCGAAGAAGCGGCTGAAGAGGGCCGCGGACGCGCAGCCGTCGAAGCAATTCCCATGGTGAAGGACGCGAAGGTGCATGGCAGCGGGTGAAATCTAGCCCCTGGTGGAGGCTCGCGGCAACGAAGGCCGCGCGCGGAGGCCACCCGCGGTACCGCTGGGGGGTCATGCGGAGGGTGAACGGGCCGCGGCGGTGCGAGATGACGGTCCCCGTCCCACGGGTTAGACTGCGCCCCTCATGGACGCGACGCGCGTCGGGGCGCTCCTCGACGACAACAAGTTCGACCTCCGGCTCACCCTCGTCGCGGGCAAGCTGGGGCTCACGCGGAAGATCAGCTCGTCGCGGATCCAGAAGCCGGGCCTCGTCCTCGCCGGCTTCACCGAGTACCTCCACCGCGAGCGGCTGCAGGTCTTCGGCAACACGGAGATGAGCTACCTCGCGACCATGCCCGCGGAGCGGGTGCGCGAGGTTCTGACCGCATTCTTCTCCCAGGAGATCGCCTGCCTGGTGGTGACGAAGGGGCTCCCCGTCCCGGGGGAGCTCGCGCGCCTCGCGGAGGAGGCCGGCGTGCCGCTGCTGCGGACGTCGCACCTGTCCTCCACCTTCATCGAGAGCGTGCAGAACTACCTCGAGGAGATCCTGGCGGCGCACACCTCGATGCACGGCGTGCTGCTCGACGTGTTCGGCGTGGGCATCCTCCTCCTCGGGAAGAGCGGCATCGGCAAGAGCGAGATCGCCCTCGACCTCGTCATGCGGGGCCACCGGCTGGTGGCGGACGACATCGTCGATGTGAAGCGCACCGCGCCGGAGTCGGTGGTGGGAGCCGGGTCCGAGATCATCAAGCATCACATGGAGATCCGCGGCCTCGGGATCATCAACATCAAGGATCTGTTCGGCGTGGCCGCCATCCGAGAGCGCAAGAAAATAGAGATCGTCCTCGAGCTGGTGGAGTGGGATCCGCACGTCGAGTACGACCGGCTGGGGGTGGAAGAGAAACGTTTCCGGATCCTCGACGTCGAGGTCCCGATGCTGATCGTCCCGGTGCGCCCGGGCCGCAACATGACGACCATCGTGGAGGTCGCGGCCCGCAACCACCTCCTCAAGCAGCAGGGGCATCATTCGGCGCGCGAGTTCCAGGAGCGTCTGAACCGCACCATCGCCCTCGCGCCCACCGAACGCCGCGGCGGGATGGACGTGGAATGACGCACCGTGAGGGGCCGGAGCTGGTGCCGTCCGAAGGCGGCGGAACCGTGTTCCGGACCTCGAAGGAGCCCCGCGTCGTCATCCTCACCGGCGTATCGGGCTCGGGAAAATCCACCGCCCTGCGCGCCCTCGAGGACGCCGGCTTCTACTGCGTCGACAACCTCCCCATCGTCTTCCTGGAGAAGCTACTCGAGCTCTCGGCCCACACCGCCGGCGAGGTGACCCGCATCGCACTGGTGGTCGACGCGCGCGAGGGGCGCTTCCTCGCGGAGGCGCCGCGCGTCATCGAGGGCGTGCGCCGGCAGGGAACCCTCGTCGACGTGATCTTCCTCGACGCGAGCGACGAAGCGCTGGTGCGGCGGTACTCCGAGACGCGCCGGCGCCATCCGTTCACGGTGGGTGCGGGGACGGTGCCGGAGGGGATCGCCGCGGAGCGGGCCGCGCTGGCGGGCCTCAAGGCCATCGCCAACGAGGTGGTCGACTCCTCCACGCTCAACGTGCACGAGCTGAAGCGGCTCGTCCACGCGCGCTTCGTCGGCGACGAGCTCGCCAAGATGGGCGTGACGGTCGTCTCCTTCGGCTTCCGCTACGGGCTCCCCTCCAACGCCGACCTCGTCCTCGACGTCCGCTTCCTGCCCAACCCGTACTTCGTCCCCGAGCTGAAGCCGCACCCCGGCACGGATCCCATGGTGGAGGAGTTCGTGCTGGGGCAGCCGGACGCGAAGGGGTTCCTGGAGCGGACGGTGGAGCTGTGCGCCTTCCTGCTGCCGAGGTATCGCGCCGAGGGGAAGAGCTATCTCACCATCGCCGTGGGCTGCACCGGGGGACGCCACCGCTCGGTCGCCATCGCGGGCGCGCTGGCGCGGCGGCTGGTGGCCGGAGGCACCGACGTAAGGCTCTGGCACCGCGACGTGGAGAAGGAATAGCGGGTCGCCCAGGGCGGCACTACAGGCCTCCCGCGGGCGCCGCGGCGCCTCTCGGGGGAGCGCCTCTTCATGGTCGGGGTCGTCGTCGCCACGCACGGGCAGCTCGCGGAGGAGCTCATCCGCACGGCCGAGATCGTCTGCGGCAAGCTCCACGGGTGCCGCGCCGTGTCGGTGGGAGCGGCCTCGGCGATGGAGACCGCCCGCGCCGACCTCGAGACCGCCATCCGCGAGGTGGACGCCGGCGACGGAGTGCTCGTCCTGACCGACATGTTCGGCGGGACGCCGGCCAACCTGGCGCTCACCTTCCTCGACGAGCGGCTGGAGGTCGTCACGGGGGTGAACCTGCCCATGCTGGTGAAGCTCTCCACCTGCCGCGCCGGGTCGGAACCGCTGCACGACCTCGCGGCCATGCTCACCGGCTACGGGCAGAAGAACATCACCCTCGCGAGCGAGCTGCTCCGCTCGCGCGCGCGGACGGGAAGGGGTTGATGCGGGGATGATCGTCCTGGCGCGGGTCGACAATCGCCTGCTCCACGGCCAGATCCTCGAGGCGTGGGCCCCGCATCTTCACGCCGAGCGCGTGCTGGTGGTGGACGACGACGCGGCCGCGA
>JBBQEB010000138.1:0-10179 GCA_038320275.1 Myxococcales bacterium | reverse complement strand
TGGGGCTGGCTCCTGATGGAGTGCCCGGCGCCGATCGTCTTCGCGGCGAGCTACCTCGCCGGCGCGCACTGGGGCGACCCTGCGGCGCTCGTGCTCCTCGCGCTGTGGAGCCTCCACTACGTGAACCGCGCCTTCCTCGATCCGCTCCGCATCCCCCCCGGCGCGAGCCCGATGCCGGTGAGCGTGATGGGCATGGCGGTCACCTTCAACCTCGTGAATGGCTACCTGAACGGGCGGTGGGTAGGCGGCTCGGGCGTGTATCCGGCCTCCTGGCTCGCCGATCCGCGGTTCCTCGCGGGCACGGCGCTGTTCCTGGGCGGGCTCGCGCTCAACGTACGCTCCGACGGTGTCCTGCGCGCGCTGCGAGGACCGGGCGAGAGCGGGTATCGGATCCCGCGCGGCGGCGCCTTCGACCTCGTCTCGTGCCCCAACTACGCGGGGGAGCTGGTCGAGTGGGCGGGGTGGGCGATCGCCACCTGGTCGCTTCCAGGCCTCGCCTTCGCGGTCTACACCGCCGCGAATCTCGTGCCGCGGGCGCTCGCGCACCACGCCTGGTATCGCCAGCGCTTCCCGGACTATCCGCCGGAGCGGGGCGCGCTCCTTCCGCGCCTCGCCCACCGCCCCGGGTTCATGAGAGGCAGCCCTCGATGACGAAGATCCTGTTGACCGGCGCGACCGGCAACATCGGTTCTCACACCCTGGCCGAGCTGCTGCGCCGGGGCAGCGGGGTGCGCGCGTTCCTGCACGATACGCCGGCCCGGCGGCGCCAGCGCGCGCTCCCCCCTCGCGCCGAGGTCGCCTGGGGCGACATCCGCGACCCGTCCTCGGTGGAGCGCGCCGCGCGCGGCGTGGACGCAGTGATCCACCTCGCCACCGTCATTCCGCCCGGGAGCGAGGAGAACCTGGCATACGCGCGGGAAGTGAACGTCGAGGGGACCCGGAACGTGGTCGCTGCGTGCAGGGCTCAGCCGGAGCCGCCCCGCCTCCTCTTCTCCTCCACCTTCGACGTGCACGGCCACACCCTCTGGCGGAAGCGGCCGCGCCGCATCACGGACCCCCTCGAGGCGACCGACGCCTACACCGGCCACAAGATCGCCTGCGAGGACCTGGTGCGCGAGGCCGGCCTTCGGTGGTGCATCTTCCGCTTCTCCGACGTGCCCATCCTCGGGCTCCGCGATCCGCACCCCATCATGTTCGAGATCGGGCTGCACAACCGCATCGAGGCGCTGCACGCGGACGATGCAGCGCTCGCCATCGCCAACGCGCTCGAGACGCCGGAGGTCTGGGGGCGCAGCCTGTTCGTCGCGGGAGGGGAGCGATGTCAGCTCACCTACCGCGAGTACCTGACCCGCTTGCTCGGCGCGATGGGGCTCGACATGCTTCCGGACGAGGCCTTCAGCGCGAAGGAGTACGCCACCGACTGGGTGGACAGCTCGGAGAGCCAGGCGCTGCTGCACTACCAGCGACATTCCTTCGACGACATCGCGGCGGCCATCGCCGCGACGCTGGGCTGGAAGCGCCGCCTCGTCCCCCTGGCCCAGCCGCTCGCCCGCGCCGCCATGCTCCGGATGTCACCTTACTGGGCGAGCCGAAAACGGCCCTGACAGCGGCTCAGCGGCGGCTGACGCGGACGCCGTCCCGAGCGCGCTTGCCCTCGAGTCGCAGCGACTCGGGGGGCGGGGGCGGCTGCGCCGGGGAGCGCCAGCTCTCGCCCGTGGGGATGGAGTCGTTGGGCTCGGCGGAGCGGGTGAGCGCGGCGAGCCGGTCGCCGCCCCGGCGCACCAGGTCCCCCAGCGCGCACCGCAGGCGTGAAGGCTGCCGGCCATCCTTTCCCGGGAGCGCGAGATGGCGCCCCATGAGCGAGGCATAGACGCCGATGGTCTGCGCGGCGGTGGAGAAGTCGAGCGTGCTGAGGAGCTCGTCGGCCAGGCCGAAGGGCAGCGAAAGCGGCAGCGGCCCGCGCTCGTACTCCAGCGCCCAGACACCGTCGGTGAAGTTCATCCCGCGCGCCTGGCCGGGCCCCACGTAGATGCGGTCGCCGGGCCGGTAGACGCGCTTCTCGAATTGCCCCTCCGCGAAGTACCAGGCCTCCCCGTCGAGCACGGTGTCCCAGAAGCCGCAGGCGTGCCGGCCCGAGTGGCCCTCCGACCCGATGGGCGTGCCCCAGATCATGAGGTATTCGGTGAGCGACGCGTAGTAGACCTTCATCTGGATCATCGCGCCGCCGGCGATGCTGTAGATCCAGGGCTGTCCGTAGTCGATCCGGCCGGGGTAGCGCCCCTCCATCGCTCGGGCCACCGCGTCGAACATCTCCGGCTTGGGCTTGCCCAGCCCGGCGAGGCCGCAGGCATGGATGACGTCGGGATCGAACAGGTATTCCATGGCGTTCCTTCCGGATGAAGGGCGGGAGGGAAGCACGCGCGGCCCGATTTGTCGACGGCGGAAACACCCTGCCGGCACGGGTCCCGGCACCCGATCCGGTTCTCCTCTCCTGGGGCGGTGCGCCACCAGCGAGGCGTGATGACTTTCGCTGCCGTGGGACATCCATGCAAACGCGTGATGGTCATCGACGACGACGACGATCTCCGTGAGACGATCTGCGAGCTCCTCGCGGACGAGGGCATCGAGCTCCTCGCAGCCCGTTCTGGACGTGAGGCGCCCCAGCTCCTCGCGCAGGAGGCGCCTCCCGATGCCATCCTGCTCGACCTGGGGATGCCGGCCATGACCGGCGAGGAGTTCCTGGCGCGCCTGCGGCAAAACGACGATTGGCAGACCATCCCCGTGGCGGTGATGAGCGGGTACGCCTCCAGCCGCTACGCCTACGTGCCGGATGCGGACGCCGTGGTGCCAAAGCCCTTCAGCCTTGTTGGCGTGAACGACGCCCTGGCGAAGCTCTGCCGCGAAGGCCGACGCAAGCGCGCCATCGCCTGAAGACGCCGCGCACGTTTTGCGGGTCGAGCATCCAATGGCAAAACGTGCGCTCGACCCGAAGAGGGCCGAAGGACGCTTCTTGACGCGATGAGCCAATGGCGGCAACGCCCTGGGTCGCCGCTACTGGCTCGCGCGATGCAGTGCGTCCTGAGCCATGAACATTCTCGTCCTCAACTGCGGCAGTTCGTCCGCCAAATTCGCCGTGATCGATCCGGCGAGCGGACGGCAGGCCATCTCCGGTCTCGCGCAGCGGATTGGCTCTCCCCAAGCCTCCCTGGACTGGAAGATCGACGGCAAGAAGAGCACGCGCGCGCTGCCCGGCGCGAGCCACGATGCCGCGCTCCGAGCGGTCGTCGAGCTCCTGAGGGATCTCGGCCTCATCGAGGGCCTGGGTGGAGTCGGACACCGGGTCGTTCACGGCGGTTCCCGGTTCTCCGGATCCATGGCTCTGTCGAACGAGGTCATCTCCATGATCGAGGAGTGCATCCCCCTCGGACCCCTGCACAATCCTCCCAACCTCGTTGGCATCGCCATCGCACGCGAGCTCTTCCCCACGCTGCCGCAGGTTGGCGTCTTCGACACCGCTTTTCACCAGACGATGCCCGCCCGGGCGTACACCTACCCGGTGCCGCGCGAGTGGCTCACCCGGTACGGCGTCCGCCGCTACGGCTTTCATGGCACGAGTCATCGCTTCGTGGCGCAGCAGGTGCTGAAGCGGCTCGCCCTGCCGGCGGGGGACAGCGCCATCATCACCGCGCACCTCGGAAACGGCTGCTCCTGCACGGCCGTGAAGAACGGCAAGAGCGTCGACACGACCATGGGCCTCACGCCACTCGAAGGCGTGATGATGGGAACGCGGTCGGGCTCCGTCGATCCCGCCCTGGTGGGACACGTGGCGCACGCCTCGGGCCAGTCGGCGGACGAGATCATCGGCGCGCTCAACAAGGCCTCGGGGCTGCTGGGTGTCTCGGGGCTGTCGAACGATATGAGGACGCTGGAGGGCGAAGCCGAGAAGGGGCACGAGGGAGCACGCCTCGCCATCGACATCTTCTGCTACGTGCTCGCGAAGGCGCTCGCCAGCCTGATGGTTCCGCTCGGCCGGCTCGACGCGCTCGCCTTCACCGGGGGAATCGGCGAGAACTCCACCCTCGTCCGGGCGCGGGTCGTGGAGCAGCTCGGCTTCCTGGGCATCACCCTCGACCCCCAGGCGAACGCGAAGCACGGCAGCGAGACCGGAGGCCGCATCACCCGCGAGTCCAGGCCCCAGGCGCTCGTCGTCCCGACGGACGAGGAGCTCATGATCGCGATGGATACCGCCGACATCGTCCGTGCCGGCCAGGGCCGCTGACCTCGCGCGCCCCAGGAGACATCACCATGCCTCACACCATCCTCGTCGCTCCCGCCGGCCGTCAGGTTGGCCTCACCACCGTATGCCTCGGGCTCATCCGGGCCCTCGACCGGCAGGGCGTCCGCGTCGGGTTCGCCCAGCCCATCGGCGCGCGCGATCGCGAAGGCGCTTCGATCGCGCTCGTGAAGCTGGGGGCGCATCTGGAGGCTCCCACCCCGCTCCCGCGCGAGGGGGTGGAGCACCTGCTCGCAGCGGGCGACGACCAGACGGTGATGGAGCAGGTGGTGGCGCTGTGCAGCAGGGCGGGGGAAGGCGTGGACGTGCTCGTCGTAGAGGGCATGGTGCCGGAGTCCGGCATGGTCTACTCCACCCGCGTCAACGCCCTCATGCTGAAGGCGCTCGACGCCGAGCTGGTGCTGGTCGCCTCCCCGGGCGAGGACTCGCCGGCCGAGGTCGCGGACGCGGTGGCCATCGCGGCCCGCGGGTTCGGCGCCCCGGGCGACCGGCCGGTGAGCTGCGTCGTGAATCGCGTGCCCGGAGGAGCCCCGCTTCCCTGGTCGGACGAGCAGCGCGGCGCCTGGGCCGAGGCGGCCCTCGACGGCAACGTGGACGACGCCAGCGTGGAGGCCTACCGCGGGGCGCTGCAGGCCGAGAAGCTTCGCGCGGTCGCGCTCGTCCCCTATCGCCGCGAGCTCGAGGCGGCGCGCGTGCTGGACCTCGCCCGCGCGGTGAGCGCGAAGGTGCTCTTCGCCGGCGACTACGGCCGGAGGCGCATCCAGAGCGTCTCGCTGTGCGCCATGACGGTGCCGAACGCGATGCGCTCCTTCCGTCCCGGCGCCCTCATCATCACGCCCGGCGATCGGAGCGACGTGCTGCTCGCCGCGTCGCTGGCGGTGCTGAGCGGGGTGCAGCTCGCGGGGCTGCTCCTCACCGGCGGCCTCGCCCCCGACGAGCGGGTGCTCGAGCTCTGCCGCCAGGCGCTCGCCACCGGCCTGCCGCTCCTGTCCGTGGACGGCGGGAGCTTCGAGGCCGCCAGCGACGTCGCCAACATGGACGGCGAGATCCCGGCCGACGACGCAGAGCGGGTCGAGCTCACCATGAACGCGGTCGCCGATCGCTTCGACGACGCATGGCTGAAGGGCGTGGTCGGCACGAAGCGCGTGGCGCGGCTCTCGCCTCCCGCATTCCGCCACCGGCTCATCGAGTCCGCCCGCGCCGCGAACAAGCGCATCGTCCTCCCCGAGGGAACCGAGCCCCGCACCATCGCAGCCGCGGCCATCGTCCAGGGCCGGGGCATCGCCCGCTGCGTCCTGCTGGGCGATCCGGACGAGGTGCGGGAAGCCGCGCGTAAGCAGGGGGTCGAGCTGCCCGCGTCCACCGAGATCCTGGATCCGGTGGTGGTGGGGCCCCGCTACGTGGACGCGCTGGTGGAGCGGCGCAAGACGAAGGGCATGACCCCGCAGCTCGCCGCCGCCGAGCTCGCCGACGGCATCATGGTGGGCACCATGATGATGGCGCTGGGGGAGGCCGACGGGCTCGTCTCCGGGGCCGTGCACACCACCGCCCACACCATCCGGCCCGCGCTCCAGATCATCAAGACGGTGCCCGGGTCGAATCTCGTGTCCAGCGTGTTCTTCATGTGCCTGCCCGACCAGGTGCTCGTGTTCGGCGACTGCGCCGTGAACCCGAACCCCACCGCGGAGCAGCTCGCCGACATCGCCATCCAGAGCGCCGACTCGGCCAAGGCGTTCGGCATCGAGCCGCGCGTCGCCATGCTCTCGTACTCGACGGGGACGAGCGGCAGCGGCGAGGAGGTGGAGAAGGTGAAGCGCGCGACCGAGATCGCGCAAGGACTGCGCCCCGACCTCCTCATCGACGGCCCGCTCCAGTACGACGCGGCGGTCATGGCCGACGTGGCGCGCCAGAAGGCCCCCAAGTCCGCCGTCGCTGGCAAGGCGACGGTCTTCATCTTCCCGGACCTCAACACCGGCAACGTCACCTACAAGGCCGTGCAGCGCAGCGCCAACGTGGTGAGCATCGGCCCCATGCTTCAGGGCCTCGCGAAGCCGGTGAACGACCTCAGCCGCGGTTGCCTGGTGGAGGACATCGTCTTCACCATCACCCTGACCGCCATCCAGGCGCAGCAGGCGGCGGCGCGGCGTCCGATGAGCACGTGATGTCCTATTCCATCTCGAAGGAGAGGTAGCGCCGCCGGCCGGCGCGGTCGATCTGGATGACGACCGGCGAGCCGGCCGTGAGGCCGTCGACGGCCTTCCGCAGCCCGGGGACGGTGGTCACCGGGGCGCGGTTCACCGCCCGGATGACGTCGCCGGTCTGGAGCCCGCTCTCGATGCTGGAGGGCTCGACGGTGCGGGCGGCCACGACCACCCCTGGCCCCGCGCGGAGCGCCGGCATGAGCTGCCGCAGCTCGTCCGAGACCTCCACCCCGATCACGCCGAGCTTCGCCACGAGGTGGTCCTCGGCGCGGGACAGGTTCACGAGCTGCTCCACCGGGTGCTTCGACTCCACCCCGCGAATCTGGATCGTCACCGCCTTCGCCCCGCGCAGGACCTTCATCTGGACGGGCTGTTCGGCCGCGTGCAGGTAGAGGGCGCCAGAGAGCGCGGCCAGGCTGTCCACCGGCTTGCCGTCGAGGGTGTCCACCACGTCGCCCTCGGCGAGCCCGGCCACCGCTGCGGGGCCGCCGGGCACCACGTCCGACACCACCACGCCCCAGTCCCGCGGCAGGCCGAGCCCGGCCGCCAGCGGCGGGGTGATGGTCTGCGCCGAGGCGCCCACCTCGGTGCGGTGGACGTGCCCGTACTTGCGCAGGCTGTCGTAGACGAGCCGCACCATGGAGGCGGGGATGGCGAAGCCCAGCCCCTGGCTGCCGCCGGATTGCGAGAGGATGAAGGTGTTCAGCCCGACCACCTCTCCATCGACGTCGACCAGCGGCCCGCCGCTGTTGCCCGGATTGATGGGCGCGTCTGTCTGGATATAGACCATGGGTGAAACCACCTCCGCCTGCCGCGAGACGGAGCTCACCACGCCCATGGTCGCCGTGCTGGCGAGCCCCTGCGGGCTCCCCACCGCGAACACCAGCTCTCCCTGGCGCACCGGGCGCTTGCCGTCGATGGAGAGCGTGGGGAGGCGGTGCGCGTCGATCTTGAGCAGGGCCAGGTCGGCCTCGGGGTGCGTACCCACCACCCGCGCCTCGTACACCCGCCGCGAGCCGTCGCGGGCGGACCCTTCCCCGCCGGCAGGTGCCAGCGAGACCCGGATGCGCTGGGCGCCGTCCACCACGTGGTAGTTCGTCATGATGTAGCCGTCGGGATCGACGATGACGCCGGACGCGATGGCGTGCTGCCGCGCGAGCGGCGCTCCCTCTCCCGGCTCCCCTTCCACGGGCCCGTAGCCCGTCACGGAGATCTGCACCACCGCCGGGGAGACGCGCGCGAGCACGCCCTCCACCGCGCTGTTGAGCTGGTGGAGGATCCCCGGGCTCGCCCGCGGGGCAGCGCGGGAGGGCGATGCGGCGGCGGCGATGGCGGCCGCGGCGAGCGCGCGAAAGACGGTGGATCTGGTCATGGAGGTGGCCTCGATCACGGGTAGCGGATGAACAGGTCGACGAGGATCCCGGGCAGCCGCGCCTCGCGGAGGGGCGGGGAAGGCGCTTCGGGAGCCGCGTGCACGGCTGGAGCTTAGCGCAGCCCCTCCCACCACCGGGCGGCGACGTGGGGCTCCTTCCCCGCGCCGCTGACGCAACCACCCCTCGCATGCTAGGAAGCGCCCCTTGATCCGGCTCGACAACATCGCGAAGCAGCATGGGCGGCAGATCCTCTTCCTGGAAGCGTCGGCAGCGCTCCACCGGGGCGAGAAGGTGGGGCTCGTCGGTCCGAACGGGGCTGGCAAGTCCACCCTCTTCCGTCTCGTCCTGCGCGAGGAGGAGCCCGACGAAGGCCAGGTCTCCATCGACCGGGGCGTGACGATCGGGCACTTCGGACAGGACGTCGGCGAGATGAACGGCCGCTCGGCGGTGGCCGAGGTGATGGACGGCGCCGGGCCGGTCTCGCAAGTCGCGGCCGAGCTCGCCGAGCTGGAGCACGCGCTCGCCGATCCCGCCCGCGCCGACGAGATGGAAGAGCTGGTCGATCGCTTCGGCCACGTGCAGGCGCGCTTCGACGAGCTCGGCGGCTACGCGCTCGATGCGCGCGCGAGGGAGATCCTGGCCGGCCTCGGCTTCTCGCCGGAGGCGATGGATGGCGACGTGGGAGCGCTCTCGGGCGGCTGGAAGATGCGGGTGGCCCTCGCGCGCGTGCTCCTCATGCGGCCCGACGCGATGCTCCTGGACGAGCCCTCCAACCACCTCGACCTCGAGTCGATCATCTGGCTGGAGGGCTTCCTGCGCGGTTACCCGGGCGCGCTGCTCATGACCTCGCACGACCGGGAGTTCATGAACAGGGTCGTCTCGCGGATCGTCGAGATCGACGGCGGTGAGCTCACGAGCTACTCCGGCGACTACGACTTCTACGAGCGGGAGCGGGCCATCGCGGACTCGCACCAGCAGGCGCAGTTCGACCGCCAGCAGGCGACGCTCAAGAAGGAGCTCGCCTTCATCGAGCGCTTCAAGGCGCGGGCGTCGCACGCCGCGCAGGTGCAGTCGCGCGTGAAGAAGCTGGAGAAGATCGAGAAGGTGGAGCCGCCCAAGCACCGCAAGACCGTCCTCTTCGACTTCCACCCTGGCCCGCGCTCCGGCGAGGACGTCGCGAAGCTGGTCGGAGTCCGCAAGGCGTACGGCGCGCGCAAGGTGTACGACGGGCTCGACCTCTTGGTGCGCCGCGGCGAGCGATGGTGCGTCATGGGCGCCAACGGCGCTGGAAAGTCGACGCTCTTGAAGCTGGTGGCCGGCGAGGGACGCCCCGACTCCGGCGGGGTGACCGTGGGCGGGAGCGTGAAGATGGGCTACTTCGCGCAGCACGCCATGGAGCTGCTCTCCCCGGCCAAGACCGTCTGGGACACCCTCCAGGACGCATTTCCGCGCGCTTCGGTGGGCTCGCTGCGGTCGCTGGCCGGCTGCTTCGGCTTCTCTGGCGACGACATCGACAAGTCATGCCGCGTGCTGTCCGGCGGCGAGAAGGCGCGGCTCGTGCTAGCCCGCATCCTCTACGACTCGCCCAACTTCCTCGTGCTCGACGAGCCCACCAACCACCTCGACGTGGGCACGAAGGACATGCTCATCGCGGCGCTCTCCGGGTTCGAGGGGACGATGCTGTTCGTCTCGCACGACCGGCGCTTCCTGCGCGCGCTCTCCAACCGCGTGCTCGAGCTCACGCCGGGCGAGGCCCGGGCGTACGGCGGGGGCTACGGCGAGTACGTGGCCAGCACAGGCCGCGAGGCGCCGGGCCTGCGGGCGGCGGCGGACTGATAGTGACGGCCGACTGCGACCAGGAATCCCGGCCGCGAGCTCGGGTGGAGGGTCGAGCGTCTCCTTGCGGCCGGCGTCGCAGGAGGGCGACGCGGCCGAGTTGGGCATCGTCGGGCTCCCTGCCGAGGACTTCCCGGCCCGGCCTCGCTTCGACAAGGTGCCCTTCGTCGCCATCGACCCGCGGATGCTGCTCTCCCTCATTGACCGCGACGCGCTGGTGGACGGGCGCATCCAGCGACCGGCAGGGGGGCCTCCGGATAGGCGCGAGGTCACGGCCGCGGCCCGTCCCACGGCTCGCCGCAGAGGGACCACCGCAGCGCGGGCGCGCGGCCCGCCACGCCGAGGAAGCCGCCGTGGACGCAGCGCAGGTGATGGTAGGCGCACAAGGCGGCGAGGTTGTCCGGGTCGTCACCGCCGCCGTGCGAGCGAAAGAGGACGTGGTGTGCGTGCGCCGCCCAGTGGCTGCAACCCGGCA
>JBBQEB010000137.1:0-10383 GCA_038320275.1 Myxococcales bacterium | reverse complement strand
ACCTGTGACGCGCTGCGGCCCGCGCTCAGCGCCGCGCTGGAGCGCACCTTCGACACCGGGACGCACGCCGCCTGCTCCTTCGCCACGTCGAGCCCGAGCGGCCAGGTGGCCTTCGGGTTCCATTCCACGTCCGACTGGGTGGAGCTTTCGTCGAGCGACGGCACCAACTCCCAGGGACGCCTCGACGGTCTTTATCTGTCGTCCGTGGAGCTGGACGCCTCGTTCCATCCTACCGCAATAGGCTGGCGCGGCATGGTTCACCTGCCGCCGCCCGCGGTGGGGCTCGCATCGTGGGACGCGAGCGGCGCCTCCCTGGGCCAGCTCCCCGTGTTCGCGGTCTCCAGCTCGCCGGACGCGAGCGGCGGGAGCGTGCTGCTCGGGCGCGCGCAGGACGCGACGTCGCTGGGACCGACGCAGCTCATCTGGGTCTCAGCCGGCGGCAGCGCCACGCGGTCGGTCACCCTCGATGCGCACCCCACCGCCGTGCAGGTGGCCTGGGCGAGCGGGAACGTGCTCGTGCTCACGCCCACCATGCCGGCCGCCCGCGCGCGCTGGTACGATGCCGATGGGGCGGCGCTCACGCCCTGGTTCGACGTTCCGGCGGGCTCCGCGCAGGGGTACGCGAGCTTCTCCCCGCGGCTGCGCCTCCTCCTCGATGGCCGGATCGCGGTCGGCGACTCGACCGGCTGGCTGGCGGTGATCTCCGACGGCGTGGGCACGGCAGAGCCTCTGCCGGCGTGGCTCGCGGCGCGGCCCAGCACCCGGCTCGCGAGCGTGCTCGGCGGCCGGGCCTACGCGGTCCTCCCCACGGCTGGCGGCCCCACCACCGCGGACGCGGCGCGCTTCGAGATCATCACCTCCGCCGGCGAGAGCTGCGGGACGGTGGTGGTGCCGGACCGTGCGCCGGAGGCGGGCGTCACCGCGCAGCCGCGCCGGCTGGACGTGGGCTGGGACGGAACGCTGTTCCAGATTTCCGAGACGTCGGGGCCGGCGCTGGGGACGTTCGGAGCCCACTGCGCGGTCCGCTGGTGGCCGGGCGCGCTGCAATAGAAGCTGTCCTGCCTTGCGCCTCTGCGCGAGGTGCGAACCTCCCGGAACCTAGCCCTCGGCGACGAGCAGCACGCCAGTGAGCACGGGGAAGCTCAGCGCGAAGACCTTCATGCTGGAGTGGCGCTCGACGAAGGCGGCGAGGCTCCCCCGCGGAGGCGAGCATGACCGGCAAGGCGATTGCCATGGCCGCGATCGCGACCGGCACGCGCTGCGCCATGCCGACCGAGGTGATGACCGAGTCGAGCGACGATCTCCAGGGAGGCGAGGGTGAGCAAGCCGAGGTAGGTGGAGGGGTCGGACGGGATCGCGCTCACCGTCGAGGTAGAGGTCCGGTAGGCTGGCAGGCCCAGCGAAGGGGAGGTCGTGAACGTGTGGAAGGCCCGGCCCCTCGACTCTCCACGCTTCACGCCGCCGGCCACCGACCGCCTCGCCCTCCGGGGTTTGGCGGAGCAAACCCTCTCGCGCACCTCCGGCGCGCCGCTCGTCGCCGGGAACGCCGTGAAGGTGCTCCGGAACGCGAGCGAGAACTACCCCGCCTGGCTCGAGGCGATCGGGTCGGCGCGGCAGAGCATCGAGCTCGAAAACTACATCCTCGCCGACGACGGGATCGGGCGACGCTTCGCCGACGCGCTCGCCGAGCGGGCGCGTCAGGGCGTGCGGGTGCGCGTCCTCTACGACTGGCTGGGCGGCTTCGGGGAGGGCTCGCGGCGGCTGGCGCGTTCGCTCGCCGCGTCCCGGGTGGCGGTGCGCGCCTTCAACCCGCCCCGGCTCGATCGGCCGCTCGAGATCCTCTCGCGCGACCACCGCAAGGCGCTGGTGGTGGACGGCGAGGTGGCGTTCGTATCGGGACTCTGCGTGAGCGATCGCTGGACCGCCGACGCGCGGCGGGGCTTGCCCGAGTGGCGCGACACCGGAGTGGAGCTGCGCGGCCCGGCGGCCATCGACGTGGTCCGGGCGTTCGCGGTGACCTGGCGAGCAGCGGGCGGCGAGGAACTGGAGGCCGGCGAGCTGGCACCGGCCGGCGAGGGCGGGAGGGTGGGCGAGGTCTCGGTGCGCGTGCTGCCCACCGTGCCGAACCAGGCCGGGCTCTTCCGGCTCGATCTGCTCGTGTCGGGGCTGGCGCGGAAGACGCTGTTCCTCACCGACGCCTACTTCCTCGCCACCTCCACCTACGTCGAGGCGCTGCGCGCCGCCGCCCGGGACGGGGTGGACGTGCGGCTCCTCGTGCCGGGGGCGAGCGACCTCGCCCTGGTGGCGGCGGTGTCGCGCGCCGGCTACCGCCCGCTGCTGGAGGCCGGGGTTCGCATCTACGAGTGGAACGGACCGATGATGCATGCCAAGACCGCCGTCGCGGACGGCCACTGGGCGCGCATCGGGTCCTCGAACCTCAACGTGGCGAGCTGGATCGGGAACTACGAGCTCGACGTGACGGTGGAGGACGACGGCGTCGCGGGAGACCTGGAGCTGCACTACCTGGAAGATCTCCGGACGGCGACCGAGGTGGTGCTCCGGCGCGGCCGGACCGGGGCGCGCGTGGTGCAGGCCGAGCGGCCACAGGAACGGTGGGTGAAGGCCGATCCTGGCACCGCCACGGCCGGCGCCCTCCGGCTCGGGCACGTGGTGGGCGCAGCGCTCACCGGGCAGCGGATGCTGGGGCCCGCCGAGGCGCGCGTCGCCCTGGGCGGCGGGCTCGCGCTCATCGTACTCTCCGTCCTTGCCTTCGTCTGGCCGCGGCTCGCCATGCTGCCGGTGGCCGCGCTGGGGCTATGGCTGGGCCTCGCGCTCATCCTGCGGGCGTGGCGCCTGACGCGCAGGCGAGAGGGGCCGCCGTGACCGTCCCCCACGCTGGCGGGCGAGCCGCCGCCGAGGCCGGCGCAGGGCTGCTCCGGGCAGGGGAGGGCGCGCTGGCGCTGGCCGCCGCCATGGGCATCGGGCGATTCGCGTACACGGCGCTCCTGCCGCCCACCCAGCGCGCGCTCGGCGTGGGGGACGACGTGGCGGGCCTACTCGCCTCGGGCAACCTCGCGGGCTACCTCGCCGGCGTGCTCCTCGCGCGCGAGCTGGCGGGGCGCGCGTCGCGCGTCGCGGCGCTGCGGGCTGGGCTCGCGGTGACGGTGCTCGCGACCGGGCTGGGCGCGCTCACCACCTCCGTGCCCGCGTGGGCGGTGCTGCGCTTTGCGGCCGGCTGCGCGAGCGGGCTCGTCTTCGTGCTGGCGTCAGCAGTCGCGCTGGAGGCGGCGAAGCCGCGGGCAGGGGTGCTCTACGCCGGCGTGGGCTGCGGGATCGCGCTCTCCGGGACGGTGGCCGCCCTGGTGCCGGAGCGGCTGGGCTTCGCTCCGCCCTGGCTCCTTCTCGCGGCCGCTGCGGCGGCCCTGGTGCTCCCCGGCTGGCGCGGGCTCGCGGTGGGGCCGCCTCCCGCGCTCCTGCCCGGGGCCGCGACGGCCCTGGCGGCTAGCTCCGGCGCGCCGGAGCTGGGCTTCGGGCTGGGACGCCTCTCGGTGGCCTACTTCCTGGAGGGGCTCGGCTACATCGTGAGCGGCACCTTCTCCGTCGCTGCCGTGCGCCGCACGCCCGGCCTCGAAGCGCTGGCGCCCTGGACGTGGGTGCTGGCCGGGCTGTGCGCGGCGCCCTCGGCCATCGCCTGGGCCGCCGTGGGCCGGAAGCTCGGGCTCAGGACGACGCTGGCGCTGGCGCTTGCGGTTCAGGCGGCGGGTATGGCGTTGGCCGCCCTGTCGAGCTCGGCGGCGGCGGCGCTGGTGTCCGCGGCGTTCTTCGGCGGGACCTTCATCGGCATCGTGACGCTCGCCATGGCCGCGGGCCGCAGCCTCGCCCCCACCTCGCCCGGGCGTATCGTGGGAACGCTCACCGCCGTTTACGGGGTGGGGCAGATCCTGGGCCCGACGCTCGCCGGCTGGGTGTCGCGCCGGGCGGGGGACACGCGCCCGGCGGTGCTGGCGGCCGCCGCGGCGGTCGCCATCGGGGGCGCCCTCATCGCCGCACCGATCCATTCGACCCCGTCCGGCTGAGCCCACGACACATCCAGAGGAGAACGCGCCATGCCTTACGTGAACATCAAGATCACCCGCGAGGGCGCCACCACCGAGCAGAAGGCGGAGCTCATCCGCGGCGTCACAGAGTTGCTGCGCGACAAGCTCGGGAAGAACCCCGCCACCACCGTGGTCGTGATCGAGGAGGTCGAGACCGACAACTGGGGGGTGGGCGGCGAGTCGATCACGGTGCGGCGCAAGCGCGGGGCATGAAGCGCGAGCGGCTGGCAGGGCCGTACGTCAGCCCTTCCGGTTTGCCCTGAGTGAAGGCCGAGCGCACGGCTGGCGTGGCGTGGCGTACGCACCGCGGCCGTTTCCTGGAGCGAAAGCAGAGGGGGCGGCTGGCGCTGCGTGCGCGCGGCGGCCGTTCGCCGTGGGCAGAGGCAAGGCGCACGGCTGGCTCGGCGTGGCCTGGCGTACCCGCCGCGGCGGTTTACCCTGGGCGAAGGCCGCCGCAGGTGGCCGCCCTCGAAGAGCGACCCTCCACACTCGCCTTCGAGCCGCTTGTCACGCGCCGTGAGAACCGCGCAAAACCCCCGTTCTCACTTTCCGTGAGGACGACGAAAGTCACGGATCGTGAGATTGGAGGGGCCGGGCGTTCATCGGAGCGTGAAGGCGAGGTCGCCGCTCTTGATGGTGCTGAACCTCGCCGCCCCGGTCTGGAACCGGAAGTACATCCCGTCGCCGCCGGTCGCGCTAGCCATCCCCCAGTCCGGCTGGGAAGGCTGCTCTCCCTCGATGCGGATCCAGTACTTGGTTCCGCCGGTCGCCTGGAACGGGGTCGGGAGGGTGAAAGAGTAATCGTAGAAGGCGATCCCGGCGATCGTGCCCGCCGGCGTCTGACCCGCGCTCCCGGTCACCTTGTACGCGGCGAGAGGGCTCTCGGCCAGCTGGGGGTTCCCGGTCTGCGGCTGGGTGCCGTCGGCGAGGGAAGGAAAAATGGTGATGGTGAAGCCGGTAACCTGCGACCCGCCACGCAGGTAACCGCCGCGCCAAGCCACCTGGGTGATGGCGTGCGTCGCGGGCAGGGTGAAGTCGTCGTAAGCGTACTCGTCGGCATCGGTGCCGTTCGGCGGGTACCACGAGGACAGGAAGAGCCCGCCTGCCGGGTTCTGGGGATGGCTCACCAGGCTGGTGGCCCCCGGCCCGCCATCGGTGCCCGCGCCGCCGTCGTTCATCCCCACACCGCCATCCGGGAGGGATCCGCCGTCCGTGAGGGACCCCGCGTCCCCAGAGGCGTTGATGGCGTTGGAGCTCGTGCCGCCGCAGCCGGCCAGCGCGAGCAGCGCTGCGCCGAGGGCGAGTGAGGTGCTGTTGCGTGAGGGCTGCCTGGATGAAGTCATGTCGTTCCCCCGGCCGCGACCCACGGCGCCCGTGAGACATAGTCGCGCGCCGAGTCCGGGGCCGCACCTACGAGCGGCCGGGTCTGCCACGCCGGAGCGGCACCCAGGGAGCGCACGGCGCGCCGGGTCCTCGACGGCCGACCGTCCGACAAGGCACACCCCGGTGCGACGTGTGGACCTCAGCTCTGCGCGTACAGATTGCCGAACGGATCGGTGACCTTCCAGCGACTCCCGTATGGGCGGGCTGCCTCGTCGACATGGACCATCGCCTCTGCGGCCGTGGCGAAGGACCCAGCATACCCTTCGTTGATGTACACGGAGTACATGGCGTCCGTCCCTCTCCTGTTGCGAGCACCGGTATCTTCACCG
Source organism: Myxococcales bacterium (assembly GCA_038320275.1). Classification (GTDB taxonomy): domain Bacteria; phylum Myxococcota; class Myxococcia; order Myxococcales; family Anaeromyxobacteraceae; genus Anaeromyxobacter_A. Next base: position 4,574 of record JBBQEB010000137.1, on the reverse strand, counting down.
AGCGGGCGCTGGCCGTCCAGGGCGGGCGTGGTCGCGTTCCCCTTCGCGACGCCGAACGCCAGCGCCCGTCGCGTCGCGCGTCGTCGCGGCCGTCGGGAGCCGGCTGCGGGCGTTGCCACACCGGTGTGTCGAAGACGACGGCGCGGTCCGCGAGCTCGCGCCGCCGCGCTCACCCGCCTGCGACGAGCTCGCGCGCGAGCTCCACGTGGCGCCGGACCACCGGCTCGAGCTCGAACGAGCAGAGCCGCCCCTCACGCACCACCACCCGGCCGTCCACCACCGTGTAGGCCGCCTGCGCGGAGGCGCAGAGGAGGAGCGCGCCCAGGGGATCGTGCACGGCGCCCCCAGCGAAGGCCACCGTGTCGAGGTCGAAGAGCGCAAGATCCGCGCACATCCCTGGCGCCAGGTGACCGATGTCCGAGCGTCCGAGGACCTGTGCGCCTCCCCGGGTGGCGAGCGTGAGCGCGTCTCGCGCCGTCATCGCCGAGGGTCCGCGGTCGCAGCCGAACGGCTCCAGCGCGACACCCACCCGCTGAAGCAGCATCGCCTGGCGCGCCTCCGCCACCATCTGCGCCGCGTCGTTGCTGGCGCTGCCATCGACGCCGAGCCCGACCGCGACGCCGGCCTCGCGCATCGCCAGCACCGGCGCGATGCCGCTCGCGAGCCGCATGTTGCTCGAGGGGCAGTGCGCGACGCCCGTGCCGGTCTCCGCGAAGCGCTTCCTGCCGGGGGCGTCCAGCTTGACGCAGTGTGCGTGCCAGACGTCCGGACCCAGCCAGCCCAGCCTCTCCGCGTACTCGGCGGGCGTGCAGCCGAACTTCTCGCGCGTGTAGGCGACGTCGTGGTCGTTCTCGGCGAGGTGCGTGTGGAGGCGTACGCCGTGGGAGCGGGCGAGCTGCGCCGAATCGCGCATGAGCTCCTGACTCACGGTGAACGGCGAGCAGGGCGCGACCGCGATCTGCAGCATGGAGCCGCGACGAGGGTCGTGGTAGGCGCCGATGAGCCGCTCGGTCTCGCGCAGGACGTGGTCCTCGCGCTCCACCACCTCGTCGGGCGGAAGGCCGCCCTTGCTGCGCCCGACGCTCATCGACCCGCGCGTCGCCGTGAAGCGCATCCCCGCCGCGCGGGCGCCCTCGATGCTGTCGTCGAGCCGGATGCCGTTCGGGTAGATGTAGAGGTGATCGCTGGTGGTGGTGCAGCCGGAGAGGAGGAGCTCGGCCATCGCGACCTGCGTCGCGACGCGGATCATCTCGGGCGTGAGCCGGGCCCAGATGGGATAGAGGCCGGACAGCCAGGAGAAGAGCTCGGCGTCCTGCACCGCAGGAACGGCGCGGGTCAGCGACTGGCACATGTGATGGTGCGTGTTGACGAGCCCGGGCACGACCAGGTGCCCCCGGGCATCGAGGACCTCGTCGGCGGCGCGCGGCAGCTCGGCGAGTGGGCCGATGGCCTCGACGACGTTCCCGCGCACGAAGATGGACGTGTCGCGCAGCTCGCGGCGGTCGCCGTCGAAGGTGGCGACGAGCGCGGCGTCTCGGACGAGGAGGGTCGGGGCGGTCACGGGCGGCGGGATCCGGGGCGTGAGAGGACGTGGGCCGCGCATCATACCATTCACCCTCTCGTCCAGGCCCGACTCCCCGACGACGCCGCGCTTGACGGGGGAGCCGCATCCCAGGAAGAAGCACCCCATGACCGACATCCTGGTTCGCGGGGGCACGGTGGTGACGGCGGCCGGCCGGCGCCGCGCGGACGTGCTCTGCCGCGAGGGGCAGATCGCATCCGTCGCGGAGGGCATCGTCGCGCCCCCCGGTGCGGAGGCGATCGACGCCGGCGGGTGCTTCGTGATGCCGGGCGGGATCGACCCGCACACCCACCTCCAGCTTCCCATGATGGGCACCGTCGTCGCCGACGATTTCGCGTCCGGCACCGCCGCCGCCGCCGCCGGCGGGACCACGACCCTCATCGACTTCGTCGGGCCGGACCGGGGCGAGCCGCCCATCGAGGCGCTCGCGCGCTGGCAGGGATGGGCCCGCCGCGCCTGCATCGACTACGGGCTTCACATGACCGTCTCCTGGTGGGGCGAGCGCTTCGCGGCGGAGATGGAGCCCCTCGTCCGCGAGCACGGCGTCACGAGCTTCAAGTTCTTCCTCGCCTACAAAGGCGGGCTCATGCTGCCCGACGAGCTTGTCATCGAGGGCTTCCTGCGCTGTCGCGAGCTCGGCGCGCTGCCCCAGATCCACGCCGAGAACGGCGACCTCATCGCGCATCTCCAGGCGAAGCTCCTCGCCGAGGGCATCACCGGCCCTCGCGGCCACGTCCTCTCTCGCCCGCCGCAGTGCGAGGCTGAGGCCACCTTCCGCGCGGTGACGATGGCAGAGGTGCTCGACGTTCCGCTCTACGTGGTGCACGTGTCGGCGGCCGGCGCGGCGGAGGCCATCGGGCAGGCGCGCGCGCGCGGTGCGAAGATCGTCGGGGAGACGCTGCCCGGGTTCCTCGCCATCGACGCGTCGGTGTACGAGAGCACGGACTTCGACTTCGCGGCGGGCCATGTGATGAGCCCGCCCTATCGGCCCGCCCGTCACCAGGAGGCGCTCTGGCGGGCAGTCGACGCTGGCGACCTCGGCACGACCGGGACCGACCACTGCTGCTTCACGAAGGAGCAGAAGCGCCTCGGGCTCGGGAACTTCACGCGCATTCCGAACGGCTGCGGGGGCGTGGAGGACCGGCTCCACGTCCTCTGGCAGCTGGGGGTGAACGGCTCGCGGCTCACGCCCGAGCGCTTCGTGGCGCTCACGTCCACGAACGCGGCCCGGGTGTTCAACCTCTGGCCGAGGAAGGGCTCGCTCGAGCCGGGCGCCGACGCGGACGTCATCGTCCTCGACCCCGCGCGGACGAAGACGCTCTCGGCGCGCACCCAGCACCAGCGCACCGACTTCTCGGTCTGGGAAGGGCGCGAGGTGAAGGGCGTGGTGGTTCACACGCTGGCGCGCGGCCGCCACGTCTGGGCGGACGGGGATCTCAGGGCCGAACCGGGAGCTGGGCAGTTCGTGAAGCGCGCGCCCTTCGGTCCGGTGTACCAGGGCGTGATGTAGCGCTGGCGGCCGGGTTACTCCCTCCGCTCCCACACGCCCTGGTGGACCGCGGCGGCCTCGTCCTCGAGGAGCGGACCCTCCACCTCCACCTTGCGCTGCCCCGCCGCGAGCACGGCGCGGCACGGGAGGTCGAGGGTGGGGTTCTCCGGATGACTGCCGGTGATCTCCTTCAGCCGGCGCTCGCTCAGGGCATACACGACGCGGCCGATGCCGGCCCAGTACGCCGCCCCGGCGCACATCGCGCACGGTTCGGCCGAACTGTAGAGCGTGCAGCGGGCCAGGAAGGCGGGGCCGTGCTCGCGCGAGGCGCGCGTCGCCAGCACTCTCTCCGCGTGCGCCGTCATGTCGCGATCCGGCAGGTAGCCGTTCTCGACCTCCAGCAGCACGTCTCCGTCCGGCCCGACCAGGATCGCGCCGAAGGGGTGGTTTCCGTGCTCGAGGGCGCGGCGCGCCACCTCGAAGGACCTGCGCAGGTAGCCCTCGTCGACGGCGGCGGCGGTAGGAGGAGCGCTCATGACTCAGCGCGCCCGCTCGAAGCCAGAGGCGTAGGCGTCCAGCCGTTCCACGAAGCGCCTGCGCTCGGCGGGCTCCACGAAGGCGGCCTCGAACCCGTTTCGCGCGAGGGAGTAGGCGGCGTCCGCGCCGAGGCGCAGGGCGGCGAACGCCTGCGTGAAGTTCTCGTTCAGGTCGCCGCCGAAGTAGGCCGGGTCGTCCGAGTTCACGGTGACGGCGAGGCCGTCCTCGAGCATGCGCCCGAGGACGTGATCCTCCATGCGTGAGAAGACGCGCAGGCGCACGTTGGAGAGCGGGCAGACGGTGAGCGGGATGCGCTCGCGCGCGAGGCGCTCGACCAGGGACCGATCCTCGAGGCAGCGGACGCCATGGTCGATGCGCTCCACCCGCAGGACGTCGAGCGCGGTCCGGACGTACGCGGCGGGGCCCTCCTCGCCCGCATGGGCGACCAGGCGGAAGCCCAGCTCGCGGCAGCGCGCGAAGACGCGCGCGAACCGCTCGGGCGGGTTTCCCCTCTCGCCCGAGTCGAGCCCCACGCCGAGGATCTGGTCGCGGTGGGGGAGCGCCTCCTCGAGGGTCTGGAAGGCCGAGGCCTCGTCGAGGTGGCGCAGGAAGCACAGGATGAGCCCCGTGCTCACCCCGAGCTCCCGCGCCTCCTCGCAGGCGCGGGCGAGCCCTGCCACCACCGTCGCGAGCGGCACGCCTCGCGCGGTGTGGGTCTGCGGGTCGAAGAAGATCTCGGCCCGCAGGACGTGCTGCTTCGCCGCTCCCTCGAGGTAGGCCCAGGCGAGGTCGTGAAAGTCTTCCTCGGTCCGGAGAACGCTCGCGCCGGCGTAGTAGAGGTCGAGAAAGGATTGGAGGTCGGTGAAGTCGTAAGCGGCGCGCAGCGCCTCGACGTTCGCATGGCCGAGATCCACTCCGTTCCGGCGGGCGAGCGCGAAGCTCAGCTCCGGCTGGAGCGAGCCCTCC
>JBBQEB010000136.1:0-10559 GCA_038320275.1 Myxococcales bacterium | reverse complement strand
CGCACCTCCTCGGCCCGCGCGCGCGGCTCTCCGGCGCCGAGCGGGAAGTCCGCCACCGCGACGGGGCGTGGACCGCTCCCCGCCAGCCTCCGCACGACGAGCGGCAGGAACGCCTCGCGCACGCAGACGCCAGCGAACCCGTGCTCCATCGCCTCGTCGCACGCGAGCGCGATGTCCTCCGGCCCGGCATCCAGCCGCAGGAAGGTGTGGTCGATGAGGGGCGCCAGGGCCCGCGGGCTCGCGACCTCGGGTGCGCCGGGAGCGCCCGTCACGGAGGCGGCTTGGCCGGCCCGCCCCCCTGCACGCCCTCGACGCCCGGCGGCGTGGCGGGGTCGCGCCGGGCCGGCGGATCGGAGCGGGTCGACAGATACGCCAGCGCGGCGAGCACGAGAACGACGACGCCTGCGGCGAGGGGAAGGAACGGCCACCTCCGCCCGGCGGCCGGGAGCTCGGGCATCGGGTGCTCCGCTGCACCCGGCGCGAGAACCGGCGCCGGGGTCGAGCCGGGCGTGGGTTCGAGGGTGGCGCGGGTCGCCGCCGGGGCTCGATGGGCCGGCTCTCCCGTGGAGCCCACCGCCTGAGCCGAGGCCTTGCGCTGGAGCTCCTGCTCCACGGTGTCCTCCTCCTCGGGCCCGTCGAGAGGCCGGCCCAGCTCGATGGGCGCGGGGCGGGCCTGGGATGGCGCGCCCGAGGCAAAAGTGCTTCGAGGGGTGGGCGAGCTCGAGCCTCCGCCCCGCGGCGCCCCCGGCGACTCGGGCTCCTCCGGCGCACCGGTGTCGAGCCCGGCGAAGGGGTCGAAGGTGCTTCGGGTCGCCGGCCGGTCGTGGCCTTGCGCGGACCGCATCGCGGTCGGGGATCCACCGGGCTCGAGCTCCGGAACGCGGCCGGCGCCACCGTCCGGGCGAGCGGGCTGCGCCGGCTCCGGGCGTCGGCCGGCGGCCGCTTCTCCCGGCTCCGGTCGGACGGTGATCGCCTCGCCGCAGCGCTTGCACCTCATCCTGAAGGCGCGCCCCTTCACCCCATCGTCGGCCACGACGTACGCGCGGCCACAGCTCTGGCAGGAGAACTTCACGTTCGCGATCCTACTCCTCGGCGGGAGAAACGCTCGACAAGGCGCGTCGATATCGGGCGGCATCGGTCACCCCCCACCCCCCTCGGCCCGGCGGATGGCGATCAGTCCCTCCGACGGGGGCTCGGAGACCTCGCAGGCATCCTCGTCCTCCTCGTCGAGCCAGGGATCCGGAGTGCCCGAGCTCTCCAGGCGGGCCAGCAGCTTCCGGTCGAGGAGGTGCGTGGGCACCACCTTGCCGAGCGCGTGCAGGAGATTGCCCTTCACGGCGGGATGCTCCCGCGACAGCTCGGCGAGGAGCCCCTTCACCCGGCGACGCCGAAGGTTGGGCTGCGAGCCGCAGAGGTCGCAGGGCACGATGGGGAATGACATCAGCTCCGCGAAGGCGGCGACGTCCTCCTCGGCCGCGTAGCACATGGGCCGGATGATCACGTTCCGGCCGTCGTCCGAGCGCAGCTTCGCGGGCATGCTCTTCAGCGCGCCGGCATACAGGGCAGAGAGGAGCAGCGTCTCGACGAGGTCGTCGCGGTGGTGGCCGAGGGCGATCGTGTTGCAGCCCAGCTCCACCGCCGCGTTGTAGAGGATGCCACGCCGGAGCCGCGAGCAGACCGGACAGGTGGTCCTCCCCGGCGCGACGAGGCGCTTCACGATGGAGTAGGTGTCCTGGCGCAGCATGCGGTAGGGCACGCCCACCGCCTGGAAGTGACGCTCCAGCGTCTCGGCCGGGAAGCCTGGCTGGCCCTGATCGAGGTTCACCGCGACCAGCTCGAACGTCACCGGGGCTCGCTCTCGCAACCGCTGCAGCAGGTGGAGGAGCGTGTAGCTGTCCTTCCCTCCCGACACGGCCACCAGGATCCGGTCGCCCTCGGCGATCAGCTCGAAGTCCTGGACCGCCTGGGACGCCGCACGAAGGAGCTTCCGCTCCAGGCGCGAGGCCCTCTCCTTCGCGTCCATCCCGGGCTGCATGCGGCTGCCTATAGCAGCCTGGCGGGCGCGTCGCGAGGAGGGCCACGGCGGGCAGGGGTTTGACGGGCGCCGCGCTCCTGCGATAAAGGCGCCCGTCTCACGACGGGAGCGCCGCGCGCGCCGGGGAGCACATGCCTGCCAAGGATCTCGGGGTCAAGCACACCTGCTGGAAGTGCTCGATCAAGTTCTACGATCTGAAGAAGGCTGACGCGGTCTGCCCGAAGTGCGGCGCGGACCCTCGCCAGGCGCCCGTGGTCAAGGCTCCGGCGGCGGAGCGCAGGCGGGCGGCCAAGGAGCCGGAGGTCGTCGAGCCCGAGCTTCCCGAGGGGGCGGAGGAGGAGGCGGAAGAGGCGGAGGAAGCAGAGGAGCCGGAAGCCGAGTGAGGCGGAGCCCGCTTGGTGTGAGCCCGTCGCGAGGCACACGATGCCGTCGACGAGCCGGGCGCACGAGGAGGGAGCAGCGGAGGCGTACCTGAAAGGTACGTCGAGCAGCGGACCGACGAGTCCGCCCGGCGCAGGCAGGCAGCGTGCGCCGCAGCAGGGATCATATCAAGCGGTCTCCGCTATCAGTAAGAGCCCTTTCCTCCGGGGGGAGGACGGCTCCGCCGCTTGCGCTCCTTGTAGACGATCCGCATCGGCACCTCGAGGCCAAAGGCTTCGCGGAAGCGGTTCTCCACGTAGCGCTTGTAGCCGTCGGCCAGCCCTTCCGGCCGGTTGCACTGCACGACGAAGGTGGGCGGCGCGTAGGCGACCTGCGCCACGTAGTAGAGCTTCACCGGCCGTCCGCGCGCGAAGGGTGCCGGGTGGGCCACCTGCAGCTCCGCGAGCAGCTCGTTCATGGCGTGGGTCGGGAAGCGGGCGCGGTGCTGCTGGACGAGGCGCGCAGCGGTGTCGAGCACCTTCGCCACGCCCTTCCCGGTGCGGCCGGAGATGAAGATCATCGGCGCCCAGGCCACGAAGGGCAGCCGCTTGTGCAGCTCGTCGCGGTACCAGGCCTGGGTCGCCCCCTCGCGCTCGGCGAGGTCCCACTTGTTCACGACGATGACGAGCGCCCTGCCCTTCTCCGCCACCAGTCCGAGCAGTCGGGCGTCCTGCTCCACCCCGGCCTCGCCGGCGTCGAGGAGGCACGCCACCACCTCCGCCTCGTCGATGGACCGCATCGCCCGCACCACCGAGTAGGCCTCCACCTTTTGGGCGATGGAGCTCTTGCGGCGGATGCCAGCCGTGTCGGTGACGATGAAGTCCTGCCCGCCGTGCGCGAGGGCAGTGTCGATGGCGTCGCGCGTGGTCCCGGCTACCTCCGAGACGACGAAGCGCTCCTCGCCCAGCATCGCGTTCACGAGCGTGCTCTTGCCGACGTTCGGCCGCCCCACGATGGCGAGGCGGATGGGGCCGCGGGGCGCTTCGCCCGGATCCTCCGGCGACCCGTCCGGATCGACCTCCACCGGCTCGACCTCGTCGGCCGGCGGGGCCGAGGCCTCCGCCTCAGGCCCGAGCGCCCCCAGCACCGCCTCCACCAGGTCGCCCGTCCCGCGGCCGTGCTCCGCCGAGATGGGATGGACGTCCCCCAGCCCCAGCCGGTGGAAGTCGGCGAGGGGCATCTCCCCCTCGTGCTTCGCGTCGTCGACCTTGTTGGCGGCGACGAAGATGGGCTTCCCGGAGCGCCGCAGCATGCGCGCCACGTCCGCGTCGACCTCGGTGAGCCCCTCCCGTGCGTCGACGACCAGGATCACCGCCGAGGCCTCGTCCACGGCGAGCTGCGCCTGACGGCGTACGAGCTCCATCATCGCATCGCGCGAGCCGGGCTCGAAGCCGCCCGTGTCGACGAACGCGACCGCCCGTCCATCCCACTCGGCGTCCACGTAGTTGCGGTCGCGGGTGACCCCGGGCACGTTCTCGACGATCGCCGCTCGCTTGCCCGCGAGCCGGTTGAACAGGGTGGACTTGCCGACGTTCGGCCGTCCGACGAGGGCGATGAGAGGGCGGGCCACGGGGGTGTGTTAGCACGGCGGAGGGCCCGGCGCGGGGGGCCCTGGGGGCCTCCCGTGCGCGAGGGGGCTCGCGAGCCGGAGGCGCCCGCTACAGGCCGTGCCGCCGCAGGGACGCCTCGCCCTCGCTCCAGCGCTCGTCCACCCGGACGCGCAGCGAGAGGTACACCTTGCAGGCGAGGAGCCGTTCCAGCCCCTCCCGCGCCGCCGTGCCGATGGCCTTCAGCATGGCGCCGCGCTTTCCGATGACGATGCCCTTCTGGCTCTCGCGCTCGACGGAGATGATCGCCGAGATGCGCACCAGCCCGCGCGGCCCGCGCTCGCGCTCCGACTCGTCGAACTCCTCCACCTCCACCGCCGCCGCGTAGGGCACCTCGTCCCGCGTGAGGAGCATGATCCCTTCCCGCACGTACTCCGCCGCGAGCTGGCGCTCGGCCTGGTCGGTCAGGACGTCCGGCGGGAAGAGAGGCGCCTCGGAGGGCGGCACGAGGCGCGACAGGGTCGCCAGGAGGTCTGGGACGTTCTCGCCGGTGAGCGCCGAAAAGGGCACGATCTCGGCCCAGGCGTGCAGGTCCTTGTAGGCGGCGATGACCGGGAGGAGCGCCTCGCGCGGGGCGCGATCCATCTTGTTGATGCCGAGGACGGCAGGCTTTCCGCTCCGGGCCACCTCCTCGGCGATCCAGCGGGTGCCCTCGCCGACCTCGACGCGCCCGCCAGGGCCGGTGCCCGCCTCCACCAGGAGCAGCGCCACGTCCACCTCGGAGAGCGTGGTGAGGCCCACCTCGACCATGCGCCGGTTGAGGGGGCCCTGGGCGCGGTGCAGGCCGGGCGTGTCGAAGAAGGCGAGCTGCGCCCGCTCGCCGTTCCACACCCCCAGGATGCGCGTCCGGGTGGTCTGCGGCCTGGGCGAGACGATGGCGATCTTCTCGCCCAGGATCCGGTTGAGGAGGGTGGACTTGCCGACGTTCGGCCGCCCGACAATGGCGACGAAGCCCGCCTGGACCGGCGCCTCCTTCACCACCGGATCAGGGCTGCACGCCGCGGGTGATGGTGACCTTGGTGAGCTTCGTCTTGGCGTTCCCTGCCCGCGCGATCTTGGAGATCAGCTCGGCGCCCTTCACCACCTCGCCGAAGATGGTGTGGCCGCGGTTGAGGTGCGGCGTGGGCACCTCGGTGATGAAGAACTGCGAGCCGTTCGTCCCCGGTCCAGCGTTCGCCATGGCGAGCAGCCCCGGCCGGTCGAAGCGGTTGTCGGCGTGGATCTCGTCTGCGAAACGGAAGCCCGGTCCGCCGGTGCCGTTGCCCAGCGGATCGCCGCCCTGGATCATGAACTCCGGGATGACGCGGTGGAAGACGGTGCCGTCGTAGAGCGGCCGCTTCACCTTCCCCTTGCTGACGGGGTCGGTCCACTCCAGCGTGCCCTCCGCCAGTCCAACGAAGTTCTCGACGGTCTTGGGCGCGCGGTCCGGCCAGAGCTGCACCGTGATGTCGCCCGCGGACGTGCTGAAGATGGCGTAGGTCTGGTCGGCCATGGATGCCCTCGTGCTGGGGTTGAGTGACAGGTTCAGTGCGCGGCAGCGCAGATGGGCTTCGTCTTCGAGATGATGACCTTCTCGAGCTTGGTGGCGCCGTTGCCCGCCCGCGCGATCTTGGCGACGAGCTCGCAGCCGCACACGCCCTCGCCGAAGCGCACGTAGCCGCAGGTTCCGGACGGGCTGTTGCTGCACCGGCGCGCGTCGAGGTGCTGCGTCGCTACTTCCGTGATGAAGAACTGCGAGCCGTTGGTGTTCGGGCCCGAGTTGGCGTAGGCGAGCTGGCAGGGCTTGCCGAAGAAGGTCTCGTTCGGCTCGATCTCGTCGGGGATGGCGTACCCGGGGCCGCCCACGCCCTGGCCGAGGGGATCACCGCCCTGGATCATGAAGCCCGGGATGACCCGATGGAACACGGTGCCGTCGTAGAGCGGCGCGTGCGACTTCGCCCCGGTGCGCGGGTCGGTCCATTCCTTCTTGCCCTCGGCCAGCTCGACGAAGTTCCTGACGCTGTTCGGCTTGGCGTCGGGGAAGAGCCGCACGCCGATGGGGCCGGCGCTGGTGACGAAGGTGGCGTAGAGCTCGCTGGGAAGCTTTCCATCGGCCCCGTGGTCGGACTTGGGCGCGCCCGTGCCCGCCGGCTTCTTGCCACCCTTGCCGGAGGGGGGGTCGGCGTGGACGAGCGCGGGCGCGAGGAGCGCGGCGAGGGCGAGCGCGAGGAGGCGTGACATGCGCGGGGGCTTAAGGACCGCGTCCCCGCACCGCAAAGGAAAGGCCCCCCTCTCGCGCCGGTTCATCCTTCGAGCGGGGGGTCGCTCGCGCGCGCCGCGATCACCTCCAGCGCAAGCTTCGCGGCCGACTGCTCGGCGTCCTTCTTCGTCCGCCCCGCCCCGCGCCCCAGCATTTCGCCCCGGAGCTCGATCTCCACCTCGAACGTCTTGGCGTGGTCTGGCCCGTGCTCCGCCACCACCCGGTAGCGCGGCGTCGCCTTGAGCCTGCGCTGGGACAATTCCTGAAGCAGCGTCTTGTGATCCCGCGCGAGCGCACCGGTGGCCGCGCGTTCGAAGGCCTCGCCGTGGAACCCGTCCACCAGCGCCAGCACGGGCGCGAGGCCGCCCGCGAGGTAGAGCGCTGCCACCACCGCCTCCAGCGCATCGGCGAGAAGGGACACCTTCTTCCGCCCTCCCGTCAGCTCCTCTCCCCTGCCCAGCCGGAGCAAGGCCCCGAGGTCGAGCTGCACCGCCAGCTTCGCCAGGGCCGCCTCGTCTACCAGCGCCGCGCGCAGCTTCGAGAGCTCGCCCTCGCTCGCACCTGGAAAGCGCTCCATGAGCCGCTGCGAGACGGCGAGGGAGATGACCGCGTCGCCCAGGAACTCCAGCCGCTCGTTGTCCTGGAGCGTCTCGCCCCGGTGCTCGTTGACGAAGGAGGTGTGGGTGAGGGCGGCCACCACGAGGTCGGGGCGCTCGATGGGAAAGCCGAGGCGGTCCTCGAGGGCGGCAGCCAGCGGGTCCCGCGCCGGCCCGGAGGGCTCCGCGGCGCCTGGCGGCTCAGGTGCTGGGGGAGGCTCCCCTGCCGGCTCGGGCTCGGCCGGCGTCGGCGGCTGCGTCGCTTGCAAGGTCTCGTCGGCGGTAGACATCGGCCTCACCCGCGCAGCCGTGCCGCGAGCTCGTCTGCGAGCGCGTAGGGATCGGCCTCGTGGGCAGCGATGCGCGCCGCGATCTCGTCGAGCTGGCCCATCTCAGCCGCCAGCCGGTCGAGCGCGCCTCGGAGGAGCCGCTCGCGAAGCAGCGCCAGGAACCCGGCCCGCGCGCGCCCCACCTCCCGGCCCTTCTTGAGCCCGGTGGTCTCGAGGTGGGCGCGGTGCTGATCCACGGCGGCCGCCAGCTCGGCCACACCCTCGTCGCGCAGCGCCACCGTCTTCACGATGGGTGGCTCCCAGAAGGTCGGGTCGTCGGCGGCGACCGACTCGGCGGCCCGCATCCGGTGCCCCGCGTCGTGGTCGAGGGTCGTGCGGGTGGCGGTGGTGCGGCGCAGCTCCAGCATGTTCCGGAGGTCCCGCACGGTGCGATCGGCGCCCTCCCGGTCGGCCTTGTTCACCGCGAACACGTCCGCGATCTCGAGCACGCCCGCCTTGATCGCCTGCACGTCGTCCCCCAGGCCCGGGACCGAGACCACCACCACCGTGTGCGCCAGCGCGGCCACCTCGATCTCGTCCTGACCCACGCCCACCGTCTCCACGATCACCACGTCCTTGCCCATGGCGTCCATCACCGTCACGACGTCCGCGGTGGCGCGCGAGAGGCCGCCCAGGTTCCCTCGGGTGGCCATGGAGCGGATGAACACCCCCTCGTCGAGCGCGTGGTCCTGCATCCGGATGCGGTCGCCCAGGATGGCGCCGCCCGTGAACGGGCTCGTGGGATCGACGGCCACCACCCCCACGCTGCGCCCGGCCGCCCGATGATGGGCGATGAGCCGGTCGGTGAGGGACGACTTTCCGGCGCCCGGCGCGCCGGTGAGCCCGACCACGTACGCCCTTCCTGTGTGCGCGAAGAGCTCGCGGAGGGCGGTCACCGCCTGCGGAAGGTTGTCGTCGAGGCCGCGCATGAGGCGGGCGGCGGTGCGGACGTCGCCGGAGCGCACGCGAGCTGCGATGGAGTCGGTCAAGGTGTTCGCTGGCTCCGCGGGTCGACGGACGACGAGCTGGAGAGCGTCAACGCAGGGCCTCGCGCGAGATGACCATCCGCTGCACCTCGCTCGTGCCCTCGCCGATCTCGCACAGCTTCGCGTCGCGGAAGTAGCGCTCCACGGGGAAGTCGCTGGTGTACCCGTTGCCTCCGTGGATCTGGATGGCGAGCGAGGTGGCGCGCATGGCGACCTCGCTGGCGAACAGCTTCGCCATGGAGGCCTCGGCGCGGAACGGCTGGCCGGCGTCCGCCAGCAGCGCCGCCCGATGCACGAGCAGCCGCGCCGCGGCGACCTCGGTGGCCACGTCGGCGAGGCCGAACGAGATGGCCTGGAAGCGCGCGATGGGCTGTCCGAACGCCTTGCGCTCCAGCGCGTAGGCCCGCGCGTCCTCCAGCGCGCCTCGCGCGAGCCCCACCGCCAGCGCGCCGATGCTGATGCGGCCGCGGTCGAGGATCTGCAGGGTGTCCAGGTAGCCGTGATTCACGTCTCCGATGCGCTGCGCGTCGGGGACCTCCACCTCGTCCAGGTGAAGCTCTGCGGTGTCCGAGCTGCGCATCCCGAGCTTGTGCTGGAGAGCGCGCTGGGTGAAGCCCTTGGCACCCTTCTCCACCAGGAACGCGGTGATGCCCTTCGTACGGAGGGCCGGCTCGGTGAGCGCGAGGATGACGAACACCCCTCCCACCGTGCCCTGGGTGATGAAGGTCTTGGTGCCGTTCAACACCCATCCGCCGCCCCGCCTCACGGCGGTGGTGCGGAGCCCCGCCGCGTCCGAGCCCGAGCCCGGTTCGGTCAGCCCCCAGGCGGCCAGCGTTCGCCCGCTCGCCATGGCGGGGAGGTGCGCCTGCTTCAGCTCTTCCGAGCCGAAGCGGAGCAGGTGTCCCGTGCCGAGCCCGTTGTGGCTCGCCACCGTGAGGGCGAGCGAGCCGTCGTGGCGGGCCACCTCTTCCACCACCACCGCCCCTCCCAGCGCTCCCAGCTCCGACCCCCCGTAGGCTTCCGGCACGCTCATGCCCATGAGGCCCAGCTCGCCGAGCTTTGCCACCACCTCGGACGGGAACGTCTCCTCCTCGTCCCAGCGGCGCGCGTGCGGCTTCACCTCCAGCTCGCAGAAGTCGCGGACCGTGCGCCTCAGGTGGTCGTGCTCTTCGGAGAGATCGAAGTCCATGCCAGCCCTCACACCGGAAGGACGCCCCGCTTGCGTTCCCGCGGCGGCTCGTAGCCAGCAGCGTACACCGCGAACCGCCGCACCAGCTCGACGCGAAGCGCACCGCCCGGGACGACGGCGTCCACCACCAGCTCGCTCGCCAGCCTCTCGATGTCGATGTCCTTGCGGTAAGCGTCCCTCAGCTCCGTCACGTAAGCCGCGCGGTCGGCCTCCGGCCGCTCCTGGATCTTGTTGTAGAAGACAGCGTTCACCGCCGCCTCCGGACCCATGACCGCGATCATGGCCTGCGGCAGCGCGAGGCAGGCGGACGGGGCGAAGCCGGGCCCAGCCATGGCGTACAGCCCAGCGCCGTAGGCCTTCCGGACGACCACGGAGATCCGCGGCACGGTGGCCTCCGACACGGCGCTGATCATCTTCGCGCCGGCCCGGATGATCCCCGCGCGCTCCACCTTGGTGCCGATCATGAATCCGGGCACGTCGGCGAGATACAGCAGCGGGACGTTGAAGGCGTCGCAGAGCCAGATGAAGCGCGCCGCCTTGTCCGCCGAATCGACGAAGAGCACCCCGCCCTTCACCTTGGGCTGGCTCGCCACGATGCCCACCGTCTGGCCGTCGAGCCGGGCGAGGCCGGTGACGAGCTCACCCGCCCAGAGCTTCTTCACCTCCATGAAGGAGCCCTCGTCGACGAGGGCCTCGATCACCTGCAGCATGTCGAAGGCGCGGTTCTGATCCGGGGGGAGGACCTCGTCGATGGCGCGGGCGGAGGCCGCCGGCCCCTTCGGCGGAGCGCTGGGCGGAAGCTCGCGGTGGCTGCGCGGCAGGTATCCGAACCAGCGCCGCGCCTCGCGGATGGCCTCCTCCTCGCTCGCGCAGAGGAAGTCCCCGCAGCCGGAGACGGAGCAGTGCATGCGCGCGCCGCCCATCTCCTCGAGCGACACCTTCTCGCCGATGACCATCTCCGCCATGCGCGGCGAGCCGAGATACATCGAGGCGTTGCCCTCCACCATGAACACCACGTCGCAGAACGCGGGGATGTACGCGCCACCCGCGGCCGACGGGCCGAACAGGCAGCACACCTGCGGCACCCGACCGGAGAGGCGCACCTGGTTGGCGAAGATGCGCCCGGCTCCCCGCCGGCCGGGGAAGAGCTCGACCTGG
>JBBQEB010000135.1:0-10563 GCA_038320275.1 Myxococcales bacterium | reverse complement strand
CCTCGTCGGTGCTCATGGCGACCACCGGCGCTTCGAGGATGCCGTCCGCCACCCCGTAAACCTGGTTCGTGACGGGCCAAGGGCCGGGGCCGCCGAAAATCGGGCCGCCATCGGGAGCGCCTCCATCCGGTGTGCCGCCATCAGAGCCGCCGTCGGTCGGGCCACCATCCACCGGGCCCGCATCCACCGGGCCGCCGTCGAGCGGGCCCGCGTCGGTGCCTGCGTCCATGCCCGCATCGTTGCCCGCGTCTCCAGCACCTGCGTCCCCCGCGTCGGAGCCGCCGTCGGTCGAGCCTCCGTCGGTCAACGCTCCGGCGTCAGCCGTGCCAGAAGGCTTGTCGCCGCTGCAGGCCGCGGCGGTGAGCGCAAAAGCGAAGGCGGCGACGAGGATGAAGCGCGGCGTGCTGCGCGGAGCGGAGGTGCTGACGGTGCTGGGCATGTGATCTCCACCCAAGGCGCAGGAGCACCGCAGGGTCGGGCGCCAGCCCTGCCAGCGGCGCGCCAGCGTGGTACCTCCTCGCTTACCGTGAAATGGAGGGCGGCCGCCCGCTCGCCACTCGGCCGCCGTGCTCACCCGAGGAAACACCTTTCCCAATCCGGCAACGCGCTACAACTCGCCCATGAGTGAGCACGAGGTCGAGCCACCCGTTCCAGATCCGCCCCTGGCGGGGCTCGGGGCGTTCGCAAAGAAGGTGGCCGTGGGAACCGTCCTGGCTGCGCTTGCGGTCGTCGCGGGGCTGAAGCTCTACGGGAGCAAGAGTGGAAGCGACGAGTCGGCCCGGCCAGCGCCCCGGTCCGCCCACGCGACGATGCCCGCGCGGCGGTCCCGCCCGGAGCTCGGCCCCCCCTCGGCAACTGCCGTGTCTGGCCCAGTGGGAGCGATCGCCCGCGAAACGGAGCGGCGCCACGCCGGTGGCGAGCTCTCCGAAGCTGCCAAATCCTTCCCCCCGTGCCCGGGCGGCGACCTGCGTCGCGTCGGCTGGATCGATCGCGCGGGGGTCGTCTTCAAGCTGCTGCGGGAGCGCGCCGACGGGGCGGTGATCGAGGAGTGGTTCGACGAGGAGGGACGGCTCCGCGAGGCCATGGCGCGCGGAACAGGGTCGGAGGGCGCCTGGAGCCGGCATGTCATCCTCGATGCCTCCGGAGCGGAGGCGGGCGTGCCCGCCACGGACGAGGGCGCCGCGCCCTCGGGCGGGGTGCCGCTCGTCCGCCGCGACCCCCAGGAGGCCTTCTTCTCCGGCGCGGGCTGCACCGCCCCGCGATGAGGCTCCGCATCCTCGCGGTGGGCCGGGACCGCTCCGGCCTCTACGCACCGGCCGTGGCCGAGTACGAAGGACGCATCCGGCGTTGCGCCCGGTTCGAGCTGGTGGAGGTCCCCGAGGCGAGGAAGCACGCCGGCACGCCGCGCGCGAAGGAGGAGGAGGGCGCCGCGCTCCTCGCGAAGCTCGACCCTCGCGAGCAGGTGGTGGCGCTCGACGAGCGCGGGCGCGAGCACACCAGCGTCGAGCTCGCCGGACGCCTTCGCGCCTGGACCGAGGCGGCGCGCGACGTGGCCCTCGTCATCGGCGGCTCCGACGGCCTCGCGCCGGAGGTGCTGGCCCGAGCGGGCGAGACGCTCGCGCTCTCGCGCCTCACCCTGGCACATCGGCTGGCGCGGCTCGTGCTCGTGGAGCAACTCTACCGCGCCTTCACCATCCTCCGTGGCGAGCCGTATCACAAGTGAAGTCCGGCGATCCCTCACCGGATCGGGACCATGCCTGAGCGAGGACCTCCGCGGGCTCATCCGCCGAGCAAGAGCGCCCGCAGGTGCTTCACCGCGATGGTCCCGTGCGAGAGGAGCGCCTCGTCGAACCGGCGCTGATCGAACGCGCCCTTCGCGCGCGCGTCCCGCTCCAGCCGCAGAAGCTCCGTGGAGCCGAGGAAGTACTGGCAGAGCTGGGTCGAGTCGAGCTTGGCGCGAAGGAGCTTCTTCTCCGCCTGGGCGCGACCCTGGAAGCCGTCCTCCACCATGAAGCGCAGCGCCTCCTCGTCGGTCATCGCGCCGCCCTGCAGCCCGGCGTCGAGCACCGCGTTCGCCGCCACGATCATGCGCCCCTGCAGGTCGAGGAAGCGGTAGCGGTCGTTCTCGGCGCCGCCGTAGCCGAGCCGCACCAGGAGGCTCGTGCCGTAGACGGCCCAGCCCTCGGCGAAGGGGCCGCTCCAGAGGGTGGCGCGCAGCGCGGAGGGATCGCGGCGCGCCCACCAGGCCTGCGTGTGGTGCCCGGGCAGCGCCTCGTGCGCGGCCGTGAGCGCGATCTCGTAGCTGTTGTTGGAACGCAGGTAGCTCTCGACCTTCCCGGCCGGCCAGGAGGGGTCCACCGGCTCGACGAAGTACGTGCCGTGGAAGGCCGACGCCGGCTCGAGCCCGCCCGGCGAGAGGTACTCCGCGCCCGCGCCGCCGCGCTTGAACTCCGGCATCGCCTCGACCGAGAGCGTCTCGCGTGGCGGAAGCGTCACGAGCCCCTTCGCCTCCACGAACGCTCGCAGCCCCTCCAGCTTCTCTGCGCTCGCGCGCACCAGGCCGTCTCGCGTTGGGTGGTCCTCGGCGAGCGCGTCGCGCACGCGCGCGATGACCCGGCCCTGCTCCGCCGCGGGCAGCGCGTCCGCCGGCTGGGGCTCGCGGGGCCAGAGCGCGCGGTGCAGCCGCCGCGCGGTCTCGAAGAGCTCCTGCCGGGCCGCCGCGAAGTCCTCCCGGGCCAGGCGGGTCAGCCCCTCCGGCGCGAGGTCGGTCTGCAGCGCGAGCGGGAACTTCTTACCGTAGCGCTCCCTCCCCAGCCGCCAGGGCGCAGTGGCGCGGGCCGGGAGCTCCCGCTCCATGAAGGACTGATAGCCCTGCAGCGCCTCCACCGCGGCCACCCGCGCAGCCTCGGCCGGCGCATCACCCTTCGTGAACGCGGCCAGCTCGGAGCCGAAGAACGCGATCCGCCCGCGGTTGTCCTTCACCGCCTGATCGAGGTGGACCTTCGACACCGGGCCGGAGAGCGACCTCTTCCGCTCCGCCAGCCACGCCGGAAGGAGCCGGAGCTGCGCGGCGACCGCGGACCGACGCTCCCCCTCGGGCGCGTAGGTGCCGTGGATCATGTCGGAGAGGCGCGCCGCGACGGTCTCCCGCGGGTCGTAGTACGTGAAGGAGTCCACCAGTCGCGGGCTCCAGGTGTGCTCGCGGATGTCGGTGAGCTCGAGGTGCTCGAGGGCGATGCCGTCGGCGAGGATGGCAGCGTCCACGCGCTCATCCCGTGAGAGCGTGCCGCCGGAGAGGACCTTCAGCTCCTTCCCCTGATCTTCGAGGTCCTTCGCCCGGGCGCGGAGCGCGGCCTCGGAGGCCGGCGCCAGCTCGGAGTCGAAGCGGTGGTCGCCCATGTACGTCGCGAGGTGCGGCTTCGCGCGGAAGAGGCCGTCGAGGTAGCGCCGCGTGAAGGCCGCCAGGGGGCGCGGGGCCTTCGCTTCCGGGCTGGCCAGGGGAGAAGGCGCTCCACCGTCGGGGGAAGGCGGAGCCGGCGCCTGGGCCGAGAGGGCGAGGGCAAGGGCTGCTGCGAGGCCGATCATGCGCGGGCGCTCCTGGGTTGGAGGGCGGGGTTCTAGCGCTGGGGGCCGCGGCGCGCGCCTTGCTTTCCGACGCGCCGGGCGCGTTGTGCGCGGGCGCGGGGGCGCCTAAGACACCGCCCGAAATCCCGTTCGCAGCGGGAGCCGTGAAGAGCTCCCGCCGCTCGCCCGAGGTCATCCCATGCCGAAGCTTCGCCCCGTACTCCTCGTCGTCCTCGATGGCTGGGGCCTGCGCGCCGAGCGCGAGGCGAACGCCATCGCCATCGCCGGGACGCCCAACATGGCCGCCCTGGCGGGCGAGTTCCCGACGTCCGCGCTGAAGACCAGCGGTCTCTCGGTCGGACTGCCCGAAGGCCAGATGGGCAACTCCGAGGTGGGACACACCAACCTCGGCGCGGGCCGGATCGTCTACCAGGACCTCGTCCGCATCAACCGAGCGGTGGAGGACGGCTCCTTTTTCCAGAACCCCGTGCTGCTGGAGGCGGTGCGCCGGGCGAAGGGGGGCAGCGGCACGATCCACTTCATGGGGCTCCTCTCCGACGGCGGCGTGCACAGCCACGTCGACCACCTCCACGCCTGCCTCGAGCTCGCCCGGCGCGAGGGCGTCCCACGCGCCTTCGTGCACGCCTTCCTCGACGGCCGCGACACGCCGCCGGCGAGCGGGCTCGGGTACCTGCAGGCCTTCGAGAAGCGGCTGGGCGCGACGGGCTACGGCAAGGTGGCCACGGTCTGCGGGCGCTACTTCGCGATGGACCGCGACCAGCGCTGGGACCGCGTCGCCCTCGCGTACCGCGCCATGGTGCGGGGCGAGGGCTACAAGGCGGCGCGCGGAGTGGCGGCGGTGGAGCAGGCCTACGCCCGCGGCGAGACGGACGAGTTCGTGAAGCCCACCGCCGTCGTCGACGGGGCGGGCGAGGCGGTCGGGCGCGTGCGCGACGGCGACGGGATCATCTTCTTCAACTTCCGCTCCGATCGCGCCCGCGAGATCACGCGCGCCTTCACCGCCGAGGGCTTCGCCGAGTTCGACGCCCGGCCCCGGCCGGCGCTCGCGTACTACGCCTGCATGACGGAGTACGACCGGACCTTCGGGCTCCCCGTCGCCTACGGGCCCGACCAGCCCACCGAGATCTTTCCGGAACTGGTCTCCCGCGCCGGGCTGGCCCAGCTCCGCTGCGCCGAGACGGAGAAGTACGCGCACGTCACCTTCTTCTTCAACGGTGGCCGGGAGGCGAGCTTTCCCGGCGAGGACCGCATCCTCGTGCCCAGCCCGCGCGAGGTGAAGACCTACGACGAGAAGCCGGAGATGAGCGCGGGCGAGGTCACCGACAAGCTGGTCGAGGCCATCGCCACGAGGAAGTACGGCTTCATCCTGGTGAACTTCGCGAACCCCGACATGGTCGGGCACACCGGGATCCTCGCGGCGGCGGTGGAGGCGGTGAAGTTCGTCGACGGGTGCGTCGGCCGGCTCTGGGCCGCCGCGAGCGCTGCCGGGATGGCGATGCTCGTCACGGCCGACCACGGCAACTGTGAGCTCATGACCGATCCCGTCACCGGGCAGCCGCACACGGCCCACACCCTCGGTCCGGTTCCGTTCATCCTCGCGCACCCCGACTTCCGCGGGGCAAAGCTGCGGGCCGAGGGGATCCTGGCGGACGTGGCGCCCACCTGCCTCCAGGTCATGGGCCTCCCCCAGCCCAAGGAGATGAAGGGCCTCGGGCTGGTGGTCCGCTGAAGGTGGCCGCCCGCGTCCTCGGCGCAGTCCTCGACCTCCTCTATCCGCCGCGCTGCGCGGCCTGCGGTGAGGGGCTTCGCTCGACCGCGGAGGAGCCCTTCTGCCCGGTCTGCCGGGAGGCGGTCGACGCGGTCCCCCCTGGCTGTCGACGATGTGGGCTGCCCGGGCCGGACGCGCTCTGCGGAGGCTGCCATGCCGACCCGCCCGCGTTCACCTCGCTCGCAGCCGGCGGGCTCTTCGGCGGCCCGCTCGCCGACGCGGTGCACGCGCTCAAGTACGGCGGGCGGCCCGCGCTGGCCCGGCCGCTGGGAGCCTGGCTCGCCCATCGGACCTGGGGAGGGCGAAGCCCTGCCTACGGGGACAGCGAACAAAGCGAGTGTGGGACCCTGCGAGCGTCGAGGGGCGTGAGCCCCGCTTCCGAAGCTGCGAAGCCGGCGGCCGCGAGCGCAGCGAGCATCCGCGCCGAAGGAGCCGCCGCCGGGCCTCAGGCAGCTTTACTGCCCGGGGCGAGGGCACAGCCCTCGTGGATCGTCGCGGTGCCGCTCGGCCGGCGACGGAGGCTCGACCGCGGCTACGATCAGGCGGCGCTCCTCGCACGCTCCCTGGCCCGGAGCGCACCCGGCGCGCGCTTCCTTCCGGGGGCGCTCGTCCGGACGCGCGAGACCGCGCCGCAGGTGGGCCGGACCCGCACCGAGCGGCTGGGCAACGTGCGTGGAGCGTTCCGCGGGAGTCCGGCCGTGCAGGGGCGGGACGTGGTGCTGGTGGACGACGTCGTCACCACCGGCGCCACCGCGAGGGCCTGCGCCGAGGCGCTCCTCGCGGCGGGCGCGCGCTCCGTCCGCGTGCTGGCGCTGGCGCGCGCCGACTGACCGCGGTGTACGCATCTCGGCGGGACGCCGGTTAGACTGCCCCATGCGCGCCCGCGCCGTCCTCCTCGCCCTGCTGTGGGCCGCGCCGCTCGCGCAGGCGAGCGGGGTCGCCCCGGCTTCCGCTCCAGCTCCCGCCGAAGACCCCAGCGCCGCGCGCGCCGCCGAGCTCGCCCGGGAGCTCGCCCGCGACCACGCAAC
Organism: Myxococcales bacterium; assembly: GCA_038320275.1. Lineage (GTDB taxonomy): Bacteria > Myxococcota > Myxococcia > Myxococcales > Anaeromyxobacteraceae > Anaeromyxobacter_A. Next base: position 4,182 of record JBBQEB010000135.1, on the reverse strand, counting down.
GCCTCGCGCCTTCGTCCCGCTGGCGGAGCTCGAGGCTCTCGAAGCCGACCTGCGCGACCTCGGGCCGCTCGCGCGCGCCTACCGTGCGCTGTCCGCCGACCCCCGGGCTCACCCGGAGGTGCGCGGCGCCGCGAACATGCGGCTCGCCGCGGTGGAGCGCGCGCGCGGGCGCGACGGGGTCGCTGCAGCGGCGCTGCACGAGCTCGCCTTCCTGGGAGGCTGGAGCGTCGCGGGGCCGTTCGACAACGACGGGAGGAGCGGCTTCGACCGGGTCTTTCCTCCCGAGCGCGCCCAGGACCTCGGGGCGCGTTTCCCGGGCAAGGTTCGCGAGGTGGGCTGGCGGCCGCTGCCACCGGAGGCGCTCTCCACCGGCTTCGCGCACCTCGGCGCGGCGGTCCGGCCGGCGCGCGACGTGGTGGTGTACGCGCTCGCGGTGGTGGAGTCGCCGCGCGCGCGGCGCGTGCGGCTGCGGCTCGGGGCGAGCGGCGCGGTGAAGGTGTTCGTGAACGGTGCCCTCGTGCTCGCGGATCCCACCTACCATCCCGCCCGGCTCGACCAGGCGGCGGTGGAGGTCGGGCTTCGCGCCGGGCCGAACCGCATCCTGGTGAAGCTCTGCCACGCCGAGGGCCGGCTCGGCCTCTTCGCCCGCCTCTCCGACCCGGCCGAGCGGCCGCTGCGGCTCGGCTCCGTGCAGACGGCACCGCTCCCGCCCCTGCCGCCCCCGGGCAGTCCCGCGGCCGAGCGCCCGAAGCTCCTGCCGGGCGCGATCACCTTCTTCGAGCACAGGGCGCGGGTGGCGAGCGGCGCGGCGGCCGCCCGGGCTCACCTCGACCTCGCCATCGCGCTCGCGGAACGCAGGCCGGGCGACGACCGCGAGGGCCGAGCCGCCGAGGAGGCGCGGGCGGCGGCTCGGCTCGCGCCTGGCTGGGTTCGCGCGGAGCTCCTGGCCGCCCGGCTGGAGGGCGAGGGCAACGCCCGGCGCGGACACCTCGACGCAGCGCTGGCGGCCGCGCCCGGCGACGCGGAGGCGCTCCTCGCGCGCGGGGCGGAGGAGCTGGGAAAGGGGCGGCTGTTTCCCGCGAAGCGGCTCCTCGACCGGGCGATCCTGGCGGCCCCGCGCTCCGTTCCGGCGCGGCTCGCGCGCGCCGATCTGGACGAGGCGGCCGGTTTTGGGGCCAGGGCGCGGGCCATCCGGGCGGCGCTGGGACGCGACGAGCCGGACCACCCCGGCGCCGTGCTGGCGGGGGCGCGCGCTGCGCGCTCGCAGGACCGGCTCGACGAGGCGGCCGCGCTGCTGCGCCGTGGGCTCGAGCTGCGGCACGACGATGCGGCCGCCCGGGCGTCCCTGGTGGCGCTGCTCCTCGACAAGGGCGACCTCGGCGGCGCGCTCCGCCTCCTCGGAGACGCCATCCGGCTCGATCCCGCCGATCTCGCGCCCCGACTGCGGCTCGCGGACCTCCTCGCCTCGAATGGCCGGCTCGACGAGGCGGAGCGCGCTTACGCCGAGGCCCTGCGCCTCTGCCCCGAGGAGGCCGACGTGCGCGAGCGGCGCGGTCTGGCGCGGCTGCGCGGCGGGCACCCCGTCCCGGCCCTCGCGGATCTGGAGGCCGCGCTGGAGCTGAAGCCGCAGAGCCCGCACATCAAGGAGCTGGTGCGCGCGCTCGAGCCCGCTCGCGAGCGCTTCGAGGCGCCCTACCTCCTCGATGCACGGGCGCTCGCGAAGGCCGCTCCGCCCACGGCGCCGGGCGAGGACGCGGTCGTCCTCGGTGCGCTGGAGGTGACGAAGGTCTTCCCGTCCGGCCTCTCCTCGCGGTTCACGCAGCTGGTGGTGAAAGTGCTCACCCGTCGCGGAGTGGACGCCTGGCGTGGGTACGCCGTCTCGTACGTGCCCGACCGGCAGGAGCTGCGCGTCGAGCGCGCGCGCATCGTGAAACCGGACGGCTCGGTGGTGGATGGCCATGGCGAGAGCGACCACAGCTCGAGCGAGCCCTGGTACCGCCTTTACTACGACGAGCGAACGCGGCAGCTCTCGTTTCCGGCGCTTGCGCCGGGCGACCTGCTGGAGCTCGCCGTCCGGAAAGATGACGTGGCGAGCGAGAACCTCCTCGCGGACTCCTTCGGGGAGGTGATCCCGCTGGCGGACGGGACGCGCCGGGCGCGCGCCGACTACGTCCTGCTCGTGCCGCCCGGCCGCCGCATCTTCGCCTCCCGGCCGGAGCAGCCCGGCGTCGCGCGCACGGAGCGGCAGCTCCCGGACGGTGAGGTCGAGCACCGATGGAGCGCGCGCGACCTCCCGGCGCTCCACCCCGAGCCCGGGATGCCAGGCTGGAGCGAGGTGGCCCCCATCGTCCACGTCTCCACCTACGAGAGCTGGGACGACGTCGCGCGCTTCTACTGGGGGCTGGTGCGTGAGGCGGTGGCGCCCACGGCCGAGGTGCGCGCGGTCGCGGAGCGGCTGCGGGCGGAGGTGCTCGCCCGCCGCCGGGCGGCAGGGGATCCTGCCTCGGGCGACGCGCTCGCGCTCGTGCAGGCGGTGCATCATTTCGTCGTCACGAACATCCGTTACGTCGCCCTGGAGCTCGGCATCCACGGCTTCAAGCCCTACCGCGTCGATCAGATCCTCCAGCGCCGGTTCGGCGACTGCAAGGACAAGGCGAGCCTCTCCCATGCCCTGCTGGAGGCGCTCGGCATCGACTCCCGCCTCGTCCTGCTCCGCATGCGGAGGCTCGGCCGCATCCCCGAGTGGCCTGCGTCCCTCTCCGTCTTCAACCACGCCATCCTGTACGTGCCCCGCTTCGACCTGTGGCTCGACGGCACCGCCTCGTACTCCGGCTCGCGCGAGTTGCCCGGGGAGGATCGCGGCGCGGCGGTACTCGTGGTGAATCCCGGAGAGCCGGCGCGCTTCACCACCGTCCCCGAGGCCCGGCCCGAGGACAATCGCACCGAGAGCCAGTACCGGATCGCGCTCGCGCCGGACGGAAGCGCGATCGTCCACGGGGAGCGGCGCGTGGCCGGCGCGCAGGCTCCGAGCTACCGGCGCGCCTACGCCGCCGAAGGCGACCGCCGGGCGGTGCTGGAAGCCTCCCTGGCCCACGGCTTCCCCGGCCTGACGGTGAAGGAGGTGTCGGTCTCCGATCTCTCCCACACCGAGGAGGACGTGGCGATTCGCTTCACCCTGGCTACGCCGCGCACCGCGGAGCCGGAGGTCGGCGCGCTCCGCATCGCTCCCTTCGGCGGGGAGCACCGGTACGCCGAGGCGCTGGCGCCGCTCTCCTCGCGAGTCCACGACCTCGTCACCGGGGGCCCCTGGGAGACGCGCCTGTCCTACCGCTTCGCGCTCCCGCCCGGCTGGCGGCTGGCGGAGCTGCCCGCGCCGGTGCGCCTCGCCTCGCCGCAGGCGACCTTCGAGGCGGCGTGGCGGGAAGAGAATGGGGCGCTGGTGGCCGAGGCGCACCTCACGCTCCTCGCCTCCCGGGTGAGCGCGGCCGACTATCCAGCCTTTCGCGAGCTCCTCTCCGAGATCGACCTCGCTCTCGCGCGCCCCGTGCGCGCGCTCGCGCCCGACGCCGGCCGCCAGGCCTCCAGGTAACCGTGCGCGGCACCCCCTCGCTCCTCCTCGCCCTCGGCCTCGCGCTGGCCTGCGCCAGCGCGGGAGACCCGCTCGCCCGCGGCGCGCGGGCGGCAGGCGCCGCGGACGCCTCGGCGCACGACCTCGCCGCGGCGGGCTTCGAGGCGCTCCTGCTCCGCGGCGACCCCGCTCTCGCCGAGCGGCGCTTCACCGCCGCGGTCCGCCGCGACGGGGACGACCCGTGGGCCCGGCTCGGCGCGGCCGTGTGCGCGCGCCGCGCGCTCGACGACGCCGGGGAGGTCGCCGCGCTCCTCGCCCTCTTGCAGGGAGCGCCGGACCACGCCCTCGCTCCCGTCGCCGCGCGCCGGCTGGGCGAGCTCGCGGGAGGCTCGCCGCCCCTCGCCGCCGCCGTCGAGAAGGGGCTGGGGGAGGCTCTCGCTGCCGGCCGCCTGCGCGGGCCGGCGGCCCTGCGCGCGCGGGCCGCCCGCGCGGGCGCGGCGTCGGCGGTGGGGGAGGCGTCCCGCGCGGCGGCGCTCCGGGCCGAGCTCGGCACGGTGCCGGCCTTCACCGTGGCGGGCCCCTTCGGCGCGCTGGCCGCGCTGGAGCTCGACGTT
>JBBQEB010000134.1:0-10609 GCA_038320275.1 Myxococcales bacterium | reverse complement strand
CGGATGAGACGTGAGGGCCACCACGCCGATGAGGGCGGCGCAGAGGGCGACGAGCCAGGGGACGATGAGCTTGGGCGATATCACGGCGGTCGGAGTGTGGCGGTGACGTACCGTGGCGTCAAAAAAACGTCGGTCACGGCTGGACGTTCTTCACGCATACAGCAAACACCGGGCCAGTCGCCCGCGACGGGCCCGGCGGCCTCCAGGGACCCCCCCTTCACCCCGTCCGCGCCGAGTCTCCGTGGGCGCCAGCCGCATGGGGGCGCACCTCTCGCAACGCCGCGGTCGCGGTCGCGCGAAGGGCGGCCTGGGCCGCGGCGAGCCTCGCGATGGGGAGCCGGAAGGGCGAGCAGGAGACGTAGTCGAGCCCGAGCTCGTGGCAGAAGGTCACCGACGCGGGATCGCCGCCGTGCTCGCCGCAGATGCCGACCTTCATGCCGGGCCGCCGCGCGCGGCCGCGCTCCACCGCGATGCGCATGAGCTCCCCCACCCCGTCGCGATCGAGCGTGACGAACGGGTCGGCGCCGTAGATGTCCTTGCGGAGGTAACTCTGGAGGACGGGGCCCACGTCGTCGCGCGAGAGGCCGAAGGTGGTCTGGGTGAGGTCGTTCGTCCCGAAGGAGAAGAAGTCGGCCTCCTCCGCGATCTCGCCCGCCCGCAGCGCGGCCCGGGGCACCTCGATCATGGTTCCGACGGTGAACTTCACGGAGCATTCACGGCGCGCGAACACCTGCGCCGCCACCTCGCGCACGATGCGCGCCTGGTGCGCGAGCTCGCGCTTCGATCCCACGAGCGGGATCATCACCTCCGGCCTCACGTCCACCCCCTCGGCGGCGACGTCGCAGGCGGCCTCGAAGATGGCGGTGGCCTGCATCTCCGTGATCTCCGGATAGGAGATCCCGAGCCGGCAGCCGCGGTGGCCGAGCATGGGATTGGTCTCGTGCAGCTCCTCCATGCGCGCCCGCACCTCCGCGCCGGTGCGCCCGATGGCCCGGGCCAGCTCGGCGACGCCTTCGTCATCCTGCGGAAGGAACTCGTGAAGAGGTGGATCGATGGTGCGGATCGTGACGGGCCGCGAGCCCATGGCGCGGAAGATCCCGGCGAAGTCGGCCCGCTGAAGCGGCAGGAGCTTCGCGAGCGCGGCCCGGCGCTCCTCCTCGCGGGCCGCCAGGATCATCTCGCGCATCGGCCCGATCTTGCCCTCGCCGAAGAACATGTGCTCCGTCCGGCAGAGCCCGATGCCCTGGGCACCGAAGGCGACCGCCGCCGCCGCCTGCGCCGGGCTGTCGGCGTTGGCGCGCACGTCGAGCTTCCGCGCCACGTCGGCCCAGCGCAGGAGCTTCGCGAAGCGCTGGTACATGGGCGCGTCCTGCGGTGCCAGCGCCTTCTCCACCAGCACCTGCTGCACCTCGGACGGCATGGTCCCGAGCTCGCCGTCGATCACCTCGCCGGTGCTGCCGTCGATGGAGATCAAGTCTCCCTCGGAGAAGGTGCGCGGGCCCGACGGCGCGGAGACGGTCATGGTGCGTGCGTGGTAGTCGAAGGCGAGCGCGTCGCACCCGACGATGGCAACCTTGCCCATCTGCCGCGCGACGAGGGCCGCGTGCGAGGTCATGCCGCCGAAGGCGGTGAGGAAGCCCTCCGCCGCCGCCATCCCGGAGATGTCCTCGGGCGAGGTCTCGTGTCGAACGAGCACCACCCGCTCGCCCCGCTCCTTCCACGCGATGGCATCCTCGGCGAAGAAGACGATGCGTCCGCTGGCCGCCCCCGGCCCGGCGGGGAGCCCCTTCGCGAGCAGCCGCCCGGAGGTCACCGCCTCGGCGCGCGCCCGCAGGTCGAACACCGGCCTCAGGAGGTGGTCGAGCGCCGCCGGCTCGACCCGCAGCAGCGCCTCCTCGCGCGTGATGAGCTTCGCCTCGGTCAGCTCGACCGCGATGCGCACCGCCGCCGGCCCGGTGCGCTTCCCCGAGCGCGTCTGGAGCAGGTAGAGCCTGCCCTGCTCGATGGTGAACTCGATGTCCTGCATGTCGCGGTAGTGGCGCTCGAGCTTCAGGCGCGCGTCCTCGAGCTGGCGCGCGACGACCGGGAAGCGGGCTTCCAGCTCCGAGATGAGCTGGGGCGTGCGGATGCCTGCGACGACGTCCTCGCCCTGGGCGTTGACGAGGAACTCGCCGTAGAGCTCGTCCTCACCGGTGGCAGGGTTGCGCGTGAACGCGACGCCGGTGCCGGAGTCCTCGCCCATGTTCCCGAACACCATGGCCTGGACGGTGACCGCGGTGCCCCAGCGCGGGGGAATGCCGTGCATGCGCCGGTAGGCGATGGCGCGCTCGTTCTCCCAGGAGCTGAACACGGCCTCGATGGCGGCGGTGAGCTGCGCCATGGGGTCCTCCGGGAAGTCGATGCCCTTGCGCCGGCGCACCTCCGCCTTGAACTCCCCCACCAGTTCCTTCAGCGCGTCCACCGGCAGCTCCGAGTCGAGCTTCACCCCGAGCGCGTCCTTCTTGCGGTCGAGGATGACGTCGAAGGGATCCCGATCCTCCTTGCGCTCGGGCTTCATCCCGAGGACCACGTCGCCGAACATGGCGCAGAAGCGGCGGTAGCTGTCCCAGGCGAAGCGCTCGTTGCCGCTGCGCGCGGCGAGCCCCTGCACGGTGCGGTCGTTGAGGCCCAGGTTGAGGACGGTGTCCATCATGCCGGGCATGGAGACCCGGGCGCCGGAGCGGACGGACACGAGCAGCGGGTTCGAGGGATCGCGGAAGCGCTTCCTGGTGAGCGCCTCCATCTTGCCCAGGGCGGCGGCGATGCCGGGGAGCAGGTCCTCGGGCAGCCTCTTGCCGTTCTCGTAGAAGAGCCCGCAGACGTCGGTGGTGATGGTGAAGCCGGGCGGCACGAGAAGCCCGATGCTCGACATCTCGGCGACGCCCGCCCCCTTCCCTCCGAGCAGGTCCTTCATGTCCTTGCTTCCCTCGGCCTTTCCGCCGCCGAAGGCGTAGATGCGCTTCACGTTCGACATGGTTCGTCCTCTTTTTCGACGACGCGCGGGAACACACGCGAAACAAAACCTTTGTACGCCGGAATGGGGAGCCCCCAGAGTGGCCTTTCGGGCGAAGGACCAGCCTGGGGCTGCGGTGGGCTGTCGCAGGCCTTGGAGGCGGCGGAACCCGTCGCGGCACCCAGCGCCTTCTCCGGCGCCTTGCGCCCAGCCGCTATCCGATCCGAAGCTCTTCCAGCCGGACCTCGTCGTGCTCGGGCTCCACCGGGTATGTCTCGACGAGGTCGCTCTCGCGCCACTCGACGACGATCCGCGGCGCTTCCTTGCCCTTGCCGCCCCGAGCCGGAGAGGTCCACGTACTCGATGTCCACGTCGGCTTCGTGGCTGCCCGGAGCGCCTCGTTGCGCGGCACCGTGCCGTCGGGCCGGGGCCCCTTTCGGCGCTGCGTCGCGGTCACGCAGAAACCGTGTGGAAGCTCACCGCCTTCACCCAGATTCCCTGCCGCTTCACGAGGGCGAGCGTCGAGTCGAGCCCGCCGGAGATCATGGCGATGGCCTGGGCCGGGCCGTCATCGGCCTTCCTTGCGCAGGTAGCTCTTCCAGGAAGACCCGTCGCGAAACGTGGCGAGGTGCTCGTGATGCGTCGCCTTGCACCACATGGGCATGTCGGTGGCGATGCCGGGGTCGGTGGCGATGACGAGCAGCACCGCGCCGCGGGTGAGCGCCCTCATCGCCTTCGCCGTCTCCACGATAGGCATGGGGCAGTAGGTCCCGGAGGTGTCGAGCGTGCGATCGGGCACGGGGAGCTCGGCTGGTTCCACGCGCAGGGGATAACCCGCGGGGCGCGGGGCGTGCAAACGCCCTCTCCCGCGGCTGCGACGGGTGTTCGACAACGGCGGGCCTTGGTGTAGGCTCCGCGGCCGTGAAGCACTTCGCCCTCGCCGCCGCGCTCTCGCTCGTCCCAGCCCTCGCCCTCGCCGATCCTCCGCTCCCGCGGCGCGCCGAGGTGGCGCCCATGGACGCCGAGTCGCCTTCCGCGCCGCTCGGCTTCGTCCTCACCTTCGATCTCGGCGGCGGCGGCCGCCTGGGCGCCGGCTCCGACTACACGCCGCGCGGCCTGTTCGAGAGCGAGCTGGTCCTCGGCTACGAGCTGGGCGCCATCCGCCCGCAGCTGGGGCTCGTCCTCGGCCTCGCGCCCAACGTCCACACGGCGCTGCGCCCCGGCCTGCAGGTCTCCCTGCCGGACGGGCCGTTCTACGTGCGCGGCGCCCTCGACTGGTCCACCGTGCGCGGGAGCGGAGCCTGGCGCTGGCTCCTGCTCGGCGCGGGCACGGAGCTGCGGCTCACCGACGTGCTGGGCGGCTTCGCCGAGGCGGATCTCGGGTTCCCGCTCGGGCGCAACATCCCGCTGGGCGTGCTGGTTCGCTTCGGGGTGAGCTACCGCTTCTGAGCAGTCTGAGCCGCTTTCCGGGAGGGGCCCGGGCGCAGCCTCGTCATAAAAGGAGCCTCATGAAGAAGGCGAGCTGGGTTGTCGCGCTCCTCGTCGGCCTGGTGCTCGGGGCCGCCATCGATCGCATGGTCGCGGGGGCGCCGAGCGCCGCCCGCACGGCGCCTCCGCCGCGCGCGGCCGCGCCCCCCGCCCAGCGCGTGGAGGATCCCAAGGCCGTCTACAAGGTGCCGCTGGAGGACACCCCGCTGCGCGGCCCGGAGGACGCCCTCGTCACCATCATCGACGTCTCCGAGTTCCAGTGCCCCTTCTGCAAGCGGCTCGAGCCGTCGCTGCAGAGCCTCGCCGAGGCCTATCCCGGCAAGCTGCGCTTCGGCTGGAGGCACTTCCCGCTCCCCTTCCACCCGTACGCCATGCCCGCCGCCACCGTCGCCGAGGAAGCCCGCGCGGAGGGCGGGGACGCGAGGTTCTGGGCGATGCACGACAAGCTGTTCGACCTCTCTCCCGAGCTCGAGCGCCCGGCGCTGGAGAACGCGGCGCAGGAACTGGGCCTCGACATGGAGAAGGTCCGGGCGGCGCTCGACGGGAACAAGCACGCGAGCCGCATCCGGCGCGACCAGGCGCTGATGCAATCCCTCGGTGTGACCTCCACCCCCACCATGTTCGTGAATGGCCGAAAGGTCGTGGGCGCCCTGCCTCTGGCCCAGCTCCGCCCCATCATCGAGGAGGAGCTGGAGAAGGCGAAGGCGCTCGTCGCCACCGGGGTCCAGCCCAAGGGCGTGTACGCGAAGCTCCAGGAGCGCGCGGCGGCCGCGCCGGTCTTCCTCGGCGGTGCGGCGGGCGCGGCCCAGCCCGCCCGTGCTGCCCCGCCGCCCGCTCCGGCGAGCGCCGCGGCCACGGTGCCGCTGCGCCCGGACGACCCCGCGCGCGGCCCGGTCGGCGCCAAGGCGACGGTGGCCGTGTTCTCCGACTTCCAGTGTCCGTACTGCGCCCGCGTGGAGCCCACCCTGCGCCAGGCCGAGGCCGCCTACCCTGGCGCGCTGCGCGTGGTGTGGAAGCACGAGCCCCTGCCCTTCCACCCCAACGCGCGCCCGGCGGCGGAGGCGGCCGAGGCTGCTCGCGAGCAGGGGAAGTTCTGGCCCATGCACGACAAGCTGTTCGCCTCGCAGTCCTCGCTCTCCGCGGCCACCTACGAGGGCGCGGCGAAGGAGCTCGGCCTCGACCTCACCAAGTTCAACGCGGCGCTGGCGGCACACTCCGGCAAGAAGCGCATCGAGGAGGACGAAGCGCTCGCGCAGAGGGTCGGCGCGCAGGGAACCCCCACCCTCTTCATCAACTGCCGCAAGGTCGTGGGCGCGGTGCCCTTCGAGAGCCTCCGGCCCGTCCTCGACGAGGAGGTGAAGAAGGCGGACGCCCTCGCCAAGGGCGGCACGTCCGGGGCGGAGCTCTATGAGGCGCTCTGCGCGGAGAACGTGAAGCGGTACGGCAGCGGCAAGTAACGCCAGGCCCTCAGCCCCCGCCCAGCCAGCGCTCGCCCAGCCGGGCCGCCAGCGCGGCCGCCCCTCCCACGGGAGCCGCGAGCTCCCACAGCTCGACCTCGCCTCTCCCCTCGACCGGCACCCGGCCTGCCCGCCGGAAGAGCTCCACGGAGTCGCCGTCCGTCCGGAACGCGGCGACGAGCTCCAGGGGCTCCACGCCGTAGTACCAGCGCGCGCGAAGGTCCTCCGGGATCTCCGCGAGCGGCAGGGTGATCCTGCGAAAGGTACGCGATCCCTGCACCGCGCCGAGGTAGGCCGTGAGCGCCTCTTCCGTGAGCGCGGCCCCGGCGTTGAGGACCTCCGGAGCGCCCAGCTCGCCCCGCGCCGCGCGCTCCACCGCATCCCGCACCGGCCCCACCAGCGCTCGGAGCGCGCCGCGAGCGTCCCCGGCCGAAGCCGCCTCGACGGCCGCCAGCTCCAGCGCCGGAGGAACCGCGATGGCGAGCGGCGAGGCGACGAAGACGCGCCAGGCGTGCTCGAGCCTGGGGCGGCCGGTACGGGCGCGCTCGGCAGCGAGCGCCGCGTCGGCGCGGGCTCGTGCCACCGGGCTCCGGGCCGAGCCGGCGATGGACACCTCGAGCTCGTCCCCCAGGCGAATCGGGTGCGCCCCGCGCTCCTCGCCCGCGAGGCCGAGCAGGAGCGGCGGGGGCCCGAAGGACACGAGGAGGCCCGCCTCGAGCCGCTCCCCGCGCGCGCGCGCCAGAGCGAGGTCCCGCTCGCGCTCCAGCTCGGCCTCGCGGGCGGCGGCGCGCGCCTCCAACGCGCCCGCCCGGGCCGACTCCCCCGTCCCAGGCCTCGCGGCGCGCCGCGCCTCGCGCGCAGCGCGCGCCCGGGACAGCTCCCCCTCGAACTTCGCCGCGACCCCGGACAGCTGCAGCCCCACCACGTCCTCGGGGACCGCTGCCGCGAGCCGCTCCTCGAAGGACGCCAGGATGGGCGGCACCGCGCCGGCGAGCGCCAGGAGCGCCTCCACGTTCCCCGACAGCGATATGGTGGCGCCGAGCGCGTTCACCTCGATGCCGGAGCGGCCCCCGCGCCGCGGTGCGCTGCCTTCGAGCCCCCGCACGGCCCGGACCAGCGGCAGGAAGAGCCCGTCCTGCAGGAGGTCGCCGCGGTCCTTTCCCAGGAGCCCGGCTCGCCGGAGGACGTCCTTCAGGTCGAGGTAGAGGTGGGCACCCGGCGGAGCGCCGGCGGTCTTCAAGAGAGGTCCGCCCTCGGCCGAGATGCGATAGAGCCGCCCCGCTTCCCATTCCGCGCGGGCGGAAGACTCGTCCAGGGCCGCGGGTGGCGCGAGGGGCGCTCTCCGGGCGCGCGCGAGCCTTCGCTCCAGGGCGGTGTCGCAGGCGTGGGCCAGGACAGACTCCGCGTACGCGCTCACCCCCTCCTCGCGCGTGAGCCCCACGGCGGCTGCGGCGTTGCCGGGCGACCAAGCCTCCACCGCCCGCCCCGCCCGCTCCAGCGCCGGGCCCGCCTCCCCGCCCTCGTCCGCGGCGGCCAAGAGCCGCCTCGTCAGCGCGCCTCGCGCCGCATTGCTCGAGCATGCCGAGGCGAGCCCGCCGGGCGCCGCGTACAGCTCCCGGATCGCGGCGACCTCACCGCCCCGCCGCTCCGCCTCGGCGCGCGTGACGCCCTCCAGGACGAGCTCGCGCAGCGCGGCCTGCGCGGCCTGCGCCTCCGCTCGACCAAGAGGCTCGCCGCCGGCGAGGAGCGCGCGGGTGAGCTCGCGCAGCTCGGCCGCAGGGTCGGCCCCCGCCGCGAGCCGCGCCGCCAGCTCGTAGGCGCGTGGGGATGGGGGCAGGACCTCGCAGCCGTAGAGGGTAGCGCCCGCCAGGGCGGCGGGGCGGAGCCCGAGGAGCGCGCCGGGTGAGAGCACCGCCTCGAGCGCGAGCGCGCTCTCGTCTGCCGGACCGATCGCGGCCTCGCGCAGCGCCCGGGCCACCCCGGTCGCACACGCCACGTACAGGCCGGAGAGCACGGCCGCCCGGAACCACCCCTCCAGCGGCGGCGCGGGAAGGAGGGCCCGCACGGGCTCCTCGGCCGCGGCGAGCGCCGGGAACAGCGCCAGCGCCACCAGGACAGGCGTCTCCTCGCGCTCGCTGGAGCGCTGCCCTTCCGCGAAGGCCCTCCGCAGCACCTCGATGACGAGGCCCGTCAGCGAGCGGCCCCGCCCTCCCGGGCCCATCCAGGCGCAGACGATCCCGCCGGTGAGCGCCGGGTGCACCCCGACCCCAAGGCGCGCCGCCGCTTTCAGGTCCGGGCCACCACCGGAGGGCCCCAACGAGGGCGCCACCGACGGGAGCGGGACATAGCCACCTGCCGCGCGAATGCGCTCGAGGTCATCGATAGGCAGCAGGCGCCGGTGCTGCGTCGCGAGGAGGAGCGCCAGCTCGGATGCCGCCGCGCGGAGCAGGGTGGCCGCACCCGCCTCGACGAGGATCGGGATGCGGACCTCGCCGGACCGCCCCAGCGCGTGCAAGCGCAGCCGGGAACGGTCGAGCGCGGCCAGCTCCCCGCCGGGGAGGACCACCCCCGAGGTGAGGATCTGGATCCGGCGCGCAGCGAGAGGAGAGGCCATCGGGCGGGGCTTGCGAAAGGCCGAGCGTGCGGCTAAGCAGGCATGATGCGCCGGACGCTGTTCAAGTCCAAGATTCACCGCGCGACCGTGACCCACGCCGACCTCGAGTACGAGGGCTCGGTCACGATCGACGAGGACCTCATGGATGCGGCGAGCATCCTCGAGTACGAGGCCATCCACGTGTGGAACATCACGCGCGGGACCCGGCTGCAGACCTACGCCATCCGCGGAGGCCGCGGCTCCGGGATCATCTGCATCAACGGCGCCGCGGCCCACCTCAACGGCCCCGGCGACCGGGTGATCCTCGCCACCTTCGCCGAGATGGAGGAGGAGGAGGCGCGGCAGCACGTGCCCACGGTCATCCTCGTCGACGAGCGCAACCGCATCGCGGTGGCGGGTGTCGCGGAGGTGGCGGGCCCCGCCCGCCGGGTGACCGCATGACGGTGCGGCTTTGGCGGCCGTAGCGCCGTGACCTTCGCGCCAACCTTGGACGACTTCCTCCGGCTCGCGCAGCCGGGGCGCGCGGTGCCCGTCCGCCTGGAGGTCGAGGCCGACACCGAGACGCCGGTCTCGGCCTTCCTGAAGCTCTCCGAAGGCGAGGAGCACGCCTTCCTCCTCGAGTCGGTCGAGGGCGGCGAGCGCAGCGCGCGCTTCAGCTTCCTGGGAGCTCGCCCGCGCCGGGTGCACACCTGGAAGCTGGGAGACGCCGGCGACCCCATCGCCGCGCTCCGCACCGAGCTCGCCTCGCACGCCGCCGTCGAGGTGCCCGGCACGCCTCGCTTCTCGGGTGGGCTGGTGGGATGGATCGCCTACGACGCGGTGAGGCTCTTCGAGCCGAGGGTGCCCATCGCGAAAGGGGACGAGCTCGCCTTCCCGGACGTCCTCCTCATGGATTACGACCTGGTGGTCGCCTTCGATCACCGCCGTCACTCGGTTCACGTCATCGCCGAGGCCCGCTGCGACGCCGGCTCCGATCCGCGGACGCTCTATGCCGAGGCGGTGGAGCGCATCCGCGGGGCGCTGAGGACCTTGGGGCGGCCGCTCCGCGATCCGCGCCCGGCGCGCAAGGGCCCGCTCCCGGTGCTGCGCCCCAGGGTCGATCGCGCCGCCTTCGAGGCCGCGGTCCGGCGCGCGCGCGAGTACGTGAAGGCTGGGGACTGCCAGCAGGTGGTGCTCTCGCAGCGCTTCGACGCCGAGGTGAGCGTCCCTCCCTTCGAGATCTATCGTGCGCTGCGCCGGGTGAACCCCTCGCCCTACCTGTTCTTCCTCCGGGCCGGCGAGCGCGCGCTGGTGGGCTCCTCGCCGGAGACGCTGGTGAAGCTGGAGGCGGGCGAGGTGACCTTGCGCCCCATCGCCGGAACGCGGCGGCGCGGCCGGGACGCCGAGGAGGATCTCCGGCTGGAGGCGGAGCTGCGCGCCGATCCCAAGGAGAACGCCGAGCACGTCATGCTGGTCGATCTGGGGCGCAACGACGTGGGGCGCGTCGCGGCGGTCGGCAGCGTGAGGGTGACGCAGCTCAAGGCGGTGGAGCGCTACTCGCACGTGATGCACCTCGTCTCCGAGGTGAGGGGGCGGCTGGCAGGGGGGCTCGACGCGGTGGACGTGCTCCGCGCCGGCTTCCCGGCGGGCACCGTGAGCGGCTCGCCCAAGGTCCGCGCGATGGAGATCATCGACGAGTTGGAGCCGGCGCGACGGGGTCCCTACGCGGGAGCGGTGGGCTACTTCGACCGCGGCGGCAACATGGAGATGTGCATCGCCATCCGCACGCTCATGCAGTCCGGGAGGAAGATCTCGGTCCAGGCGGGCTGCGGGCTCGTGTACGACTCCACGCCGGAGGACGAGTACGCCGAATCGGTGAACAAGGCGCGCGCCTCCTTCACGGCGGTGGCGCAGGCCGAGTCGGGGCAGCTCGATGCGGTGGCCGAGCCGCCCGGCGAGCGCGCCGAGCCTCGGCGCCCGTCGCGCGAGGGAGGCGCGAGGTGAGCCCGCGCGTGCTCCTCGTCGACAACTACGACTCCTTCACCTGGAACCTCGTGCAGTACCTCGGCGAGCTGGGAG
>JBBQEB010000133.1:0-10652 GCA_038320275.1 Myxococcales bacterium | reverse complement strand
ACCTTGCGCGTGGCCTTGAGCGCCAGCTCCCCGCCCGACGGCATGGCGAGCGCTGCGGCCTGGAGCGCGTGGCGGAGCGCGAGCCTGAGCTGCAGCGGGTCGGCGAGGGTGCGCGCCGGCCCGCGCACCCTGCGGACCCGGACCCCCGCCGCGAAGGTGACGCCCGCCAGAGCCTCGGTGAGGATGGCGTCGGCGTCCACCGGGCCGACGGAGGGGCGCGCGATGGGGCTGGCGAGGGCCGAGAGCGCCACGTCCGCCTCCCGCAGCGCCGCCTCGATGCGGTCGAGGTGCTCGGCCGCCCCGGCGATCTGCCGGGGCAGGACGAGGCGCAGGAGCGAGGCCTCCTTGCCAGCCCGGCCCAGCGGTTCGCGCAGCTCCGCGGCGAGCCCCTCCAGCAAGGGGTCGAGGGGGGATCCAGGGGTCGGCGCCGGCGGCGGGGGCGGCGGTTCGAGCACGAGGTCGGCCTCGCCCACCTCGTCCACCGTCGGCTCGATCATCCGCAGCAGGGCCACGTCGAGCGCCGGGACCGCGGCGATGCGGGCAGCGGCTGCAAAGGCCTCCGCTCCGTCGGCCCGGGCGGGAAGCCCGACGCGCGCGGAGACGGGGCCCCGCTCCAGCCCGCGCAGGAGCATGGCGAGGTCCGGCCCGAGCACGTCCTTGCCTCGCCCGGCCAGGGACCCAGCGCTTCCCGCGAGCCTGACGGCGAGCTCGTTCGACCAGGCCACCCGCCCCGCGGCGTCGAAGGCGACCACGGCATCGCCCAGCGCCGTCGCCAGGTGGGAGAGGGGGGCCGCGAGCGCGGCTGCCGGCACAGGCGAGGTTCGCCGTCGCCCCCGCCTCAGGGCGGCCGCTGCGGCGCCCAGCAGGAGCACCGCCAGGACGAGGATCGCGACGGCTGCACCGCGGGTGAGGGTGAGCACCGAGCGGAGGTTACCCTGCTCGCTTGCCTTACTCCAGGGCCGTGCGCACCTCACGGTCATGCGTCGCGTCTGGTCTCCAGCGGATGGCCCCGGGATAGCCCCCCAGCAGATTCCCCCCACGGTGCGCGAACTGGCTGGAGTCGACGACCTGTCCGGCGACGGTCGCACCCGCCGTTCGCAGGGGGGACTGTGGTCCCCCAGCAGCGGGCCGGTGCGAACCGACCCGGGCGGCCCGGGCGGCGAGCCGAACGGAAGGACGGTTCCGAGCCTGGGCAACAGCAACCTCGGCGAGAGGTGATCCTGCAGCGCCCGCGACGGCGCTCCCGGCAGGCGTTTCCCTTGCCCATCCGCCCTCGGGTGGGTATCCCCCCCTCCAGCGCTTGGTGTCGGCCCATCCACGGCGAACGGCACCGGCGCGAAGGAGCATCAGACCATGCCGGAGAAGGACAAGAAGGTCTCGGCAGGCGCCCAGGTGGCGCCCGCGATGGGCGCCCCGGGGCTCATCAACCGCGAGGACATCCCGCAGGTCCTTCCCATCCTGCCGCTGCGCAATTCCGTCTTCTTCCCCGGCGGCGTGCTGCCGCTGGCGGTGGGGCGCCAGAAGACCATCGCGCTCATCAAGGACGCCGTCCGCGATGAGCAGGTCATCGGGGTGGTCACCCAGCGCCGCGCCGAGGAGGAAGACCCCGGCGCCGCGGACCTGTACACGGTGGGCACCGTCGCACGCATCGTGAAGCTCCTCAAGATGGGCGAGGACAATTACTCGCTCGTGGTGCAGGGCCTGGCGCGCTTCCGGGTGCTCGACCTGGTGCAGGAGGCGCCGTACCTCAAGGCGCGCATCGATCCGGTGGAGGACAAGACCGCCGTCGACGACGTGGAGGTGGAGGCGCTCGCCATCAACCTCAAGAAGCTCGCCCGCGAGGTGATCGAGCTCATGCCGGAGCTGCCCGCGGCGGCGACCGAGCTCGTGGAGAGCATCACCCACCCCGGCCACCTCGCCGACCTCATCGCCGCCAACGTGGACGTCCCCATCGAGGAGAAGCAGCAGGTCCTCGAGACGGTCGATCTCAAGGCGCGCATGAAGCTCGTGCTGGAGCTGCTCAACCGCAAGCGCGAGATCCTGAAGCTGTCGAACAAGATCGACTCCGCCGTGAAGGGCGAGATGTCGAAGACGCAGCGCGAGTACTACCTGCGCCAGCAGCTCAAGGCGATCAAGGAGGAGCTGGGCGAGCTGGGCGAGGAGGAGGAGGAGCTCGACGAGCTGGGCGAGCGGCTCAAGAAGGCAGGACTGCCCCCGGACGTGGAGAAGGTCGCGCAGAAGGAGCTCAACCGGCTGAAGAGCATCCCCACCGCGAGCTCGGAGTACACGGTCGCCCGCACCTACCTCGACTGGATCGCCGACCTGCCCTGGTCGAAGCGCAGCGACGACAACCTCGACATCGAGAACGCGCGCGCGATCCTCGACTCCGATCACTACGGCCTGCAGAAGATCAAGAAGCGCATCCTCGAGTACCTGGCGGTCCGCAAGCTGAAGAACGACATGCGCGGCCCGATCCTCTGCTTCGTGGGCCCGCCCGGCGTGGGCAAGACCTCGCTCGGCCAGTCGATTGCGAAGTCCATCGGGCGCAAGTTCGTCCGGCTGTCCCTGGGCGGCGTGCGCGACGAGGCGGAGATCCGCGGCCATCGGCGCACGTACGTGGGCGCCCTGCC
This sequence comes from Myxococcales bacterium, assembly GCA_038320275.1. Lineage (GTDB taxonomy): Bacteria > Myxococcota > Myxococcia > Myxococcales > Anaeromyxobacteraceae > Anaeromyxobacter_A. The sequence goes on along the minus strand of JBBQEB010000133.1, from coordinate 8,022 downwards.
CGGCCGGATCATCCAGTCCATGAAGAAGGCCGGCACCAACAACCCCGTCATGATGCTGGACGAGATCGACAAGCTCGGGGCCGACTTCCGCGGGGACCCCAGCGCCGCGCTGCTGGAGGTGCTCGACCCCGAGCAGAACTTCTCCTTCAGCGACCATTACCTCGACATCGCCTACGACCTCTCCAAGGTCATGTTCGTGGGCACGGCGAACCTGCTCGATCCCATCCCCGGCCCGCTTCGGGACCGCATGGAGATCCTCGAGCTGCCCGGGTACACCTTCGAGGAGAAGGTTCACATCGCGCAGAACCACCTCATCCCGAAGCAGCTCAAGGAGCACGGGCTCGGTCCCGAAGCCATCTCCTTCGACGAGGGGGCGCTCATCAAGGCCATCATGGCCTACACGCGCGAAGCCGGCGTCCGCAACCTCGAGCGGCGCATCGCCGACGTGTGCCGGGCGGTGGCGGTGGAGGTCGCGAGCGGCAGGGTCGCGGCCGGCGCGAAGCGCGTCGTCACCGAGGCGGACCTGCCGGAGATGCTCGGCCCGGAGAAGTTCTGGAACGAGATGGCGGAGCGCACCGGCATCGCGGGCGTGGCCACCGGCCTCGCCTGGACGGCGGCGGGAGGCGACATCCTCTTCATCGAGGCCACCAAGATGGCCGGCAAGGGCTCCCTCACGCTCACCGGGCAGCTCGGCGACGTGATGAAGGAGTCCGCCCAGGCGGCCCTGTCCTACCTGCGCTCGAAGGCCGACACGCTCGGGATCCCTGCCAACTTCCTCGAGAAGACGGACATCCACATCCACTTCCCGGCGGGCTCCATCCCCAAGGACGGCCCGAGCGCTGGCGTCACCATCCTCACCGCGCTGGTCTCGCTCCTCACCGGCATCCGCGTCCGGGCCGATGTCGCCATGACAGGCGAGGTGACCCTGCGCGGGCTCGTGCTCCCGGTGGGAGACATCAAGGAGAAGGTGCTCGCCGCCCACCGCGCCGGGATCAAGCGGATCATCATGCCGGCCCGCTGCGAGAAGGATCTGGTGGACGTGCCCGAGCAGGCCCGCAAGGAGCTCGAGTTCGTCTTCGCGACGCACATGGACGAGGTTCTCGCCGCCGCGCTGGAGGAGAACCCGGTCGGCCGCAAGCCGCCGCCCCCCCTCGTGCCGCCTGAAGCGGAAGACGGCGCCAAGAAGACGGAGGTCCGCGCGTGAGCGCCCGGTGAAGCCCGCCCGGTGAGAACCGCCCTCATCACGGGCTCGGTGGGTGGGCGTCACGAGGCGCTCGCCACCGAGCTCGCCCGCGCCGGCTGGAGCGTCCGCTCCCTCGCCTTCGACGGGCTGCGACTGCCCGACGTGGTAGAGGCGGCGCGCGGCGCGGAGGCCGTCTTTCACGTCGGGGTGCGGACCTCACCGCTCGAGAGCACGCAGGCCAGGTCGGATGCCGAGGCGTCCGCCGCCTTCGCGGCAGGACATGCTGCGCGCATGGCCGGCGCGCGCCGCTACGTCCTCGTCTCCACCGCCTCGGTGTACGGCAGGCCGCGGAACCTGCCCTGCGACGAGGGGGAGCTCAAGTCCCCGCGGACGGCCTCCGAGCGAGCGCGCTGGCGGGCCGAGCAGGCCGCCTGGCTCGCGTTCCGCCAGGGCGCGCCGCTCACCGTGCTGCGCCCCACCCTGATCTACGGGCCGAACCTCGCTGGTGGCGCAGTGCGCGCGCTCTCCATGCTGGCGCTCCTGAACCAGCGGCGCCCCAGCATCCCCATCCTCCGGCGTGGACCGGTGACACACCTCGTGCACGTGCAGGACGTCGCGCGCGCCGCCGTCCACGTCGCCGAGCACCCCGACGACGCGGCCGTCGTGGGCCGCGCCTTCAACGTGGCGGACGACGCGCCCCAGCCGCTCGCAGAACACCTGGAGGCGGCGCTGTCGGCCATGGGAATCCGGGCGGGACGCATCATCCCCTACTCGCCCCGGCTCACGGCGCTCCTCCTGTGGCTCGTGCGGCGCGTGCCCGACCGCGCCATCCTCGCGGCCGCCAACCGGCGGCTGGCAGCAGCCTGGGAGCGCGTCACCCACGCCGCCGGCGTGAGCGCGGCGCTGCCTCCGCGCATCGACCGCGAGTCGCTCTACCTCATGGCCGCAGATCACTACTACGACACGAGGCGGCTCGTGGCGATCGGCTGGCGTCCCCTGCACCCCATCGCCACGGCGGCGCTGCCCGCCACGGTGGCGGCGCTCGTCGCGCGGCGGCTCCTCCCCACCGCGCGCACGCCAGCGCTGTCCGCGACGACCGGCGGGTCGGGATAGCCACTCGCACGGCGCGGTACGGGTTCGCGTCCGGTGGCCCACGCCTGTCATCCGTGTCATATTCCGCGCCTCGAACCGGGGCGCTGCTGTCGTGGTGGGGGACGACCGTGAGGAACGCGAAGCGACTCGGGATCCTCACCGGCGGCGGCGACTGCCCGGGGTTGAACGCGGTCCTCCGGGCGGTGGTGAAGGCGGCCGGCGCCGAGGGTGGCTGCGAGGTGGTGGGCATCGAGCGCGGGTTCGAGGGCCTGGTGCGGGGTGAGTCGCGCCCCCTGGGCCACGAGGAGGTGCGCGGGATCCTCGCCCGCGGGGGCACCCTCCTCGGGACGTCCAGCGATGCCGACCCCTTCCGGTGGCGCGAGGAACTGGGCGGCGAGACCGACCTCTCCCGCCGCGCGGCGGAGAACGCGCGGGCGCTCGCGCTCGACGCGCTGGTGGTGGTGGGCGGGGACGAGACCCTCGCCATCGCGCGGCGCCTCGACGAGACGCTCGGGGTCGCGGTGATCGGGATCCCCAAGACGATCCACGGCGACATCATGGGCACCGACGCCACGGTAGGCTTCGACACCGCCCGCGGCCTCTGCGCCGAGGCGGCCGACCGGCTCGGGACGACCGCCGAAGCCCACGACCGGGTCATGGTGCTCGAGGTGATGGGGCGCAGCTCGGGCTTCCTCGCGCTGCACGCCGGGCTGGCCGGCGGGGCGGACGCTATCCTCCTGCCCGAGATCCCGTGGGACCCGGGGACGCTCGCGGTCTCCATCGCTCGTCGGCGACGGCGGGGGCGCACGCACGGGCTGGTGGTGGTCGCGGAGGGGGCCTCGCCGCTCGGCACGAGCCTTCCCGCCCAGCCGCCGAGGGTGCCCGGACGCGGGGAGGTGCGCCGGGGCGGCGCGGGACAGGTGGCTGCCGAGGCCATCGCGGCCGCCCTGCCGCTGGAGGTCCGGCTCACCACGCTGGGCCACCTGCAGCGCGGAGGGACCCCCTCGGCCGGCGACCGGATGCTGGCGATCCGGTTCGGCGTCGCCGCCGCGCGGCTCGGGGTTGCGGGCGCGCGCAACCGCATGGTGGCGCTCCGCGCCGGGCGGATCGTCGACGTTCCTCTCTCGGAGGCCTCCGGCCGCAGGCGCGTCGACCCCGCTGGCGAGCTGATCCAGGCTGCGCGCTCCCTGGGCACGAGCTTCGGCGACGCCGCCGAGGCGGCGCCGTGATCCGCAAGATCGATCGCTACGAGCTCCTGGAGGCCGTCGGCAGCGGCGGGATGGCGGTCGTCTACCGGGGCCGCGACACCGCCCTCGATCGCGAGGTGGCGGTGAAGCTCCTGCACCCGCACCTGGCCGCGCGCCCCGAGTCGCGCGCCCGCTTCTCGCGGGAGGCGAGGGCGGTGGCACGCCTCGACCACCCCAACATCGTCGAGATCTTCGACTATGCGGGCGATGCCGCGGTGGAGAGCTACCTCGTCACCGAGTTCGTGCACGGCCGCACGCTCCGCGCCTTCGCGGAGGAGGAGGGGCTGGCCTTCCCGGAGGTGGGGGCGCTCGTCGCTCGCGCGCTGGCAGGGGCGCTCGCGCACGCGCACGCGGCGGGCGTCATCCATCGCGACCTCAAGCCCGAGAACGTGCTCGTGCTCGAGAGCGGAGGCCGGCGCGCCGTGAAGCTGGTGGACTTCGGGATCGCGCGCATCGTGGCCGCCGACGAGCGCATGACCCTCACCGGCGCGCTGGTCGGCTCGCCGAACCACATGGCGCCGGAGATCATCGAAGGGCGCGAGGCGGACGCCCGCAGCGACGTCTTCTCCCTCGGGACCCTCCTCTACTGGCTGGCGACCGGCAGCATGCCCTTCGAGGCTGCCAACCCGACCGCCACCCTCCGCCGCGTGATCGAAGGCGATTGCACCGACCCACGCGAGCTCTCGCCCCGGGTGAGCGACGCGCTGGGCACCGCCATTCTCCACGCGATGAGGACGGACCCTGCGGACCGCACGCCCAGCGCCGCCGCCTTCCGGGACGAGCTCGACCAGGCGCTGGCGACCTCCGGACTGTCCGACCCTGAAGTGGAGCTCGGGCTCTTCCTCTCCAGCCCGGCGGCCTACCAGGAAGCGCTCCCCCGCAGGTTGGTGGCGGCGGGACTGGAAGGAGTGGACGCGGCGCTCGCCGCTGGCGAGACCGCCCGCGGGATGCGTCTCATGAACCGGGTGCTGGCGCTCGACCCAGACAATCGCGCGGTCATGGAGCGCCTGGCCGGGCTGGAGCGCAAGGCGCGCCTGCGGCGCGGAACCCGCCGGGGCGCGAAGGCGCTCGCCATCGCCGGCGGAGTCGCCGCCCTTGCCTGGGGAGGCGTCACGCTGAGGCACCGCGGGGCGGCGAAGGCGAACGCGACGGGGACATCGACCTCGAGCCCGACCGCGACCGCGACCGCGACCGCGACCGTTACCTCGACCCCGACCTCGACCCCGACCGCGAGCCCGACCCCGAGCCCGACCCCGAGCCCGACCCCGACCCGAACCTCGACCCCGACCGCACGGGCGAAGCGACCCGTCGCCGCTCCGTCCGTTCGAGCGGACCTCCGCCCCCGCGTCGCCGCTCAGCGATCACCCGCCCCTGCCGCCGCGGTCCCTCCCTCTGCGCCGGCGGAGGACGTGCCCGCGCCGCCCCTCATCTCGCTCGCAGTGAGCGTCCGCCCCTACGCCAAGCGCGCGCTCCTCGACGGGGTGGAGGTCGCCCGCGACGAGGGCCACCTGGTCTTCTCGCTCACGCCCGGCAAGGCGCACCGCATCCAGCTCGAGCACCCCTGCTGCTTCCCCACCGTGCGCGAGCTCCCCGCCGGGGAGGCCATCCCCGCGGGCGAGCTGCGCATCGCGCTCGAGCCGCGGCCGGCCCGCCTCCGCGTCGATGCCGACCCCGAGGCGCGCCTGTACGTGGACGGGCGCTTCCTGGGCACGGCGGGCGATTCACAGCGTGAGCCCATCGAGGTTCGCGTGCCCTCGTCCGGCAGCTCACCGTACGAGGCGACTGCCGAGCTGCGCGTCGAGGCGAGCGGGCTGCCTCCCGTCCGCAGTCTGGTGAAGCTCCGCGCCGGTGCCCTGCGCGAGGTGGCGGTGGCGGGGCCCGAGTCGGCGGGTGCCGAAAGCGGGGAGAGCGCCGCGCCATGATCGCCCTCCTCCTCGCCGCCGCGCTCGCGGCAACCCCCCAGGCGGCCCCGCTCAAGCGCGCCCAGAACCGCTTCGAGTTCGGCGCCTGGGCGGAGGCGGCCGCCCTCAGCCGCTCCTGGCTCGCCGAGCATCCCGACGCGGCCGATGGCGACGCCGTGGAGGCCTACCGCATCCTCGGGATCGCGGAGCTCGAGCTCGGCGACACCGCCCGGGCGCGCGCCGCCTTCGTATCGCTCCTCTCCATGGATCCCGATCACGCGCTCGATCCCTTCCTCGTGGAGCCGAGGGTGGTGGACCTCTTCGAGGCGGTGAAGCGCGACAACGAGGGCGCGCTCGCTCCGCTGCGCCAGCGCCGCCGCGAGCTCGAGGAGCAGCGCCGGCTCGCCGAGGAGTCGCGCAAGCGGCTCCAAGCCGAGGAGGGCGTCCGGGCAGGCCCCGCCACCAAGGTGATCCGGGTGCAGGAGCGGCTCTACCTCCTCAACTGGATGCCGCTCGGCGCCGGGCAGTTCCAGAACGGCCACCTCGCGAAGGGGACGGCGGTCGCCGCGGCCGAGGTCGCCTTCGCGGCGGTGAACATCGGCGCCATCCTCTTTCACAATTCCATCGCGGAGGACCCGCGCCGCCGCTGCTCCACCTCGCAGCCCACTGGCTGCGCGAAGCCTCCCTACACCGACGCCGATCGGGCGCTGCTCTCCCGCACCGACGCGGTGAAGTACGTCTCGGCCGGGCTCTTCTGGGCGGTGTACGCCTACGGCGTGGTGGACGCGCACGTCTTCTACGTCCCGCGTGTGGAGACGGAGCTCTCTCCGCGCCAGGGCGCGGCCGCACTCAAGCTGAGCTGGAGATTTTGATGCCGAGCCTGCGCTTTCGCACCGCGGACGGGCAGGAGCGCACGGTGAGCCTCGCGCGCCGCATCACCACCATCGGCCGCGCGGTCGAGAACCACCTCGCCCTCCCCGACGCGGGGCTGCCCGACACGGCCCTCCACATCCACTTCGACGGGCGGGACTGCAACGCTGCCTGCCACGGGGGCGTCGAGATGGAGGTGAACGGCAAGCGCAAGGTGACGGCGCGGCTCGCCGACGGAGACCGCATCCGCCTCGGCTCCACCGAGCTCTGGTTCTCGGCGCACCACCGCGCCGACGAGCCGCCTCCGTCCCCCGGCGACGGCGCGGCCCGGCTGGAGGCGCTGCAGGGGCTCGTCCGCTTCTCGCAGCGGCTGCTGGCCGTCTCGGGGGTGCCGCGGCTGCTCGACGAGCTGCTCGACGCGTTGCTGGAGGTGACTCACGCCGACAAGGGGTTCCTCATCCTGCTGGAGGACGGCGCGCTGGCCGTGAAATCGGCGCGCAACCTCTCCCGCGAGACCATCGAGGATGCCGTCTCGCGCGTCTCCGACAGCATCGTCCAGCGGGTGGCCGCGACGCGCACGCCGGTGATCGTCGCCGACGCCCTGCACGACGCGCAGTGGTCCTCCTCCTCGTCGGTGGTGAACCTCAAGCTCTGCTCGGTGATGTGCGCGCCGCTCATGCGCGACGGCGAGGCCTTCGGCGTCATCTACCTCGGCAACGACTCGGTGGTGAGCCTGTTTGCGCCGCGCGATCTCGAGGTGCTCACCATCTTCGCGGCGCAGGCCTCCCTCCTGGTGCAGAACGCGCTCCTGCTGGACGGCCTGCGGCGCGAGAACGAGGCCCTGCGCGAGAGCGCCCGCGCGAGCGCCTTCGGCGACATCCTGGGGGCGGGCGCGAGCATGGGCGAGGTGTACCGCCGCATCGAGAAGGTGGCGGCCACCGACGTCTCCGTGCTCGTGTCGGGGGAGACCGGGACGGGCAAGGAACTGGTGGCCCGCGAGATCCACCGGCGCTCGCCTCGCGCGGCGGGCCCGTTCGTGGCGGTCAACTGCGGAGCCATTCCGGAGAGCCTGCTCGAGAGCGAGCTCTTCGGTCACGTTCGCGGCGCGTTCACCGGCGCGGTCGCTTCGCGCGGCGGCAAGTTTCAGGCGGCGAACCGCGGCACCCTCTTCCTGGACGAGATCGGCGACATGCCGCCTCTCCTGCAAGTGAAGCTCCTGCGCGCGCTCCAGGAGCGCTCCGTCACGCGCGTCGGCGAGACGCGCCCGGAGGAGGTGGACATCCGCGTCGTCGCCGCGACGCACCGCGTGCTCGCCGACGAGATCGCGGCCGGCAGGTTTCGCGAGGACCTGTACTACCGCCTGCACGTCGTCTCCATCGAGCTGCCACCCCTGCGCGCGCGGGGCGAGGACGTCGTGCTCCTGGCGCGCTTCTTCCTGCAGAAATACGCGCGCGAGCTGGCCTCGCGGGCGCGCGGCTTCGCGCCTGGCGCGGTCGCGGCGCTGCGCAGGCACGCCTGGCCGGGGAACATCCGGGAGCTGGAGAACCGGGTCAAGCGGGCGGTGGTGCTCGCGGAGCGGCCGCTGGTGGGCGCGGAGGACCTGGAGCTCGGCCCCGAGAGCCTCGCCCCGGTGATTCCGCTGGCCGAGGCCAAGGAGGAGTTCCAGAAGCGGTACATCCACGAGGTGCTGGAGCGGAATGCCGGCAACCGCACCAAGACCGCGAAGGAC
>JBBQEB010000132.1:0-10675 GCA_038320275.1 Myxococcales bacterium | reverse complement strand
GTTCTGGAGCACGCTCGCCTTCTTCCTGGAGGCGCGCTACGGCCTGGGCGCCGACGCGGCCGGGCTCTTCGGCATCCTGGGGGCGGGAGGGGCGCTCGCGGCTCCGGTGCTGGGCCGGCTCGCCGACCGCACCAGCCCGCGGGTGAACTCTGCGGTGGCGCTCGCCGTCGGGGGGGTGGGATGGGCGGTGTTCGCGATCGCTGGCAACCACCTCGCGGGCCTCGTCGCCGGCGTGCTCCTGCTCGACGTCGGCATCCAGGGCAACCACGTCTCGAACCTCGCGCGCGTGCATGCGCTGAGGCCGGAGGCGCGCAGCCGGATGAACACCATCTACATGGTGGGCTACTTCGCCGGCGGCGCGCTCGGGACGGTGGTCGGCACCTGGGCCTGGACGGCCTTCCGCTGGCCCGGGGTCTGCGCGGCGGGCGGCAGCTTCCTCGCCGCCGCCCTGGCGCTCTGGGCGGCGGGGAAGAGCCGGTTCACGCGGGCGCCTGCCGGCTCCGCGCTCGCGGCTGCGCGCGGCACTAAGGGGTGAAGACCAGCGCGCCGGCGTCGAAGCTGCCGGCGAAGGCGGTACTGCCGGAGAAGAGGTTGTCGGACACGACGCCCTTCCGACCGATGCCAAGTCCCACCACGTAGCCGGCCGGCTGGGTCGCCGGGGGCGCTTCCGGAAAGCAATTCAGCTCCGGGACCGCCGAGTGCTTGGGCAGCGTGTAGGCGTTCCTCTGCCACTGGGAGGAGTCGAGGACGAGGTCCACGAGTTGTGAGACGTCGGTGCGAGCGCCGATGGGCAGGTTCGAGCAGGTCACGTCGTCGAGCGAGGCCTCGGGGTGCTCGGGGTGCAGGCGGTAGACGCCGTAGAACGCGAGGTCGCTGCCTGCGCGGTCGAAGGTGATCGTCTGCTCGGTGAAGGCTGCGTAGCCCGCGGCCAGGAAGCGGGTGGCTGGGAACTCCTTCATGTGGGACGGGGGCGGCGCGACGACGGTGGCGCCGTAGGTCTCACCGCCGCTCACGACGGTGAAGCGGTAGGAGGAGCCCGCGACATAGGCGAGGCCATCCGCCTCGGCAGCCTCGTACTGGCCGGCGGTGGTGCCCGCCTTCATGGCGAGGGTCTGCTCCACGCCGGCAGCGTCGTTGTAGCGGAGGGTGACGACCGCGTCGGCGATGCCCACCGGCGCCGCCTGGTTGGAGCCGCCGGACAGGATGTCGTCCTGCCGCTCGGCGAAGTAGAGCTGCGCAGTGACCTGGCCGGGCACCCGCGGGAAGCCCTGCGCGTAGCCCGGCACTTGGGTCGGGGCCACCTCTGGGGTGGCGACGACCGCGGCGGCGAGGACCTTCCGGTTCTGCAGTCCTTGCAGGAGATCACAGCCGGAGAGGAGAAAGAGCGGCAGGGCGAGAGCGGCGGCACGGCGCATGGTGAGGGGCCTCCTTGGCCACCTCCACCCTGTGCAGCGCGCGTGCCGCCCTGCGCACCCGCGGTGCACCTCGATCGCGGGACACGCCGCGTCGTTTGGGCGGCCCGGGAAGCCCGCGGACGGTTATCGTTCCGCCGACGATCGCGCACATGCCCCGCCTCCCCGACCCGCGGTTCGCGCCCGACTGCACCATCCGCTTCGATGGCGAGCGGATCCCGGCGCGCGCGGGGGAGAGCGTGGCGGTGGCGCTCCTCGCCGCCGGGCGGGCGGTCCTCGCCCGCAGCGCCAAGTACCACCGCCCCCGCGGCGCGTTCTGCCTCGCCGGATCCTGCCACGCCTGCCTCGCGCGCGTGGACGGGCTGCCGAGCCGCCGCACCTGCCAGGTCCCCTGCCGGCCCGGCCTCCAGGTCGAGACCCAGAACGCCGTGCTGGGCGCCTCGCGGGACCTCCTCGCCGCCATCGATCGGCTCTATCCGCGAGGCCTCGATCACCATCACCTCATGACCTGGAACGGGCTCGCCAACCGGGCCGCGGTCGCCTTCTCGCGCAAGCTCGCCGGCGCGGGAACTCTCCCTGCCGAGGTGCAGCCGGTACCCCCCTCGCCGGCAGACGAGCGCTTCGACGCGGTGGTGGTGGGGGCCGGGCCCGCGGGGCTCGGCGCCGCAGCTGCGCTGGCGAGGCAAGGGCGCCGCATCCTTCTGGCCGAGGCGGAGCGCGCGGCAGGAGGGAGGCTGCGCTGCGCCTTCGACCTCCCGGGCGACCCGCCGCTGACGTGGGCACCGGAGGTGGAGCGGCGGGTGCGCGCCGCGGGCGGCGAGCTCGCGCTGGAGGCCTGCGTGGCGGGCGCCTGGCGGGATCGCGAGGAGCACGTCCTCCTCGTCGCGGAGCAGGATCCCCTTCGGCCCCCGCGGCTGGTGCGCACGCGGCGGGTCGTCCTCGCCACCGGCAGCTCGGCGCTGCCGCCCTTGTTCCCCCGCAACGACCTTCCCGGCATCCTCGCTGAGCGCGGGCTCGCGCACGCCCTGGCGGAGGACGGGCTCGTCCCTGGTGCGCGGGCCATCGTGCTGGGGACCTCGCCCGAGGGCAGCGCGCTCGCCCAGCGGCTCGCGCGGGCCGGGATGGACGTGCGAGCCGCGGAGGCCGCCGTGGCCGTGCGGGGCGCTTCGAGAGTGTCCGAGCTGGTGCTCGCCGGAGGGGAGCGCCTTGCCTGCGACACGGTCGTCTGGGCCGGGGAACGCGCGCCCGCCTCCCAGCTCGGCCGCGCCATGGGCGCGCCTGCGCGGTGGCTCGGTGGGGCAGGAGGCTGGGCGCTCGCGATCCGTCCGACGGGCGAGACGGCCGTGCCAGGCCTGTTCGCGGCGGGAGAGGTGACGGGCGGGATGACGGCGGCCGAGGCCGCGCTCTCCGGAGAGCGCGCGGGGGAGGCGGCCGGTGCCTAGTGCCAAGACACTCGTCTGCACCTGCGAGGACGTGACCCTGGCCGAGGTACGGCGCGCCTTCGCCGAGGGCTACCGCGATCTCGAGTCGGTGAAGCGCTACACCGGCTTCGGAACGGGCCCCTGCCAGGGCAAGTCCTGCCTGGCTCTCGTGGCGGGAGAGCTGCTCCGGCTCGGGGCGACGCCAGCCGAGGTGGAGCCCTTCACGCCCCGCCTCCCGGTGGACCCGGTCTCGCTGGGAAGGCTGGCGGCGCTCGATCCCGGCGGGCTGCCGCTCGCGCTGGAAGCTCCCGTGGCCGCCCTCCCTGGGGGCGAGCGCGGCCCCCGCCCCGGGAGCCCGCTCCCCGCCCGCGCCGACGTGGTCAGCGTGGGCGGCGGCATCATGGGCCTCGCGCTCGCCTGGAATCTCACCCGGCGGGGCGTGCGCGACGTGGTGGTGCTGGAGCGGTCGTACCTCAACGCAGGCGCCTCGGGCCGGAACGGCGGGGGCGTGCGGGCGCAGTGGAGCACGCCCACCCTCATCCGGCTGGGGCAGCGCTCCCTCGCGCTCTGCGCCGAGTTCGCCGTGGAGATGGGCATCAACGTCTGGATGCGCCGCGGCGGGTACCTCTTCCTCGCCCCCACGACCGAGCAGGCCGCGCGGCTCGAACGCAACCTCCGCGTCCACGCCGAGAATGGCCTCCGTACCCGGCTGATGAGCCCTAGCGAGGCGGCCCGCATCGTCCCCCAGCTCGACCCTTCCCGCTTCCTCGTGGCGGCGTGGAATCCGGACGACGCGGTGGTGTTCCCGTGGCCGTTCCTCTGGGGCTACGCGCGGCGGGCCGAGGCCGTCGGCGCAAAGGTGCTCACCTTCACCCGCGTCACCGGGTTCGAGCGGACGGGCGCGCGGCTCTCCGCGGTGGTGACCGACCGCGGGCGCATCGCCTGCGAGACGGTGGTGAACGCCGCCGGCGCCTGGTCCAAGGAGGTCGCCGCGCTGGCCGGCGTGGCGCTGCCCAACCGGCCCACCCGGCACGAGATCCTGGTGACGGAGGGCACGAAGCCGTGGCTCGGGCCGCTCGTGTCCGTGCTTGGAAGCGGCCTCTACTTCTCCCAGTCCCAGCGCGGCGAGGTGGTGGGTGGCATGGGCGACCCGAGCGAACCGGAGGGCATCGCGCTCGGGTCGACGCCGCGCTTCCTGGCGCGCTTCGCCCGCGCGATCACCCTCTGCGCGCCAGCCACAGCAGGCCTGCGGGTGGTGCGCTCGTGGGCCGGCTGCTACGACGTCACGCCCGACAACAACCCGATCCTCGGCGCGGCTGGCCCGCCGAACTTCCTCCAGCTCTCCGGCTTCGTGGGCCATGGGTTCATGATGGCACCCGCGGTCGCGGAGCTCATGGCGGGGTGGATGGCTGGGGATCCACCCGACGAGATCTTCACCCGCTTCACGCTCGACCGCTTCCAGCGCCAGGCTGCGCCGGCGGAGGACTTCGTCATCGGGTGAGCGGGCGCCGCCCTCAGGATCGCCTACACTCCCCCCATGCCACTCGGAAAGACCATCGCCTTCCTCGGCGCGGGCAACATGGCCGAAGCGCTCGTGAAGGGGCTTCTGCGCGCCGGCGTCGCCGATCCGGGCGAGATCGTCTGCAGCGACCGGGATGACGCTCGGGGCGCGCTCCTCACCGGCCGCTACGGCGTCCGGTTCACCCGCTCCAACGCCGAAGCGGCTGGAGCGGCGGCGCTGATCGTGCTGTCGGTGAAGCCGCAGATCATGAACAAGCTCCTCGCCGAGATCGCGCCCGTGCTCGACGAGACGAAGCTCGTCGTCTCCATCGCGGCGGGGGTGCCCATCGCCGCCATCGAGCGGAAGGTGGGACGCGGGGTGCGGATCGTCCGCACCATGCCCAACACGCCCGCGCTGGTGGGGGCGGGGGCGACCGCCCTCTCGGCGGGTGAGCACGCCACCGACGACGATCTCGCCCAGGCGCGCGCCCTCTTCGACGCCATCGGCAAGACGGTGGTGGTGGATGAGTCGCTCCTCGACGCCGTCACCGGCCTCTCCGGCAGCGGCCCCGCCTACATCTTCCTCGTCATCGAGGCGCTCTCCGACGCCGGCGTGAAGATGGGGCTGCCGCGCGTGGTGGCGCAGGAGCTCGCCGCCCAGACGGTCCTGGGCTCGGCGAAGCTCCTCATCGAGACCGGCGAGCATCCTGGCAAGCTGAAGGACCAGGTGACGAGCCCCGGCGGCACGGCCATCGCCGGGCTGCACACGCTGGAGGCGGGCGGATTGCGCACGACGCTCATGAACGCAGTGGAGGCGGCCACCAAGCGCTCCCGCGAGCTGGGCGACCGCTTCCTGGAGGCGGACGGGTAGCCCCCTACTCCACCGTCTCGCACGTGGCGTACCCGCAGCTCCGGCAGGTCTCGCAACCACCGCTCCGGACGAGCTCGCCCCCGCACTGCGGACAGGCGCTCCCCTCCGCCGCGAGCGCGGGGCGAAGCCCACCCGTGAGCACCTGTCCCTCCCGCGTTCCGTCGCGGTACACCGTGATGCCCTTGCAGCCGAGCTCGTAGGCGAGGGCGTAGGCGTCCCGCACGCTCTCCACGGTGGCCTCGCGCGGCAGGTTCACCGTCTTCGAGACGCCGTTGTCCACGTGGCGCTGGAAGGCGGCCTGCATCCGCACGTGCACCTCCGGGGTGACGTCGTGGGCCGTCGCGAAGAGCCGCCCCACGGCGTCCGGCACGCCCGCCACCCCGCGCGCCCTGCCGCTCTCACGGATGCGCGGCAGCGCGCCCTCCCCGCCGAGCGCCCTCAGTCGCGGCAGAAGCTCCGGGTGCTCCTCTTCCAGAACCGCGTCCCCGAGCGCCCGTCTCACGTAGGCCACCGCGAAGAGAGGCTCGATGCCGGACGAGCAGCCGGCGATGACCGACAGGGTCCCCGTGGGGGCGAGAGTGGTGACGGTGGCGTTGCGCCGGGGTCGACGCCCCTCCTGCGCTGGGCGGCTGGTGGGCCAGCCCGGGAAAGGCCCGCGCTCGACCGCCAGCCCCTCGCTGGCGGCGTGCGCCTCGCGCTGCACGAAGCCCATCAGCTCCTCCGCGAGGCGCAGGGCGGCAGGATCGTCGTAGGGCACGCCGAGCCGCACCAGGAGATCGGCCCACCCCATCACCCCGAGCCCGATCTTGCGGTTTCGGGCGGAGACCTGCGCGATCTGCGGCAGCGGCCAGGCGTTCACCGCGAGCACGTCGTCGAGCAGCCGCACCCCGTCCCGCACGCAGGCGCCCAGCCTCTGCCAGTGCACGCCGCCGGGCGCCGCGAAGAGCCCCAGGTTCACCGAGGCGAGCGTGCAGGCCTCGAACGGCAGCAGGGGCTGCTCACCGCACGGGTTCACCGCCTCGAAGCGGGCGAGGTCCGGGGTGGGGTTCGCCGCCTCGATGCGGTCGAGGAAGAGCAGGCCCGGTTCGCCCGAGGTCCAGGCCGCCGCCGCGATGGCGTCGAGCAGCTCGCGCGCGGGAGGTTCGCGCAGCACCGCTCCGGTGCGCGGATGGCGCAGCGCGAAGCGGTCCCCCCGCGCCGCCGCGGCCATGAAGGCGTCCGTGGCGGCGACCGAGACGTTGAAGTTCTGGAGCCCGGGCCCGCGCTTCGCGTCGATGAAGTCGAGGACGTCCGGATGATCGATGCCGAGCACCGCCATGTTCGCGCCACGGCGGACGCCGCCCTGCTTGATGGTCTCGGTGGCCGCGTCGAAGACGCGCATGAACGACACCGGCCCGCTCGCCACCCCGTGGGTGGTCCGGACGAGATCGCCGCGCGGCCGCAGGCGTGAGAAGGAGAAGCCGGTTCCGCCTCCGGACTGGTGGATGAGCGCTGCCCACTTGAGCGCGTCGAAGATGGACGCGAGGTCGTCCTCGATGGGCAGCACGAAACAGGCGGCGAGCTGCCCGCCCTCGCGCCCGGCGTTCATGAGGGTCGGCGAGTTGGGCAGCAGCTCGAGGCTTCCCATGCGCGCCTCGAAGCGCTCGGCCCAGGCCTCCCGCTGGACCGGGTCCTCCGCCTGCGCCACCGCTCGCGCGACCCTCCGCCAGAGGCCCGCGGGGTCTTCTCGGAGAGCGCCGGCCTCGTCCCGAAGCAGGTACCTGCGCTCGAGCACCGCGCGGGCATTCGGAGAGAGGCTCGCCACCCTCGAGATCTAGTCCTTCGGCCGCGACCGCGCCCGCCGCGACTTGTCGGCTTGGCGCGCGGGTGCGATACACGCGAGATGCGCCGACTCCTGTTCACACCCCTCTTCGTCGCCCTGCTGACGCTGTCGGCGAGCGCCTGCTTTCCGCGCGCGTCGGTCCCCGACGACGAGCGCCAGCGGGCCTCGCGCGAGCTCGAGGGTGAGAGCCGGTTCCTCGCCGTCGCGGTGAACGTCGGTCCTTTCTTCGGCGACGCGACCAAGCTCCTCGTCTCCGACCAGCCTTTCTCGGAGCTGGACCTCCTGCAGTCCACCGGCGGCGAGCGCATCCCGCCCCCACGCGTGGAGCGCGTGCTCACCCCGGGCACGCGCGTGCGGGTGGACAAGGTGGAGTTCCCCACCGGCTGGCTCATCGCGAAGCGGGTGGTGATGACGCCGCGCTACCATCCGTGGGTCTACCTGTCTCTCGACGGCGAGTCGCGGCCGCTGGTGGTCGTCCTTCCGCAGACGCTCGCCACCGCCGAGGAGGTGCGGCTCGAGGTGACGCGCCTCCTCGCCACCAGCGACCCGACCTCCGCCTTCCGCGCCCTGCCCGACGTGCAGCGCGATGCGGTGAGGCGCAAGACGCCGGTGGAGGAGATGGGCTCCCAGGCGCTGGAGATGTCGTGGGGCTATCCGGAGCGCAAGGTCGTCGACCGGCCCGCCGGCACCGAGGAGTGGATCTGGTCGGAGGGAAAGCGCCGGGCGTTCCTCCAGAACGGCAAGCTGCAGCGCTGGACCGAGAGCCGCTGACAGCGGTCGTCCCTGCGACGCGGCGCGGATCGTTCGCCGCCGCGCCGGCAGGGGTGTGCTGGTCCCCCCTCCGGTCGCGGGCGAGCGGCCCCGGCGGTCACCTCCGGTCGCGTCCGGTGCGCCGCCCCCGCCCGCCGCCGCGGTCCTCGCCGCGGTCACGCCGCGGCGGGCTGCGCTCCGCCGTACCCGGCGTGACGCCCATGGCGACGCAGAACACGTGGCCGGCAAGGAGCTGGCGGACCAGCTCGGCCTCGCTCGACACCGGCTCGCGAAAGAGCGTTGCCGCCTTGCCCAGGTCGTCGAGCGTGGGGTGCGCGCCGGAGCCGCCGACGCAGGGCAGGCTCAGGTGGTCGGCGGCCTCGACCGCGAGGTCGTTGGCCGGTCCCGCCCGCCGCGCCATCAGCCCCTCCACGGCACAGAGTCCTTCCAGGAGGAAGATGAAGTCTCCGCTGGGATGGGCCACCGACTTGTCGTACGGGTGCGCCGCGACGACCGCGCCGCCCAGCTCGCGCACCCGGCGCACGACGTCGCGCGCGGGCCACGGAGTCGCGCCGAACAGCTGCGGCGGGGCCGGGACGGCGTCCGGCTGCGGGACGTAGCAGAGGTAGTGCCCGTGGTCTGTGACCAGCTCCACCCCGCAGAGGGCGAGGAACCGCTCCTCGCGGCCGGCGGCGCGAATCTCCTCCAGGCCCTCGAGCGAGTTGATGTCGGTGAAGACCACGCCGTCGAGTCCCACCTCGCGGGCGCGGCGCACCACCTCGCGCGGCGCGAGCGAGCAGCCTGGGCTGTGGTGGCTGTGAACGTGCACGTCGATGAGCATGCGTCCAGCCGATACCATGCGTCGGCGCGCCTGCAAAGGGCCGCGGCGCCCTCCCCGACCCGCCGATTTCCCGTGAGGTCCTCACGGTTTGCCCCATGCCGAACCTTTGACAGCCGAAAAAGCGGCACGCTATGGTGTTCATGGCGCCTCGGGGGTGACGGTGAGCGGGTTCGACAGGGTGAACGGCGTGCGCTTCAGCGGGGTCAAGATCTTCTCTGCGACGAAGGCGAAGGAGCGCGAGGAGATCGGCGACAACGTGACCCGCTGGCTCCGCTCGAATGCCGATCTCGAGGTGGTGGACCGCGTGGTCACGCAATCGTCGGACGACGAGTTCCACTGCCTCACCATCGTGCTCTTCTATCGCGAGAAGAGCGCCGCCTGACCCTCCTCCAGCCCGAAGGATCCCTGTGAAGCTCAAGCAGCGCCCGGAGGACTTCTCCGTCAGCGAGTCGTGGCGATTCGACCCCGAGCCGCGCGGGCGGTGGTTCGTCTACCTGATGGACAAGCAGAAGCTCTCCACCTTCGAGGCAGTGGAGCGGATCTGCGCGCGCGCGCACGTCCAGCCGAGCGCGGTCTCGTACTGCGGGCTCAAGGACAAGCAGGGCCGGACCACCCAGCTCATCGCCGTCGAGGGCAAGCCGGTCGAGATCCAGGACCCCGATCTGCGCCTCAAGCCGATGGGCCGCACCGGGGCCCCCCTCAGCGCGGCCAACACCACCTCCAACCGCTTCGCCGTCACCGTCCGCGACCTGTCCGAGGAGGACGTCGCGCGGCTGGTTTCCTCGGTGGCGGAGGTCCAGCGCATCGGGGTGGTGAACTACTTCGACTCGCAGCGCTTCGGCTCGCTCAAGCACGGGCAGGGCTTCCTGGTGAAGGACCTCATGCGCGGCGACGCGGAGTCCGCGCTGCGCAACCACCTCGCCCGCCCCAGCGAGCTCGACCGCACCGACGACGCGCGCGTGAAAGGCTTCTGGAAGGAGCACTGGGGGGAGTGGCATCTCAAGAACCCCTACCCCGGCGCGGAGCGCTACGCGCCGGTCCTGCGCTGGCTCCGGCTTCATCCGACGGACTACCTGGGCGCGTTCCTGCGCACCGAGCCCCGCTGGCGCGGCCTCCAGGTCTTCGCGTACCAGAGCTGGCTCTGGAACGAGGGCGTGAAGGCGTACCTGCGCGAGGTGGTGGGGCTGGAGCGGCTGGTCGCGATCCGCTACCAGGCCGGGACGCTCTTCTTCCCGCGGGCGGTGGACGCCGAGCTGGCTCGGCTCCTCCAGGACAGGACCTTTCCGCTGCTGGCGCCCGCATCCCGCATCGACGACCCGGTGGTGAAGAAGGCTGCGCTGGGGGTGCTGGGGCGCGAGGACATGACGCTCGAGAGCCTGGCCGTACCGGGCGCGCCGCAGATCCACTTCGACCCCGAGGAGCGGCCGCTCCTCGTCGTGCCTGGCAAGCTGCGCGTGGGCGAGGCGCGGGAAGACGAGCTCACCCAGGGTCGCCTGAGGGTGAACGTGGCGTTCACCCTGCCTCCCGGCGCCTACGCGACGCTGGTGGTGAAGCGCCTGTTCTGGTGGACGCTCCAGCCCAAGGCCCCGGTGGCCAAGGCGGCGCCCAAGCCGCCCCCCACCGCGGCCGAGATGCACGAGCAGCGCCGCAAGACGGGCTTCCTCGCCAAGAAGCGCGAGCGGCAGGCGAAGCGGCGGGGAGAGGTCGAGGCGACGCCAGCGGTCACGGCCGCGCGCGAAGCGCCTCCCCGGGCGCCACCTTCCCCTCGACCGCCTCGCCGGGCGCCCGCGGGCCGGCGCAGCGCTCGCGGCCCGCGTCACCGGCCGTCGCGCTCGACCTGAGGGCGGGGCGCAGCCCCGTTCTATGACGCGGCCCGGGAGGGGTCCCAGCGAAGCTGGGGAGGGCAGAGCCCTCCCGGCAGGGACAGCGAGCGAAGCGAGCGTGGGACCCTGCGAGCGGGGTGGGGCCCTCGCCGAGCTTCGCTCGGCGGGGCGGGGCGCAGCCCCGTTCTATGACGCGGGCCGGGAGGGGTCCCAGCGAAGCTGGGGAGGGCAGAGC
>JBBQEB010000131.1:0-10751 GCA_038320275.1 Myxococcales bacterium | reverse complement strand
GTGGTGTCGGAAGGGCTGCAGCGCACCGGCGAGCTGGAGGGGGACGTCGAGGCGGCTCAGGCCGAGCTCGAGCTGCGCGGCGAGGAGCACCGCCAGGAGCTCTCCCGGCGGTGGGAAGAGCACGCTGCGCTCCTCGCCGAGGCGAGCGGGCGTGAGGCCCAGCTGGTCGGTGAGCGCGACGCGGGGATCGCCCGCGGGCGGGAGCTCGATGAGGAGCTCGCCAGCGAGCGCGAGGCTCGGAGAGGCAGCGAGGAGGAGCTCGGGGCCCGGCTGGCCGGAGCGGAGGAGGAGCTGGCGCGCCGGGCGGTGGCGCTGGAGACCGCTCGCGCCGAGTGGGCTGCCCTGGGGCGGGCGGTGGAGGAGCGCGACGCGCGCCTCGCCGAGCGGGGGGCCTTCATCGACGCGCTGGAGCGCCAGCTCGCCGAGCGGAGCGGGTCGCTCGAGGCCGAACGCGCCCGGGCTGCGGAGCTGGAGGAGAGGCTGAGCGCGACCGAGGGCGAGCGCGCCCGCTTTGCCGCGGAGGGGGAGAGGCTGAGCGAGAGCGAGCGCACGCTCTGTGCGACAGTCGAGAGCGCGCGCTCCGAGATCGGGCAGCTCACCCAGGTCCTCGACGCCGAGCGCACCTCGGCGGAGGGGCGCCTGGCGGAGCTGGGCTCGGCGCACGAGCGCGAGCGGGCCCGCGCCGGCGAGCTGGAGGCGGCCCTGGCAGCAGAGCGCGAGGCGGAAACCCTCGCGCGGTCCGGGCGCGACGCGGCGCAGGCCGAGGTCGAGCGGCTGGGCAGGACGCTGGAGCAGGTGCAGCGCCTGGGGCGCGAGCGCGAGAGCGAGCTCGACGGCCGCCTCACCGCGACGTTCCAGGCGGCAGAGGAGGCGCACCGCGCGGCGGAGGAGGCGGCCGGAGCAGCGGCGGCCCAGCGGGCCGAGCTGGAGGATGCGCTCGGCTCGGCGCGGCGCGACCTCGACGATACGCGGCGTGCGCTGGACGGCCTCTCGCGAGAATCGGAGCGGCGGGTCGCCGAGCTGGAGGACCGAGGGCGTGAGCTCTCCGAGGGGCTGGAGGCGGCGCGCGGCGAGCTCGCGGCGGCGCGAGAGGACCACGAGCGGACCGCCGCGGCGGCGCGGCAGGAGCACGAGGGGGCGGTCGCTGCGGCGGTGGCGCGCGAGGCGGAGCTCGCGGCGCGCGTGGAGGAGGAAGCGCAACGCGCCGAGGAGACGGCCGCCAGCTTCGACTCGGCCACCCGCGAGCGCGACGAGCTTCGCGCGCACGCGGAGGTCATCACGGGCGAGCTCGACGTGGCCCTGGGGGCCGTGCGGGCGCGCGAGGACGAGGCGGAGCACGCCCGGGCGGACGCGCGCGCGCTCGGGGAGGCCCGCGCACGGCTCGAGGCGGAGCTCACCGAGGAGATCCAGGCCCATGCCGACGCGGAGGACTCCTGGCGCGGGAAGCTAGAGGCGCTCGGGAGCGACCGCGACCGGCGCGAGGCGGAGCTGCTGGAGGAGCTCGGGCAGAAGGCCGAGGCGGCCGCCGAGCTCGACCGCCGCTTCGACGCTGCCGCCGCCGAGCGCGCGCGCCGCGAGGAGGCGCTGCAGAAGGAACTGGCCGCCCGCGCGGAGGCCATCGCCGCCGCCGAGCGGCGCGAGGCCGCGGCCGTGGAGGGCCGCGCCGCGGACGCGAAGGTGGTCGAGGGGCGGCTGGAGGAGCTCGAGTCCGAGCTCGCGCACCAGCGCGAGGCCCGCGAGCGGCTGGAGGCCCGGCTGGGCGAGTCGAACGCCCGCCTGGCCGACGCGGAGAGCGCGCGGACGGCGCTCGCCACCGAGGCGTCGGCCCAGCGCGACGCGCTCGGCGCGAGAGCATCCGAGCTGGAGGCGGCGCTGTCGGCGGCGCGCTCGGAGGCGGGCCGCATGGAGGGCGGGCTGCGGGGGGAGCTCGACGCGGCGCGAGGCCGGATCGACGAGCTCTCGGCCGCGGTCGATGCCTCCGGGCGCCGGCTGGCCGACGTGCAGGGCGCCGCGACCGAGGAGGCCAAGCGACTCCAGATTGCCCTCGCGGAGGTCGGGGAAGCCCGGGCGCGGCTCGAGCGGGAACTGGCCGCCCGGACGCAGAGCGCAGAGGCGAAGCTGGCCGAGGCGAGCCGCCGATCGACCGCCATGGCCCAGGAGCGGAAGGAGGCGGACGCCCGGGCGCTGCGGGCCCTCGCCGACGCACAGGCGCGCTTTGGCGAAGAGCTCTCGCGCCGGGACGAGATGCGGGTCCAGGAGGCGCAGCGGCTGCAGGCCGGGCTGCAGGAGCGTTCGCGGCAGCTCCGGGTGGCGGAGCTGGAGATCCAGCGGCTGCGCGCGGGCGGCGCGCTGCGCCCGCTTCCCCCGGTCGTCGCACCGCCAACTCCGCCCCCGGGCGAGGACGGCGGAAACCGGGAGGGGTGAGGCGATGATCCCGCGACCGCCCGCCGTCCGCGGAGCGGCGCGCCGGGCGGTGGAGCCAGAACATCAATTATGAGGCCCCGTCCCGCGCGGGGTCGCTGCGCATCCCGCCTCCATGAGCCAGGGCGCGATCCCGCCCGGCCCGCTTCGCGGCCGAGAGCGCCGCGTCGGCGCAATCGAGGAGCGCGTCCACGTCGCCGGCGTCCCCTGGATAGGAGGAGACCCCCGCGCTCAGGCTGACGTGGCAGGCGGCCTCGTCCCCCAGCGAGAACGCCGCGCCGCTCACGATTGCCCGCAGCTTCTCCACCACCTCCAGCGCCGCCTGCCGGTCCGCGCGCGGAAGGAGCAGCGCGAACTCGCGGTGCCGGGCCACCGTGTCGGCCTTGCGGAGCCCCGAGGCGAGGAGCCCCGCCACCCGGCGCACCACCGCGTCGGCGGCGAGCTGACCATGCCGCTCGCCCAGCGCCCCCAGGTCGTCCACGTCGAGCAGCGCCACCGCGAAGGGATGCGCAAAGCGGCCCGACCGGTCCAGCTCCGCCTCCACGCGCTCCCGGAAGGCGCGCCGGTTGCGCAGGCCGGTGAGCGGGTCCGTGAGCGACAGCTCCACCGAGCGCTCGTGGAGCCGCGCGTTGGCGATGGCCATCGCCGCCTGGCTCGCCACCGCCTGGAGGAAGCGAACTTCCTCCTCCCCGAACGCGTCCACCGTAGGGCGGAAGAAGTCGAAGGTGCCCAGGCAGGCGTCCTGATGGAGGAGCGGGAGCGCCAGCAGCGAGCCCTGCTGGCCCGCCGTCCAGAAGTGCGCCGGGAAGCGCCGGTCGATCCGCGTGTCCCGCACGAGCTGCATCTCCTTGTGCTGCACGGCCCAGCCGGCGATGCCCTCGCCGATCTTCATGCGCGAGCCCTCGACCGAGGGATCGACGCCGAAGGCGCTCCCCACCACCAGGTCGCCGGCCCGCTCGTCGACGAGCAGCACCGCGAAGGCCTCGTGTCCCAGCGTGCCTCCCACGAGGTCCACCACCCGCCGCAGCAGCTCGTCCAGCCGGAGCGTGGAGGTCATGGTGCGCGCCAGGTCGGCGAGCAGGGTGAGCTCGCGCAGGCGCGCTTCCAGGCGGCGATTGGCCTGGTCGAGCAGGGTGTGCTGGGCCTCGATCTGCGCCTTGAGCTCGAGCTCGAGGCGCATGAACTCGATGGAGCGGGCGTCCTCCAGCCGGTTGGCGTGGAGATCGGTGATGGCGGCGAGGGCGGTGTTGATCCCGGCCGCGAGCTCGCCCAGCTCGTCCCCCGACTCCACCGGGACCCGCAGGAGGAAGTCGCCACGTTCCGCCCGCCGGAGCGAGGCCACGATGCGCGCCAGCGGCGCCTCCAGGAGCAGGCGCACCGCGAAGACGTGCAGCGCCGCGGTGGCGAGGGCGAGACCCGCCAGGAAGGCGAGCACGCCGCCCCAGACGCCGGGCGCCACGTCGCTCGTCTCGTACCGGAGCCAGCCGATCCCGGCGAGCGACAGCGCCAGGAACGGGAGCCCCACGGCGAGGAGCAGCTTGCGGCCGAGCGAGGCGCGGGAGGTGGGGGGCATCGGGGTGAAGGGGAAGGTAGACCGGGGCCGCGCCGCGCGCCAACTGGGCGGTCGTCCCCGTTGCGCCAGCCGCCGGTCGCCGCAATGGAAGGCCCATGGATCTGCTCTCCAGCGCGCTCCTCGCGGGCTTCCCGCACGGGTTCACCACCCGGCGGGGCGGCCGGTCGCGCGCGCCCTTCGCGAGCCTCAACCTGGGGGCGGCCGTGGGAGACGAGGCGGCCCAGGTCGACTGGAACTGGGAGGTGCTCCAGCGGGAGACGGGGCTCGCTTTCTGCCGCGTCCGGCAGGTGCACGGGGACCGCGTGCTGGTGGCCGCGGAGCCGGGTCCCGCCGGCGAGGACGCCGATGCGATCCTCTCGGTGCAGTCCGGTCTCGCCGCCTGCGTGGCGGTGGCCGACTGCGTCCCGGTGCTCCTCGCCGATCCGCGCTCGGGGGCCGTGGCGGCGGTGCACGCAGGCTGGCGCGGGACGCTCGCGCATGCCGCGGCGCGCGCGGTGGAGGCGCTTGCGCGGGAGGTGCACGCCGCCCCCGGGGACCTCCTCGCCGCGGTCGGACCGGCCATTGGTCCGTGCTGCTACGACGTGTCGGCGGAGGTCGCCCAAGCGTTCCGCGACGACCTGGGCGCGCGGGTCGCGGAGCCCCGGGCCACCGGCTCGCGGGTCGATCTGTGGCTCGCGAACGAGCTCGTGCTGCGCCGGGCTGGCGTGGCGCGCGAGCGCATCGAGGTGCTGGGGCGCTGCACTTCCTGCGAAAAGGAGACGTTCTTCTCCCACCGGCGCGATCGTGGGCGCACCGGCCGCCAGGTGGGCTTCATCGCACCTGCGGCGCCTGGCCTTCCTTGACCTCTCCGGACCCGGCGCCGGATCCTTCTCGCGCGGAGCTCACTCGATCCGTCGCGCGCGGCGCGGCGGGGGTGCCTTCGCCGCCGGGCAGGCCATGGCCACTCCGGCAAGGAGCCGCACACCATGAGAGCGTTTTCCGCCGCCGCCCTCCTCGCCCTCGCTCCCGCGGCGTTCGCGCAGGCCGCTGATTCCGACCCTTCGGCCCCGACCCCCGCCGCGCCCGGCGCGCACATCGTGGAGCGCGGCGACACGCTGTGGGACCTGTCGAGCCGCTTCCTCCACGACCCGTGGTCCTGGCCCAAGGTGTGGTCCTACAACCCCGGGATCTCGAATCCGCACCTCATCCACCCCGGAGGCACGGTCCGTTTCGGGCCGGGAGTCGACCCCGCCGCGGTGGGGGAAGCCCTGCCGCTGCCCGAGCTGGCGCGCGAAAGCGCGGAGGAGCCGCTGCCGACGCGGGAGCTGGACGGGTTCAGCCGGGCGGACATGCGGCGGCCGCAGACGCTCGGCGAATGGGACGACGTTGCGGTGTCCGGGCCCTACAAGATCGGCTTCGTGCCGCAGCGCGGAGTGCAGGCACGGCGCGACACGTTCGTCACCCCGCGTGAGCTGGCGGAGTCGGGTGTCGTGACGGCCGCTTTCGAGGAGAAGCAGCTGCTGACGGTGGGCGACCGCGCCTACGCGCGCTTCTCCGCCGCCGGCCGCGTGCGCCCGGGCGAGAGTTACCTCCTCTTCCGGACCGAGCGGCAGGTGCGCCACCCGGTGAGCAAGGAGCTCTTTGGTTACAAGTCCGCGATCATCGGCACCGCGAGGGTGGTCGCGGCGGACGACCGCGCCGTGACGATCGAGATCCAGCAGGCGTTCGAGCCGGTGGAGCGCGGCGCCTTCCTCGCCCCCTGGAACGAGCAGCTGGTGAAGCGGGTGCAACCCCGCCCGAACGCTCGCGAGCTCTCGGGCTACATCATCGCCGCCGGGCGGGACTCCGTGACGGAGCTGGGCGAGCACCACGTGGTGTTCGTGGACAAGGGCCGCGCCGACGGCGTGGAGGAGGGGAACGTCTTCACCGTGCTGCGCAGCGGCGACCCCTACGGCGAGGGGATGAACGCAATCGAGAAGGACACCACCCTTCCGGTCGAGAAGGTGGCGACGCTGGTGGTCCTCGACGCCCAGCAGACCTCGTCCTCGGCCATCGTGGTGCGGAGCGCGCGCGAGATCTATGTCGGGGACCGGGTGGAGATGCGCACCGGGGCACCGCAGTTGGCGGGAGCGCGGTAGTCGCGGTCGAGGCGAGGTCGAAGGTCGCGGTCGGGGTCCAACGCCGCGGTCGAAGGCCGCGGGTCGCGGGTCGCGGTCGAGGGTCGCGGGTCGCGGGTCGCGGGGTCGCCATCGTGGGGTTCGAGTCTCAGTCCGGCGGTGGCCCCGGTCGAGCTTCTCGCGCGCCCGCCCGCCACGCGCAGGCGCCCGCACTGTTGCAAAATCTCTGAATTCCTCCGTTATTTCGCCGGCGTGTGGGGCCGGTTGCTTGACGCTGCCAGACCCGGCGGGTATAGGGGACCGCCTCATGGACCCTGTTCGGACCCTCACGCGCGGCGGAGAAGGCTGGCCTCCGCGGCTCTCGGCGATCCCCGATCCGCCGGAGGAGCTGCGCGTTCGTGGGTCGCTCGGACTTCCCTCGGAGCGCCGCGTTGCCATCGTCGGCTCCCGCCGGACGGATGCTTACGGCAGGGAGCTCGCCGAGGAGCTGGCCGACGGCCTTGCCCGGGCCGGCGTCTGCATCGTCTCCGGAGGGGCGCAGGGCATCGACGCCGCGGCGCACGAGGCCGCCCTGCGCGCCAACGGGCGCACCATCGCGGTCATGGGCTGCGGGCTCGACATCACGTACCCCGCCGGGCATCGCGCGCTCTTCGAGCGCATCGTCGAGGCGGGCGGCGCGCTCGTCTCGGAGTACGAGGACTCGGCGCCGGCGGCAGCGTGGACCTTCCCCCGCCGCAACCGGCTCGTGAGCGGCATGAGCGAGGCGGTGGTCGTGGTCCGGGCCGGTGCGCGGAGCGGCGCGTTGCTCACCGCGGACTGGGCTCGAAGGCAGGGCGTGCCCGTGATGGCGGTGCCCGGAGACGTCCGCGCCGAGGGCTCCGCTGGACCGCTCGCGCTCCTCCGCGCCGGCGCCAAGGTGGCGGCGTCGGCGGGCGACGTGCTCGCGGTCCTCGGGCTCGCGGGTCAGCTCTCGCTGCCCGCCACCGGTCCGGCAGCGGGATTGTCGCCGCCCGAAATGGCCATGCTGGAGGCCCTCTCCCGCGCTCCGCGCCACGCAGACGAGGTGGCGCGCGCAGCCGGTCTTCTCCCGGGCCCCGCCCTGGCGGCGCTCCTCACGCTCGAGCTGCAGGGGCTGTGCGAGCAGCGCCCGGGCCACCTCTTCGCACGCACGCGCTGAACACAAGGAACTATGCCGGAACAGGTCAAAGCGGAGAAGGTCGCGGCGAAGAAGAAGGCGCCTGCCAAGGCGAAGGTCACCAAGGTCGCCGCCGTGAAGGGGGCCGGGGAGAAGGCTCCGGCGAAGGCGTCGCCGGCGAGGAAGGCGGAAACCGGCGGGCTGAGCCTCGTCGTGGTGGAGTCGCCCGCCAAGGCCAAGACCATCAAGAAATATCTGGGGCGCTCCTACGACGTGCGCGCCTCGGTGGGGCACGTGAAGGACCTGCCCAAGTCGAAGATGGGCGTCGACATCGAGGGCGGTTTCATCCCGGCCTATGACGTCATCAAGGGCAAGGCCAAGGTCCTCTCGGACATCAAGCGCGCGGCCAAGAAGGCCTCGCGCGTGTTCCTCGCCACCGACCCCGACCGCGAGGGCGAGGCCATCGCCTGGCACATCGCCGAAGAGCTCGGAGTCGGCGGCTCCGACCCCAAGGTGCGGCGCGTCCTCTTCAACGAGATCACCAAGGGCGCGATCCAGAAGGCCATTCAGGAGCCACAGGATCTCGACCGGAAGAAGTTCGACTCCCAGCAGGCGCGACGCATCCTCGACCGGCTGGTGGGCTACCAGATCAGCCCGATCCTCTGGAAGAAGGTCCGGCGGGGGCTCTCCGCCGGGCGTGTGCAGTCGGTCGCCGTGAGGCTGGTGGTCGAGCGCGAGCGGGAGATCCAGGCCTTCCAAGAGGTCGAGTACTGGACCGTGGAGGCCGACCTCGCCGCGAGGCTGCCGCCCGCCTTTCGCGCCAAGCTCACCAAGGTCGACGGCAAGAAGGCGGAGCTCACCGAGGGCGAGTCGACGCGCGCGCTCGTCCGGGAGCTGGAGCGGGAGCGTTTCGTCGTCGCGTCGGTCGAGAAGAAGGAGCGGCGCCGCAACGCGCCGCCTCCCTTCACCACCGCCAAGCTGCAGCAGGAGGCTGCCAACCGGCTCGGCTTCAGCGCCAAGAAGACCATGACGCTCGCGCAGCGGCTCTACGAAGGCGTGGAGCTCGGCGACGAGGGAGCGGTGGGCCTCATCACCTACATGCGCACCGACTCGGTGCGCCTCTCCAGCGAAGCCGTGACGGCGGTCCGCGCCTTCGTCGCCGCGACCTACGGCGACGACCACGTCCCCCCGGAGCCGATCGTCTACAAGACGAAGCAGAAGTCGGCGCAGGAGGCCCACGAGGCGGTGCGCCCCACCTCGCTGGAGTGGACGCCCGACCGGGTGGAGCCCTTCTTCGAGGCCATGGGCGAGAAGGACATGTACCGGCTGTACACGCTCATCTGGAACCGGTTCGTCGCCTGCCAGATGATGCCGGCCGTTTACGACCAGACGGTCGCCGACTTCGCGGCCGGGCGCGGCATCTTCCGGGCCACCGGCTCCATCCTGAAGTTCCCGGGCTACCTCGCCGTTTACGGCGCCCAGCGGCCCGAGGACGAGGCGGGCGCGCAGCCGGAGGCGCAGGAGGATGGCACCGAAGGGCCGCCCAAGAACCAGGAGCGCATTCTGCCCCCGCTGGAGGAGGGCATGGAGCTGCGCCTCGACAAGCTCGCGGCCGAGCAGCACTTCACCCAGCCGCCACCGCGCTTCAACGAGTCGTCGCTCATCAAGGAGCTGGAGGAGCGCGGCATCGGGCGCCCGTCCACCTACGCCGCCATCCTCTCGACCATCCAGGAGAAGACCTACGTCGAGAAGGTGGAGCGAAACTTCAAGCCCACCGAGCTCGGCACGCTGGTCACGGACGAGCTGGTGCGGGCCTTCCCGCGCGAGATGGACATCGCCTTCACCGCCGGCATGGAGGAGAGGCTCGACGACATCGAGGAGGGCAGCGCCCAGTGGCAGAAGGTGCTGGGTGACTTCTACGTCGGATTCAAGGAGGACCTCGCCAAGGCGGAGGTTACCATGCGCGACGTGAAGCGGCAGGAGCTCGCCACCGAGCACCTGTGCGAGAAATGCGGGAAGCCCATGGTGATCAAGTGGGGCCGCATGGGCGAGTTCCTCGCCTGCACCGGCTACCCGGAGTGCCGCAACACCATGAACTTCAAGCGTGGCGAGGACGGCTCGATCGCGCCGATGAAGGAGGAGGAGATCACGACCGACGAGGTGTGCCCCACCTGCGCCGCGCCGATGGTCGTGAAGCGGGGGAGGTTCGGGAAATTCCTCGCCTGCTCCAAGTACCCGGAGTGCAAGACCTCCAAGCCCATCTCCATCGGGGTGAGCTGCCCCAAGGGCTGCGGCGGGTACATCAGCGAGCGCCGCTCCAAGCGCGGCAAGACGTTCTACGGCTGCTCGTCCTATCCCAAGTGCGACTTCGTCTCCTGGGATCGCCCGCGGGCGGAGAGCTGTCCGTCCTGCGGCAGCACCTACCTGCTCGACAAGTACTCCAAGAAGACGGGCCCCTTCATCGCCTGCCCCAACAAGGAGTGCGACTATCGCCGCGAGGAGCCCGGCGCGGCGGCAGCGGCGGGAGCCGCTGTGACGGAGGAGGTCGGTGCGTGAGCCGCCCACCGGCTCCGTCCCCATCATGACGAAGGCCTGGCCCGCGCTTCACACGCCGGTCCGGCCCCGTCTACCGATGTACCCCGTCCAGGCCGCGGGGGAGATCGCTCCCCCGCCCGCCGGCGGGCCCCGCGCGATGCCGCGCTCGCAAACCGCTACAGCGAAGGTCCGTCCGGCTGCATCGCGAGCCCCCGCTCGCGGCGCGTCGCGCATTCGGCGCAGAGCAGCGCGAAGGGAAGGGCCGTGAGCCGGCGGAAGTCGATCTCGGATTCGCAGTCGAGGCAGACGCCGTACTCGCCGGAAGCGACGCGCGCCAGGGCGGCATCGATCATGGCCACATGCCGGCGCTGGACCTCGCCGAGCAGCGAGAGCGTGGACTGCTCATGCTCGCGCTGGGCGGCCTCCTCGAACTCAGGGTCCCGCTCCGCCCCCTTCATCTCGTCCAGACCCTGCTGGGCGCGGCGCGTGGTCTCCATGATCGTCTCCCGGCGGCGGAGAAGGTCGGCCTTCAGGACTTCGAGCTCGTTGGCACGCACTTGATTCCCTCCGTGGGTCCCGGCAGAAGACGTGCGCGCCCGGGGAAGTCCTTGCGCGCCTCGAATACAAGCTGGCCACCCCTTCGCGAGCGGCAACCCTCGCCCCTTAAGGCACAGGCCATGGCGGTGGCCAAGAGATCAGGCGGGCGACCCCTATGAGCGCCAGAACGGTCACGGTCATCGGAGGAGGTCTCGCCGGAAGTGAGGCGGCGTGGCAGCTCGCGCGCGCTGGGGTCGGAGTGCGGCTCCTCGAGATGAAGCCCGTCCGGAGGTCGCCGGCCCATCGCCTGGATGGCTTTGCCGAGCTGGTCTGCTCCAATTCGCTCCGGTCCGACAACCCGGAGAATGCGGTCGGCCTGCTCCACGAGGAGCTGAGGAGGTTGAACAGCCTCGTGCTCGCCTGCGCCGACGCCACCCGCGTTCCCGCCGGCGAC
>JBBQEB010000130.1:0-10774 GCA_038320275.1 Myxococcales bacterium | reverse complement strand
GAGGCCGTGGAGCTCTTCGTCGACGCCAACGGAGCGTACGGCCGCAAGCAGGCGCTCCGGCTGGCGCAGGCCTTCGCGGGGAGCGGTGTCGCGTGGTTCGAGGAGCCGGTCTCGTCGGACGACCTCGAGGGCTTGCGGTTGCTGCGCGATCGGGCGCCGCCATGCATGGACGTCGCCGCCGGCGAGTACGGCTACAACCCCTGGTACTTCCGCTCCATGCTCGCCGCCGGCGCGGTGGACGTCCTGCAGGCCGACGCCACGCGTTGCGGCGGGCCCACCGGCTTCCTGCGCGCGGCGGCGCTCTGCGATGCCTTCACCCTCCCGCTCTCGGCGCACTGCGGCCCGCAGCTCCACGCGCACCTCTGCTGTGCCGCATCGCGCGCGCGGCACGTGGAGTGGTTCCACGACCACGCGCGCATCGAGCGGATGCTCTTCGACGGCGCGCTGCAGCCGGAAGGCGGCCTCCTCCGGCCCGACAGGTCGCGCCCGGGGCTCGGCGTGGAGGTGCGCTGGAGCGAGCTCGAGCGCCACGAGGTGCGCGTGTGACGATGAGCCTCATCCGCCGCGCCATGACCTCGCTCGGCGAAGCGGGGCGGCACCGCCGCCGGCCACCTCTGCACGAGCTCTTCCCCCGGGCGCTCACGCGCGAGGGGCTCGTGTTCGCGCAGCACATCCGGGAGGGCCGCTTCCAGCGGAGCCTCGCCGCCATCGCCGCCGCCTCCGCCGTCCTGAGCGGCATCGAGGTCGGCTATCAGCACCAGCGGGCCGGCTTCGGCAATCCCTTCATGTACACGCCGCTCGCGCTGACGCCGCCGCTCGTCCTCTCCGGGCTCGCGGTGGCGCTGGGCTCGCGCGCCGGGCGGGCGATGCTCCCCGCCGCTTCGGCGCTCACGCTCGCCGACGGTCTGGTGGGCTTCGCGCTGCACGCCCGCGGCGTCGCGCGCAAGCCGGGCGGCTGGCGCATCCCGGTGGTGAACGTCGTCATGGGCCCGCCGCTCTTCGCGCCCGTGCTCTTCGGCGTGAGCGGCTACCTGGGGCTGGTGGCGAGCTTCCTCCGGCGCGAGGACGATCCGGGGAGCCGGCTCCTGCCGCGCTGGGCCCGGCCGCGCGCGGTCTGGCGCGACCACCTGCCGGTCCGCGCCGCCCGTGGCGGCGTCTCGCTGCGCCACGAGCTCCGGGAGGGCCGCTTCCAGCGCCAGATGGCCGGAGCTGCAGCGCTTGCGGCCGTCCTGAGCGCGTTCGAGGCGCTCTACTCCCACCACGCGAACGCATTCCGCTTCCGGGTTCAGTGGACGCCGGTCGTGCTGGGCGGCGCCCTGGGAGCGGCCGGGCTCGCGGCGACGGTCAGCCGCGAGGCCGCGCACCGGGCGCTGCCCGCGGCCGCGCTCCTCGCCGCCGCCGACGGCGCGCTGGGCTTCGCCTACCACCTGCGCGGGATCCTGCGACGCCCTGGCGGCGCGCGGCACCTCGTCTACAACGTCGTCCACGGTCCGCCGCCCTTCGCGCCCCTGCTGCTCTCGGCGGCGGGATTCCTGGGACTCCTCGCCAGCCTCCTCCGCAGGGAGCGGCGATGAGCGATGCCGGCCACAGGCCCGTGGATCCCGCGACGGGCGAGCCGCTGCCCGCCCGCGCCCAGCCCGGGTACTTCCCTGGTCTGGACACGCTCTCGCAAGCGGCGTTCTGGGACGAGGCGACGCGGTCGCTCGTGCGGGCGCGCATGGACGAAGTGCCTCCCATCCGATTCTTCTCGCCGGGAGAGGCCCGCCTGCTGGCGGCCGTCTTCGATCGGCTCATCCCGCAGGACGACCGCGATGCGGCGCATCGCATCCCGATCCTGCCGTGGGTGGACGAGCGGCTCTTCGCCGGGCGTGGAGACGGCTACCGCTACGAGAAGATGCCGCCGGACGGCGAGGCGTACCGCCTCGGCATCGGCGCGATCGACGCGATCGCCCGGGTGAAGGAGGGCGCGCCCTTTCTCGACCTCGACGCGCTGGCCCAGGAGCGCGTCCTCGAGACGCTCCACGCCGGCCAGCCGCCCGCCGCGCCAGAGGTGTGGGCGCGCATGCCTCCGCATCGCTTCTTCCTCCTCGTGCTGAGCGACGCGGTGTCGGTCTACTACGCGCACCCCTGGGCCTGGGACGAGATCGGCTTCGGAGGGCCCTCGTATCCCCGCGGCTACATGCGCCTCGAGCGCGGCGCCCCGGAGGACTGGGAGGTGGCGGAGCGACGCTATGCCTGGGACCCGCCCCTCGGCAGCCCCTCCGGGAAGGAGGAGCTCCTCGCCGGCACGGGCGAGCACGGGGCGCCCTCCGGCCAGGGGGGCACGCATTGAGCGCGGGCCGGCAGGAGCCTCTGGGCGGACCCTTCGGACCACCGCCCGAAGGCGAGCACTGGCTCGGGCCCAACCAGCGCCTCCCGCGGATGCGCCGCCACCCCGAAGGCGAGGTGGTCGACTGCGTGATCGTGGGCGTGGGCGCGGCGGGCGGCGTCCTCCTGCAGCGGCTCGCGCGCGCAGGCTGGAGCGTCGTCGGCATCGAGGCTGGGCCGCTCTGGGACACGGAGCGCGACTGGGTGAGCGACGAGGCCGGCTCGCACCGGCTCTACTGGACCGAGCCGCGCGTGACGGGCGGCACCCACCCGCTCGCGCTGGGCGCGAACAACAGCGGACACGGCGTCGGCGGCGGGACGGTGCACTGGGCGGCCTTCACCCCGCGCTTCCACCCCTCCGACTTCCGCGTTCACACGCTCGACGGCGTGGGAGTGGACTGGCCCATCGCTTACGAGGACCTGAAGCCCTACTACGAGCTGCTGGAGCGGGAGCTCCCGGTGGCGGGCCCGCCGTGGTTTCCCTGGGGCGATCCCCATGGCTACGCCTATGGACCTCACCCGCTGGGCGGCGTGGGCGACGTGCTGGTGCGCGGCTGCACCCGCCTCGGCGTGGGCGTGAGCATCGGCGGGCCCGTGGCGATCCTGCCCGGAGCGCGCGGCGACCGCCCGCACTGCATCTACCGCGGCTTCTGCATCCAGGGGTGCAAGGTGGGCGCGAAGGCGAGCACGCTCGTCACGCACGTTCCCGACGCGCTGGCGAACGGGGCCGAGATCCGGGCCGGGTGCATGGTCTCGCGGGTGAACCTGGGCAGGGATGGGCTCGCGACGGGCGTCACCTACCTCGACCCGGAGGGCGTGGAGCGCGAGCAGCGAGCCCGGATCGTCGTGGTGAGCGGCTACGCCATCGAGACCCCCCGGCTCCTCCTGGCCTCGGCAGCCCCGGGGTTCGAGGCGGGGCTCGCCAACGGGAGCGGAACGCTGGGCCGCTACCTCATGGCGCAGGCGGGCAACGTGGTGCTGGGCCGGTTCGCGGAGCTCGTCCGCATGTACAAGGCGCCCCCGGCCCATGCGATGTCCGAACATTTCTACGAGACCGACCCCCGGCGCGGGTTCGCGCGCGGCTTCGCCATCCAGACCGTGGGCCCGCTCCCCATCGCCTTCGCGAAGCAGATGGCTGTCGCCAAGGGCGCCTGGGGATGGGGGATGCGCCGGGTGATGATGGATTACGACCACTGGGCCTCGCTGGCCGTGCTGGGCGAGATCCTGCCCTGGGAGGACAACGCGGTGACGCTCGCCGACGAGCGGGATCGGCGCGGGCTGCGGGTCGCGAAGGTCACCTTCAACCTGCACGAGAACGACCTGCGGCTCATCGATTTCGCGAAGCGCAAGGTGATGGAGGTCATGTCTGCGGCAGGGGCCGAGGAGGTGGTGCAGGAGGCCCGCTACGCGCACCTGGTCGGTGGAGCGCGGATGGGAAGCGATCCACGAACGTCCGTGGTGGATGGCTTCGGCCGCGCGCACGACGTCGGCAACCTCTTCGTGTGCGATGGGAGCATCCTCCCCACGCAGGGCTCCGCCAACCCCGGCCTCACCATCATGTCACTGGCAGCCCGTACCGCCGATTACCTGGTCGCCGAGGGTGAGGCCCTCGCGCGCGGTCGCGGGCGTGGGGGAAGGCCCGAGCCGCCCCGCGTGCGGCGAGACCTCTCACCGCAACGGCCGTGAAGCCCCGCGCCGGGGGGGAGCGCTGACCAGCGCTGCTCAGCTGGAGTGACGCTCGGGTGTTTGCGGGGAAGGTCGGACGCCGGCGCGCCAGGACAAACTCCCGGGGGGCGACGCCGGGTCTCGCTGAAGGCTTTCAAGACGACGCACCATCACGGCCGTGGCCCCTCCCACGGCTGGCCGAGGAGCGACCAACGCAGGGCGGGCGCGCGGCCGGCGACGCCGAGAAAGCCGCCGTGGAGGCAGCGCAGGTG
Organism: Myxococcales bacterium; assembly: GCA_038320275.1. GTDB lineage: Bacteria > Myxococcota > Myxococcia > Myxococcales > Anaeromyxobacteraceae > Anaeromyxobacter_A. Next base: position 6,470 of record JBBQEB010000130.1, on the reverse strand, counting down.
GTGGTAGGCGCACATCCCGGCGAGGTTGGCCTGCTCATCGTCGCCGCCTTGGGAGCGGAAGAGGACGTGGTGGGCGTGGGCCGCGCGGTGGCTGCAGCCCGGCACCTGGCACTCGCCTCCGTCGCGGTCGCGCACCTTCCTGGAACGGGTGCGGGCGACCTTCACGGCGCGGCGCCAGGTGTCCACGAAGTGCTGGGAGAGCAGCGCCAGGCAGGTTCCGACCGGGAGGGGCGTCGCGAGGCGCTCCCGGAGGGCATGGATGGTTGCGGCGAGCAGGGCTGCGATGCGGATGGGCAGAGGCACCCGGATGGTGCGCCGCGCGCGCAGCTGCCGCTCTGTCTCGCCCTCCAGCGCGCGCCGCAGCTCGATGCAGGTGAGCGCGTGAGCCCGGGGCGTCCAGGACGCGAGCTCCCCGTCCGGGAGGCGCGTGAGGAGCCGCAGCTTCTCGAAGGGCAAGCCCTGCCGTTTCGCCTCGCGGAGCTCGGACGAGCGCCAGCGCCGCTCCTCCACCGCTGCGCGCTGCTCGACGGAGCGGGCGGAGAGCCCCAGCCGCTCCTCGCAATACTGGCGGAAGCTGGCGAAGCCGAGGAGCTGGTACAGCCGGCTCTTCTTGACGGCGAGGCCGCAGTAGCCGACGACGTCGTCCCACTGGGACCGCAGCCGGGCCAGCTCCCGGAGGGCGGCATCGAGCTCCTGGGCGGTGACTCCGGCTTCCAGGGGCACCCCGGGCACCGGCACGTCGGGGAGCGCGGACAGGAGCGCCCACCGCTCCGTCTCGGCCTCCAGCTCGGCCGCACGCACCCGCTCCCCGCCGGCAGGGTGGACGGGCCGGAGCACCCCGCACAGCTCGCGGAGGTGGTCGGCGTCGGGGATGTCGGGGTGCGCTGGCAGGACGCCCGCCAGCTCCTGAGCGATGGCCTCGACCTGCTCCATGCGGCTCGACCCCGGCATCAGCTCGCCGGCGAGCTCGAGCGCCTCGTCCACCGCCGCGCGCTCCTCGTCGTCGAGCGTGGCGCGCAGGGTCAGCCAGGGTTCGTCCTCGTCGGGCAGCGCGCCCGCCCGGCGCACCCGGTCCTCCAGCTCGCGCACCGTGAGCCGCGCCGCCAGCTCCACCCAGATCCGCTCGTCGCCACCCTTCGCGACCCCGAGCACCGTCTGCGCGGCGCGCAGCCTGACCCGGCCCGACCGGAGCGCCTCGCGCAGCAGCGGCCGGCTGCCCAGCTCGCGGCCCAGGCGCGCCAGCTCCTCCGCCGCGCGCTTCCCCAGGTCGAGCACCTCGCGCGCGTAGTCGTCGAGGTGGCAGCCGAGCTGGGGCAGCCGATCGCCTTGCCGCAGCGCGTGAAGGCCCTCCGCGAGCCCGACGTCCACCGCGCCGCGCGCCCGCGCCGCCCGCGCCAGGATCGCCTCGCAGGCGTCCGCCTCCGCCTCCCCTCCGCGAAAGAGCGCGTCCAGCTCCGCCGAGGTGAACGGCTCGAGGTCCAGGACCGCCTCCGCGCCCGCCAGCTGCCCCACGGCGCGGGCAGGATCGTCGGTGGGAGCGGCACACATGGTGAACATGCTCGCACGCAGGTCTGACAGCGCGGGGCGCGTGATCGATGCTCGACCAATGCTCCACAGATGCTCGACAGGACGCACGATCAGACCACTTCCCGCTCCCTTCGCGCCGCTCTCCAAGCACGGTTCGGGCGTCATCGAACGCCGCGGCACCGTTCGACCGCAGGCATGGCATCGTCGGTCACGCCCACCCGCGCGACATACGCTCCACCACGTCCCGCCTCGCGAGCACCTCGGCGCAGGTTCCCCAGGGCTCGCCCTTCGGGTCCACCGCGTCGGAGTACCGGACGTCGAAGGCGTTCAGGGCGGCCTTCTTTCGCTCGATGAACTCCGCGAGCCTCTCTTCCAGGCGCTCGATGTCCTCGATCCAGTCGTCCTCGATGACGTCAGGGAGGGAGCCGAAGAGGTCGTAGCGGTCCTTCATGCGCTGCGAGAGCCGCTCGTAGACGGCCTCGTCACGGGTCCCCGCGTAGACGAGGTTCAGCATGTCGACGCTGGTCCGGGACTGCCCGAACCGCTTGATACGGCCGATGCGCTGCTCCAGCCGGGAGGGGTTCCAGGGCAGGTCGACGTTGATGAGCGTGCCCAGCGTCTGGAGGTTCAGGCCCTCGCAGGCGGCGTCGGTGGCCACCACCAGGCGGACCTCGCGCTCCCGGACCGCCCGCTTGATGGTGTCGCGCTCCACCGAGGTCCAGAGGCGGTCGCGGAAGATGCCGCTCCTGTCCGCGCCGGCGTAGACGGCGATGGGCTCGCCGGAAAGGCGCGCGGTGAGGCTCTCGGCCACCCAGGAGGCGGTGTCGTAGAACTGGCTGAAGACGATGCAGCCGAGCCCGAGCCAGCCGAGCTGCGAGAGGTAGTGCCACACGGCGTCGAGCTTGGGGTCGGCCGGCCTCTCGGAGAGGGCCTCCACCACCTCCCGCAGCGCGGCCTTTTCGGCTGGGGTGATCCCGGCCAGCGCCGCCCCGCCGTCGAGCTCGGGGAGGGCGCCGTCGTCCTCGCCTTCGGCCTCGCCGAGTGGCTCCCTGGCGAGGAGCTTCTCGGCCGTGGAGAGCCCGCTCGCGAGGCTCGAGCAGATGCGCTGCAGGAGGAGGCTCTTCATGAAGCCGGCCGCCTGCGTCCGGCGGGCGAGGAGCTCGGTGTACCGGCCGGCCGCCTGGTACGCGCGGTCGATGGGCGCGTCCGTCCGGAGCGCCAGCCCCGAGAAGAAGCCGTACTCGTCTCGCCGGCCCGGGTGGATGCAGACCTCGATTCGCGGCAGGAGTCCCTTGCCTTCCAGGGTCGCCCGCCGGCGCAGGACGGTGTGCCGCACCACCGGGTTGTTCCGCTGGAAGAAGCTCAGGCCGGCGGGCCGCCCGGCCATCTCCTCCAGGAGCTCCTCGCGCACGGAGTCGTCCAGGTCCGTCGCCGCCCTGCTGGTGAAAAACTCGCCCGTACCAAGCCGCAGCTCGGTGCGCAAGAGGTCGAACAGCGCGTGCTCGCGTGCCGGCGGGAGCGGATTCCGGACGAGGTTCCAGGCGGAGCCCTCGTCGTCCACCAGCTCCTTGCCGGTGACGAGCGGGAGCGCGGCGCCGGCCGAGCGCCACGGTGACGTGAGCTTCCCCAGGACGAACTCCCCCTGCCGGTTCAGCACGTCGAGGAGGTCCCACAGCTCGGCCGTGTCGGTCTGGATGGGCGTCGCCGTCCCCAGCAGGACGTGCCGCGCTCGCTTGGCCGCGAGCTGCACGAACTGGAGGAGGTTGTTGGGATCGCCCGACTGCCCGATCCCCCGCGCCGCGCGCGCGCGGTGCGCCTCGTCCAGCACAAGCGTCCCGTAGGAGCGCTCGAGCAGCGCCTGGCGCTCGGGCGTGTGCTGGACGATGAGCCCGGTAGAGACGATGCCGATCTGGTACGGGCAGCGGGCCACGTCCTCCGGGCCGCGCGTGCGGATGTGGTGGCCGGTGTGGTCGAGCCAGGTCTTCCTGGTGGTCCAGACAGCCGACGGGATGCCGAGCCGATCCCACAGCTCCACCTGCCACTGCAGGGTGAGCGTCGCTGGACAGAGGACCAGCGCCGGCCCGTCGCCGAGGAGGCTCGCCATGAGCGCGCTGGTCGCCAGCGAGAGCGTCTTTCCCAGGCCCACCTCGTCCGCCAGCAGGAGCCGCGCCTTGCCGTAGGTGGCGCGGTGATCGAGGAACAGGCTGACGAAGGCCTGCTGCCAGGGCATGAGCCGCTCGCCCCGCTGGTAGATGGGCGCCTCGGCCATGGCCGCGGCCGGGAGCTTCTCGGGCGGGCAGTCCTCCGGCCTCCGGTACTCGACCCGGCGCGCGCAGCGGTCGATCTCCTCGACGATGGCCCGGGGGAGTGGCACCCCCTGCGCCCACAGGTACTCGAACTCGCCCTCGACCCAGTCCACCGCCTCGGGGGAGCTGTCCTCCCAGACCAGCTCGTAGTTCTCGGACCAGGCCTCGCGCGTCTCGTTGATGCTGCCGAGGAAGGAGGTCTTTTCGCCTCCCTTCCCCTCGATCACCCCGGCCTTGCCGTGCAGGAACGCCGAGGTGGTCCGGTCGACGACGCGGACCTGGAGGTTGCCCTTCACGAGGAGCGCGTGCAGCCGGCGGTAGCGGTCGCGCCCGAGCACGCTGTCCGCCTCGGGCGCGCGCTCGTTCCACCTCTCCCTGAGCGCCATCGCCTGCTGCTCGGCCGAGCGCGCCACGCCGACGTCGCGCGGGTCGAGGTCGGCGTTGCAGACGATGCGGATCTCCTCGATGCCCTCGAGCTCCTCGTGGATGAGCTCGAAGAGCGAGCTGCGGAAGTACCCGGCGATGCGCCGGTAGCGCCGGGCCCCTTTCAGCTTCTCCCGCAGGAAGACGTGGTCGAGCCGCTCCAGCCTCGACGAGTAGCGCTTGATCACGCGAGGGCCCCGATCTCGACGCTGCCGTGGATGAGGCTCGACGCGTGCTCCGACAGCGCGACGTCGCGCAGGGCAGGGGGATGCCTGAGGGTCCGGCCTCCGGAGCGGGCTTCTCGACCGACCGGGGGGCCATGGCCAGCTCGGCCGCGGGCGGCTATGATTCCGGAGCCGATGCGCCTCATGGCACACGTCAGAGGGGGACGCCTCGTCGTCGATGAGCCGACGGAGCTTCCGGAGGGTGCGGAGGTCGAGGTCGAGATCGTCGACGGTGCCGACCTGGACGACGTCGAGCGGGCTGCGCTGCACGCGGCGTTGGCCGAGTCGGAGGATGACGTAGCCGCCGGGCGACTTCGCCCCGCCGCCGACGTGCTCGCCGAGCTGAACCGAAGCGGGTGAACCCCTATTCGGTCCAGTTCACCGCAGTTGCGGAGCGCCACCTGCGTACCATCGGCGGGTGGTGGGAGGCGAACCGCCCCTGGGCGCCCAGGCTGTTCGCGCGTGAGCTGACCGAGGCGGTTCAGCAGCTCGTGGACGCCCCGCACAGCGGTAGTCCCTACGATGTTCCGCGTCCTGCCGGAGCGCGCCGGTTGCTCCTCCGCCGGACCGCTTACCATCTCTACTTCACGGTCGATGACGCTCATCGTCTCGTGACGATCCACGCGGTCTGGCACACGGCCCGCGGACGGCTGCCGCGGCTGCGCTGACGTGGCGGCGGTCACGCGCCGGGTCACGCGAGCTTCTCGTTGCGGACGAGCCCCGTGAGCACGCGCGCGGCCGAGGCCTCCTCGGGGCGGCGGCGCTCCAGATTCCTCGCCAGGTACTCGGCGGCAGCGACGAGGTCGGGCCTGCGCCTGAGGTAGTCTTTGACGTTGTCGCGCAGGTGGCTCAGCACCTCGTCCCCCTCCACCTCGGACTGGAGCTCGTGGAGGGCGTAGAGCACGGCGCGCAGCATGGACTCGCCGAACTCGCCAGAGAACTCGGCGCGCTTCAGCTCGGCGGCGGACTTGAGGCGGGCGTCGTTGGCCCGCTCGCTCGCCATGAGCGGCTTCCAGCTCGCCACCCGGAAGGCCTTGGCGAAGTTCTGGTAGTTGTCGACCTTCTTTCCGCCGGCGCGCTCCACGTCGAGCATGCGCAGGTAGAAGCGCTCGCTCCCGGAGAGCCGCGCCCAGACGTGGGCATCGAGCCCCTCGGGGATGAGGTGCTCGTTGGCGGTGGCGACGGCGAACTCGATGAGCTCGTCCACGAGCGACTGCTGTCCGGCGATGCGCGGCCGCACCGCCTCCCGCGTCATGTCCTGCCCGTCGAGGTGGGTGTAGGCGGTGATGACCCGCAGGGCGGCGGCGTAGCCGGCCATCTGGAGGTCTGCGTCCTCGAAGAGGTTCTCCGACCGGCCGTGCGCCTTGGTGCGCTGGTTCAGGCCGACCATGGTCTCGATCTGCTTCGCGACCTCCTGTCGCAGCTCGAGCACCAGCTCGTCCTTGTAAGCGGACGTGGAGCCGGATGCGGTGCCGCGCCGCTTGCGCAGGACCATGAGGACGGTGCCCTGCACGTAGCCGCCCTTCTTGAGCTCGGAGGTGGTCTCGGTGGCGATGTACCAGGCGGCCGTGACCTGAAGGCCAGCGCCCCAGAAGATGCCCGCCATGTCGGCCCAGACGCCCGCGTCCTGGTGCGTGAACATGACCACCTGCAGCCCGTGGTCGGGCATGCGCGCGGTCATGGCGGAGTAAGCCTTCACCATCTCGCGGCGGAAGCTCTCCCCGGAGCCGGTGATGGCTACGTCGCGGCGGCTGTCCCAGACCCAGCTTGCGAATGGCGCGGGCGGGCGGGTCCGCTGCCAGGCGATGAAGAACTCGGTGATCTCCTCGTACATCACGGCATCCGCATAGGGCGGATCCGTGATGATGAGGTCGCACCCCTCCGTGAAAGCACTCGCATCTAGAGTCGAAACTTGGCCCCAGCCACGGAACTCCACGGCCCGGACTTTGCCGGCCAACGCTCCTTTCAAATCTGCTGAAGAACGTGCTCC
>JBBQEB010000129.1:0-10792 GCA_038320275.1 Myxococcales bacterium | reverse complement strand
CGCGGAGGGTCGAGCTTCGTCGTGCCCGCGGACGACGACCTCGAAGGCACCGTGGCCGTTCCCGAGAGCCCGCTCGCGGAGGATGGCGAGGTGGTGAAGGTCGCGCTCGAGCCCGGCGCGGCCAAGCTCACGGGCACGGTGGTCGAGCGGGTGGGACGGCCCGGCGACCCCAAGGTGGAGGTGCTGAAGGTCGCCTACGCCAAGGGCTTCTCCGACCTCTTTCCGGACAGCGTTCGCGCGGAGGCGGAGGCCGTTCCTGCCGAGGTGCGCCCCGAGGATCGCCGCGGCCGGCGCGACCTCACCAGCCTTCGCCTCGTCACCATCGACGGGGAGGACGCCCGCGACTTCGACGATGCGGTGCACGTCGAGCGCGTGACAGGGCGGGGCAAGGCGCGCTACCGGCTGGTGGTCGCCATCGCGGACGTGGCGCACTACGTCCGCTCGGGGACGGCGCTGGACGTCGAGGCGCTGCGCCGCGGGACGAGCGTGTACTTCCCGGCGCAGGTGTTGCCCATGCTGCCGGAGCGGCTCTCGAACGGCATCTGCTCCCTCAACCCTGCAGTCGATCGGCTTTGCATGGTGGCCGACCTCCTCCTCGACGACCGCGGCGGGCCTCTCGAGACCGACCTCTACGAGGGCGTGATGCGGAGCGCCGCACGCTGCACCTACACCGAGGTGGCGCGCGTTCTCGACGGCGAAGCGGTGCCACAGCGCGAGGCGCTGCGCAAGCAGTTCCAGCTCATGGCGGAGCTGCAGGAGAAGCTCACCGCGATGCGCTCGCGCCGCGGCGCCATCGACTTCGACATCCCGGAGTCGAAGGTGGTGCTCGCGGAGGACGGCGCCGTGGCCGGCATCGAGCGCCGGCCGCGCAACCGCGCCCACCGGGTGGTCGAGGAGCTCATGCTCGCCGCGAACGAGGCGGTGGCGCGCACCTTCGCCGAGCGCGCCCGGCCCACCGTCTACCGCGTGCACGGCCTGCCGGACGAAATGAAGCTGGAAGCGTTTCGCAAGCTCGCGCGCACGCACGGGTTCGAGGTGCCGGACGGCCCGCTCGGCCCGAAACAGCTCAACGCCCTCCTTCACGCCTTCGAGGGCCACACCCAGCAGCGCGCGCTGAACCAGCTCCTCCTGCGCGCCATGATGCAGGCCGTCTACACGCCGGTGAACATCGGCCACTACGGGCTCGCGGCCGAGCACTACCTGCACTTCACCTCGCCCATCCGCCGCTACCCGGACCTCATGGTGCACCGCCTCCTGAAGGCCGGGTGGAGCCGGGGCGAGGAGGCGCCGGCGGGCGCGCGCCGCCGCAAGCGCGAGGCCGAGGGAGATGCGCCGATGAGCGAGCCGGCCGAGGCGGGCCACCGCGCGCCGCCGCTCCCAGAGCTGGAGGAGATCGCGACGCTCTGCTCGGAGCGCGAGCGCGCCGCCATGCAGGCCGAGCGAGAGATCGACGGCTTCTATGCAGCGCTCTTCATGCAGGACAAGGTCGGGCAGCGTTTCCAGGGCACGGTCGCGAGCGTGGTGGAGTTCGGGCTGTTCGTGGAGATCCAGCCCTGGTTCGTGGAGGGGCTGGTGAAGGCGGAGAGCCTGGGGGAGGGGTTCGACCTCGACCCCGACCTTCACGCGCTGGTGCAGGTCGGCACCGGACGGTCGTTCCGCGTCGGAGACCCGATGGAGGTCGAGGTGGTCGCTGCCAGCCCGGCCCGGCGGCAGATCGACCTCGCGCTGGTGGAGGCGGGGCAGGCGCTGGAGGCACCCCGTGGGCGGGAGACGGCCTTCGGTCGCGGAGGTGCGAGGTCGCCCGGAGGCCAGGCCCGCGGCGCTCGCGCAGCGCGTGGCGTGGAGGTTTCGCGAGCGCGCCCCGTCAAGCGCGCGTTGGGCGGAAAGGCGCGGGCTGGGTCCTCCCCCGCGCACGGCGGAAAGACGCGGGCGGGATCTTCCCCCGCGCACGGCGAGAAGACCGGGCGGGGCGGACATCGATCCAGCAAGGCGGGCCACCGGGCTGGGGGTGGCAGTGCAAAGAAGGGTTCCCGCCGCCGCTGACCCGAACCCTCCTACGAGCCTGCCGGCTTCTCCGGGAACAGGTTCGCGAGGAAGCGGCGGGAGTGCGCGATGGCTTCGCCCAGGCCGTGCGTCGGCGCGCCCTCGTCGTGCGCCTCGCGCCCCGCGACGAAGCGGGCGGACGCCCCGTCTTCGAGCGCGTAGGACATCGCCAGCCCGCGCGAGCCGGCCGCCTCGAAGAAGGTGGCCCAGCCGCAGCGCTTCAGCTCGGGGCTCGCCTCCTCGGAGAAGGCCGGCATCCCCTTGCCGTCGAGGGCGGGGGAGAGATGGTGAAAGCCGGCGAAGTGGATGATGGCCCCGCGGTCGGTCGTCGTCATCGTCTGTGCCTCCCGCCGAGAAATCTACGTTTCTCTGCGCCCGCTCGCCAGCATGCGCGGTGCGCGGCCGCGCCGGCGGGCTACAATGTGGCGTGACCTCCTGGCTGCTGATGGCGGTGGCTGCGTTCGTGGCTGGAATCCTCAACGCCGTCGCGGGGGGAGGGTCGCTCATCTCCTTCCCGGCGCTCCTGCATACGGGCATGCCGTCGGTGGTAGCGAACGCCACCAACACCGTCGCCATGTGGCCCGGCTCGATCGCCTCGCTCTGGCCGTACAAGGAGATCATCTCGAGGGAGCGCCACCGGGCCACCGTGCTGGCAATACCGTCGCTCCTGGGCGGGCTGGCGGGCTCGGTGCTCCTGCTCCACACGCCGCAGAACGCCTTCGACGCCGTGGTCCCGTGGCTCATCCTCTTCGCCTGCGCGCTGCTGACGCTGCAGGCGCCGGTGGCGCGCTGGATCGCGACCGGGCGCGGCGGAGAGAGCCGGCGGGTTCCGGCGCCGCTCTGGGTCGCGCAGTTCTGCATCGCGGTGTACGGCGGCTACTTCGGGGCGGGTATCGGCATCCTGATGCTGGCCGGCATGGCCATCTTCATCCCGCAGAGCATCCAGGCGGCGAACGGCCTCAAGATCCTCTTCGCCACCGCCATCAACGGGATCGCCGCCCTGTACTTTCTCGCCGCGCGCGCGGCCCGCCTGCGCGAGGCGGCCTTCATGGCCGTCTGTGCGATCGTGGGGGGCTTCCTGGGGTCGCACATCGCGCAGCGGCTCCCGGCGAAGCTCCTGCGGGGCGTGGTGGTGGCCTACGGGACCCTCTTCGCCCTGAAGCTGTTGCTCTGGAAATGAGGGCGGATCGCCCAGGCGAGAGAATCACTCGCGCGCGGCGTACTCCTTCGCGAACCAGATGAGCGCTTCGAGCGCGTTCGTGGTGGTGAGGATGCCCACCAGCTCGCCCGTGGGCTCCATGACGGTGATCCCGTTGAGCTTGCGGTCGTGGATGAGCTGCGCGGCGTCCGTCAGATCGGTGTCGGCCGTCACCGTGTTGGGCCTCGGGTTCATGGCCTCCGTCACCGGTGTGCGCGCGAGCAGGTAGTGAAGCTCCCAGGTGTCCAGGGAGGAGGACTTTCCCGGGTTGTAGTTGAGCAGCATGCGCTCGGTGACGATGCCCGCAAGCTTGCCGTTCCGCATCACGGGTAGCCGCCGGATGTTCTTCTCCTTGAGGAGGTGCACCGCCTCGACGATGGTGCTGCTCGCGTCGATGGTGATGGGGTTCTTCGTCATCCAGTCGCCGACCTTCGTCTTCTTCGTCATCATGATGGCCCCCCAAATAGCGAAGGGCGCCCGCGGCTGCAGCGGGCGCCCTCCACGTCTTCGATGAAGCGGTGCTGAGGTGCTTAGAAGTCGAGCTTCGTCGCCAGGGCGAACATGTCCGCCTTGACCGACTGCGAACCGAAGGCGGCGAGCGCGTAGCCCGAGGTGGTGTGCGTCCACTCGAAGCTGTACTTCCACGGGTTGTTGGCGCCGAAGATGATGCCCGTGTGGAACTGCGCGTTCCGGGTGCGGGTGCCGGCCCCGACGCCGATGCTGGCGAGGTCGGGAGCTCCGGCGGCGTTGTTGGTGTAGATGATCTGCTCCATGCCGTAGCCCACCGGGATGGCGATGCCGCCGAACTTCAGGACGGCCTGACCCCAGCCGCCGCGGGAGCGGAGGGGGGTGATGGCGACGGGAGCGGCGGCCGTGCCGGCCCCGATCGCGGTGACGGCGGAGGTCAGCGCGAACGGCGTGTCACCGGCGCCGCTATTCATGAAGGCCTCGCCCTGAAGGGTGAGGAAGGGCAGGTTGAACTGCCCGTCGGCCGCGATGATCTCGCCCGTGGTATCGACGCTGTAGAGGTTGGCCGCCCCGGCAGGGCTGAACCGGCGCTTGTCCCAGTGGCCGGACGCGCCCAGCTCGAAGATCTTGCGCGTGCCCATCTTCGCCCAGAGAGCCACGCGGCCCTCGAGGTTCGGGACGCGGGCGCGGTTTCCCTCGCCGTAATCGACGGCGCCGTTGAAAACGGCCGGCGTGGAGGTGGCCATTCCCGCGTCGGCAGGAGATAGCATGGCGGCCTGCACGCTCACGCCCACGCCACCGGCGCCGAGGTCGAGGGCGGCCTTGATCTGCTGCGAGCGGCGCCAGAGGTTGCCCGCCTGCCAGAAGATCGGGTCATAGCCCCACGCCACGGTGGTGGCGAAGAGCGGGGCGATGAGCCCCCAGTCCTGCCCGGCGAGGAGGGTGAGCTTGGTGTCGCCCGTGCCCCACTGCGCCTGCATGTAAGCGAGGCGGAGCCGCGGGATGGCATTGTACGAGCTCGCGCTGTTGGTGGCGAAGTAGCCGCCCTTGAAGTCCGCCTCGAGGACGCCCGTCAGGCGCGCCGCCGTCCACGGATCGTCGGGGAGGGCAATCTTGAAGCCGAACCGCGAGCCGCGGGCTTCCATGATGAAGGCGCCGCCATCGTGGTTGGCGAGGACCTGGCCGGGGAAGTCGCGGACCGCGAAGGGCCCGTTGCTCCAGAAGGCCTGCGCCAGCACGAAGCCGTACGGCGTGATGGTGACCTTGCCCGCGGCCGGCTTGGGTGCCGACACGGTAGCCGGTGCGGGCTGGGCTGCGGACGGCTCCGCAGGCGCCATGGCGGGCGGAGTCTGTGCGCGCCCGGTGAGCGGAAGAGCTGCGACGGAAAGGGCTGCGAGGAGCAGCGCGACGCGACGTCTCATTCAGTGCCTCCTGGAAGTGTCGGACGAAACCCTCGCGGGTGGTCGCTTTTTAGCACACCGCGTGGGCGAGCAGCCACTAATCGGCGACATGTACGTCGAGCTATCCGTGTGGGTATGCCCGGTGCGCCGCGAAATGATCCCCATCAACGGCGGGGCGTCGCCCGATATCGGCGAAACGTCACGCATCAACGGCGGAGCGTCACCAGGGTGGCCGCGTCGCCTCCCTCGTTCCTGTCTGCGGGGCGAAAGTCACCCACGTAGGGCGACGAGGAGAGCTGCTCGCGCAGCGCCGACTTGAGCGCGCCGGTGCCATGCCCGTGCAGGATCAGCGCGTCGGCCGCGCCCTCCCCGTAGAGCCGGTCGAGGAAGCGATCCACCTCGCGCACGAGCTCATCCACCCGCAGCCCTCGCACGTCGAGCTTGCGCTCCCCGCTCGGAACCGCTGCTGCCCGCGCCTCGGCCGCCGCCCGCAGCTTCTCGCGATCGGAGCGCGCCCACCCTGTCGAGGCGGCCTTCCCGCGCAGGGGCAAAAGGTCCGAGAGAGGCCGCCGCAGCTTGAGCCCCCCGGCTCGCACCAGCGCCTCGCCGCGCTCCACCTCCACCACCTCCGCCTCCTGCCCCAGCGAGACGATCCTCACTCGGGAGCCCTTCGTGAGGGGCTCGCCGGGGGCCGCTTCTGGACCCGCCCTGGCGTGCGCGTCGGCCGAGCGGGCCGCCTGCGCCACGGTGGCCTTCCAGCCCTCGAGCTGCTTGGAGGTGTCCGTCGCGCGCCGCAGCGTGGGCGCTGACTGCAGCTCGGCCAGGACGCGCGCCACCTCGCCGCGAGCGGCCTCGATCTCGTCGGCCAGCGCGTCGCCCATGCGCGCCGCGGCCTCGCGCTCCGCCCGGCGGGCAGCATCCTCGCGCTCCCGCGCCCGGCGCTCCGCGACCTCCGCTGCGGTCCGCGCCTCTCCGAGCTTGCGCCGCTCGAAGGCGAGGGCGGCCCGCTCTTCATCCAGGCTCCGCAGCGCCTGCGCCAGGGCGCCCCCGCCGCCTGCCAGCGCAGTCCGCGCGCGCTCGACCACCGACGCAGGGAGGCCGATCCGCCGCGCCACCTCGAGGGCCGAGGAGCTGCCCGGCGAGCCGAGGTGGAGCTGGTACGTGGGCGCGAGCCGCTCCGCGTCGAATCCCACCCGCGCGTTGACGAAGCGCTCGTCGCCCAGCGCGAGCGCCTTCAGCTCGTCGAGGTGGGTGGTCACGAGCACCAGCGCGCCGCGCGCGAGCAGGTCTTCCAGGATGGCGACGGCGAGCGCCGCGCCTTCCCTGGGGTCGGTGTCGGCGGCGATCTCGTCCACCAGTACGAGGCATCGAGGGCCGGCGGCGAGCGCGATGTCCCGCACGCTGGTGAGGTGCGCCGTGAAGGTGGAGAGGTCGCGCGCGAGGTCGCCCCGCTCGTCGATGGCCGCCCGCACCTCCGAGAAGAAGGGAAGGCGGGACCCCTCGGCCGCAGCGACGGGAAGTCCCGCCCGCAGCATGCACGCGGAGAGCCCGACCGCGCTGATGGTCACCGTCTTGCCGCCGCCGTTCGGCCCGGAGACGATGAGGGCCCGGTGCGGGGGCGCGAGCCGAACGTCGCTCGCCACCACCTTCTTTCCCTGCAGGACGAGGAGCGGGTGGCGGAGCGAGCGCAGCTCCACCCCCTCGTCCGCCGGGACCACTTCGGGGACATAGGCGTCGAGGTCGGAGGCGAGCCGCGCCTCGGCCTCCATGAGGTCGAGCTTTCCCAGCACCTCGGCCGCGGCGAGCAGCTCCGGGGCCCGGCGGGTCACGCCCTGCGACAGCTCGCGCAGCACCCGCGCCTCCTCCTCGGCCGCCATGGCGGCTGCGATGGAGAGCTCGTTGCCCATGTCCACCAGCGGCTGGGGCTCGATGAAGAGCGTCTGGCCCGATTGCGAGGCGTTGTGGACCAGACCGGGCACCGAGGCGCGCGCGCTCGCCAGGATGGGCAGCACGTACCTGTCGTTGCGGATGGTGAAGTAGCGATCGCGCAGGTTCATCTGCATCAGCTCGTCGTCGAGGAGCGACTCGACGCGGCTCTTCAGCGCGCGGTGCAGCCCCCGCAGCCGCTCGCGGAGCGAAGCGAGCTCCGGGCTCGCCCTGTCCGAGATGGCGCCGGAGGGCTCGATGGCGCGGTCGATCCGGTCGGCGAGCCGGTCGTCGGCGGAGAGGCCCTGCCCGAGCGCCCACAGGCGCGGCGCGGCGTCGGCGCGACCCTGGAGGAAGGCGCGGGTGCGGGCCCCGGCGCGCAGGAGGGCGCCAACCTCGCGCAGCGCGAGGGGCTCCAGCACGCCCCCCTTGGCGGCGCGATCGACGTGCTCGGCGGGCGCGCCGGACACCGCCAGCGGGAGGGCGTGGCCGCCTTCCGCCAGCCGGCGCGCCTCCTCCACGGTGAGGAGCGCCTCGCGGACCTCCGCCACCCCGGGCAAGGCGGCGAGCTCCCGAGCCCGGCGCGCTCCGGCGGGGAGGCGGCAGCGGGCGGCGAGCGCGTCGGTGAGCTCGCGCCAGCCGAGGTGCTGCAGGCTCCGGTCGAGGGGGTCGCTCACGCGCCGGCGATGTAATCCACCCGAGCGCGCGCCGCGATCCTTGCGCCCTCGGCGCCAGAGGGGCACGTTGCCGAGGGATGCAAGGGCACGGTGTCGGGCTGGGAAGTCTGGGGTTGAGGGCGCTGGCGACCGCCGCAGCTCTCGCGGCGAGCGCTGTCGGCTGCGTCTCCTCCGAGCCGCGCGTCGATCCGCCCCCTCCCGTCGCGGCGACACCGCCGCGCGTGGACGTGGGCGCGGAGCTCGCGAGCGGCCGCGCGGCCCTCGCCGCCGGGCGCGCCGACGAGGCGCGGGGCCACTTCGAGCGCGCGATCGGCGCCAACCCCCGCGCGGTCGAGCCGCGGCTCGACCTGGCCGAGCTGCTCGTCTCGCACGGCGAGGACCTCGGGCGCGCCGGTGCGCTCCTCGACGAGGCGGCAGCGGTCCGGCCCGAAGACGCGCGGCTGGAGCGGCTGCGCGGCGCGCTGCGCGAGCTGGACGAGGACGAGGAAGGGGCCGCCGCGGCCTATGGGCGCTCCCTCGCGCTCGAGCCCGACGCGGAGCTGCGGCTTCGCCGGGGCATGCTCCTCCTGCAGAGCGGCGAGACCGAGGACGCGGTCGTGGAGCTGGAAAGGGTGCGCGCCGAGCGGCCCGGCGACCGCGCCGCCCGCGGGAGCCTCGCGGACGGGTACGAGGCGCTGGGCCGGCTGCCGCAGGCGCAGGCCGAGCTGGAGGAACTGGTGCGCCTCGACCCTTCCAGCGGAGCCCCGTTGCGCAGGCTCGCCGCCTTCCTGCGGTATCATGGAGGCGCGGGTCAGGCGGCTCGAGCGGAGGCCCGCGCGCGGGGGCTGGAAGCTCCGGCGCGAGCTTTGCGGCCACTTCTCCGCTCGAAGCGTTGAAGCCGCCGGCCGGCTCCGCCGCTATCACTCCCTTGACCCCGACAGGATTTGTGGCACCCTCCGCCACACCCAACCGATGCTCATCCGGCTCCGAATCGCGTGGCTCAACCTCCTCGCCGTCGCCGGCGCGGTCTCTGCGTTGAGCCCGCTCCTGCCGACCCGCCGGCCCAAGGGCCACCGCGCCCACCTCCGCCGGCGCGAGCCGCCGGTGATGGTGCTGACCCACCGGCAGCGCGCCGCACCCCCCTGACGCGCGCCCTGGACTCGTGTTCCGGCCCGGGTTAGGAACTCGCCGGGTGCGGATCGGCATCGTCACCGAGTACTACTACCCGAGCATCGGCGGAGTGCAGGAGCACGTGCACAACTTCGCCCGCGAGGCGCGCCGGCTCGGACACACGGTCAAGGTCATCACCAGCGAGATGCCCGACCTGCCGCCCCCGGCCGGAGAGGCTGCCGGCCCGGACGTGCTCCGCATCGCGAGGAGCCGCGCCATCTACAAGAATGGCTCCTTCGGTCGCGTCTCGTCCGGCTATGGGCTCGCGAGCACCATGGCGGAGGTCCTGGAGCGCGAGCGCTTCGACGTGCTCCACGTCCACTGCCCTCTGACCCCGGTGTTGCCCTTCGTCGCCATTCACTGCGCGAAGACCCCCTTGGTCGGCACCTTTCACACGCACTTTCACCCAGGGCCGCTCTTCAAGCTCACCCGGCGGGCGCAGCAGCGCTACCTCGACCGCCTCGACGCGGCCCTCGCCGTCTCGAACGCGTGCCTCTCCGCTTTCGAGGGGCACCTCGAGGCGGACTTCCGGATCATCCCCAACGGGGTCGATCTGGAAACGTTCGGCCGCGGGAGCCGCCTCCGCCGCTTCGACGACGGCAAGCTGAACGTGCTCTGGGTTGGTCGGCTCGAGCCGCGCAACGGTCTCGACCGGATGCTGAACGCCTTCGTCGAGCTCCGGAAGGAGGTGGACGCGCGCCTGCTGGTGGTGGGCGACGGGCCGCTCCTCCCCTCCTACCAGGCGTCGGTCTCACCCGAGCTCGCGGAGGACGTCGTGTTCGCGGGGAAGCTGCTGGACGAGCGCCCGGACTGGTACGCCTCGGCGGACGTCTACTGCGCGCCCACCTCCATCGCGAGCTTCGGCATCACGCTGCTCGAGGCCATGGCGGCCGGCAAGCCGATCCTGGCCTCCAACATCGACGGCTTCAGCGAGGTGATGACGGACGGGCGCGAGGGTGAGCTGTTGCCGCTCGACGACGCGCGCGCCTGGAGCGCGGCGCTGGCTCGGCTGGCCCGCGAGCCGGAGCGGGCCAAGGCGTACGCCGAGGCGGGCCGCAAGACGGTCCAGCGCTACGCCTGGCCCAGGGTGACCTCGGAGATCCTGGCGCTCTATCGCTCGGTCGGGGTGACGGGATGATGCCCTGGCGCAAGCGGCTCCTCGTCGCTGCCGTCGTCGGGGCGGCGCTCGCGCTCCTGGGCGCTGGCGGGGCCGCCGCTGCGCGCGGACACGCGGCGGTGGGCGTCGCCATCGCCGCGCTCACCATCGTCGCCGGGCTCTGGGCCCTGCAGGCGTACTGGGTAGGCTGGGATCCGCTGGGCGGGAGCCTGCGCGCGGGCCGGCGCGACCGGCGCGAGATCGCGCTCACCTTCGACGACGGCCCGGGGCCGGACACGCCTGCCGTCCTCGACGCGCTCGACGCCGCGAGGGCGCGCGCCACTTTCTTCGTGCTGGGCAGCTCCGCCGAGGCCCGGCCGGACCTGGTGCGCGAGATGGCGCGCCGGGGCCACCTCGTCGGCACGCACGGTTACTCCCACCGGAAGCTCCATCTCGCCTCGCCCGAGACCGTGGAGCGCGAGGTGGAGCGAGGAATCACGGCGGTGCGGGCGTGCGGGGTGGAGCCGGCGCCCTTCCTGCGCGCGCCGCACGGCTTCAAGGGGCCCATCCTCTCTCGGGTCCTGAAACGGCGCGGGATCCGGCTCGTGGGCTGGACGCGCGGCGTGTGGGATACGGAGCGGCCCGGTGCAGAGGCCATCGTGGAGCGCGCCTGCGCGCGCATGCGGGGCGGCGAGATCCTCCTCCTCCACGATGGGTGCGGCTCGTACGGGACCGATCCGCGCAGGGACCAGACCGCCGCAGCGGTCCCCGCCATCGTCCGGCGCTGGCGTGAGGCCGGGTACGAGCTGGTGGGGATCGACGCGCTGGAGCCGGC
>JBBQEB010000128.1:0-10944 GCA_038320275.1 Myxococcales bacterium | reverse complement strand
GAGCCGAGGTCGCCCTTCACGCCCGCCCTGCGCGTCACCGCGGCACCGACGTTGGGCTGCCCCATGAGCCAGGAGAGCAGCCCGTCCGCGGTGGCGGGATCGCCGGTCATCCGCGCGGCGTGGATGGCGCGCAGCACGGCGGCGAAGGTGGGCTCCTGCGCAGACACCTGGGCGAGCCGCGCCTCCAAGAGCTCGCCCACCGCCTTCGCCACTGCCGCCGCGTCCCCGGTGGGAAAGCCGGGCCGACCCAGCGCCTCCTCCTCCAGGTCGAAGAACCAGCGCTCGACGAGAGCGCGAAAGGCGCCCTCCTCCCACTCGCTGGTGCGCAGGCTCTCCACCGCGCGGCGGTAGAGGGTCTCCAGCCGGTGGAGCGGCGTCTCGGTCTCGGAGATCTGCACGTCGGCCACCGCGAAGCCCCGCGCCAGGGCGCGGTGCTGCACCCATCGCGTGAAGAAGGTCTTCCCGGTGCCGTAGTCGCCGCGCACCGCCTTGAAGGCGCCGCCGCCCAGCGCCGCCAGGTCGAGGTCCTCGTCCACCGCGCGCGCGAAGCGGTCGAGGCCGGTGGCGAGGTGCTCGATGCCCCGCCGGGGCACGGTGCCCTTGCGCAGCGCGGCGACGATCTCGCGCCGGCGCGCCTCGCTGGGTGGCGTGGGGATCATCGGCACATGCTACACGCCGAACAGCCCCTGGAGCCGGGCTTCGTCGAGCCTCACCAGCCCCACCGCCCGGTCGAGCGTCAGCACCGGGTAGCCCTCCACGTTGAGCACCTCGCCGAGGAGCGCCACCAGGCCACCCAACCGGCCCGGCAGCACGCCGTAACGAGTGGCGAAGAGCTCGGGCGCGAGCTGGCCGCCGGCGGCGTGCAGGATCTCCACCGCGCGGAGCACCGCCTCCTGCTTCACCCGGGGGCGCGCGGCGAGCATGCTGGCGAGGAGCTGGCTCGCGGCCAGCAGGGCGACGATCGGTGACCGCCCCCCGTCCTGCGCAGCCGCGCCGGCCGGCGTCACGGTCGAGCCGCCTCCCACTGCGGGCCCCGCCTCCGCCGTCGCGCCGGCCCCGGTTCCGCCGCCCAGCGCGGCCGCAGCTCGGCCCCCGAAAGCCGGCCGCGCAGTGAGCACCGCCGGCAAGGGCAACGTGGCATCGTCCTCCACCCGGCGAGCCCGGCCCCGGCGCTGGGGAGCCGCCACGCCCTCACCGCGCGGACCTGGCGCGCCCGCTCCCGCCCCAGGCGGCGGCAGCTCCAGCTCCCAGAAGGCGGGGCGCTGCAGCGGCCCCACTGCCAGACCGGGGTCCGGGGCACCCTCGGCGTCGGCATCGCGCACGAGCTGCTCGGAGGCAACGAGCAGCGCTGGCGCCACCACCTCGGCCAGCGCGGCGCCGCCATGCTCGCCCTCGCGCGGGCCGCTGCCGTAGCAGTCGGTCTCGGCGTAGAGCAGCGCCACCCGGTCGACGCCGGGCGGGCGCCACACGCCAGGGCCCCCCAGCTCCACCTCGCGGGCGCGGGGCGCCTCGCCGGTGGCGAGCTTGCGCCAGCGCGTGCCGCCGTCGCCCGCGCCCACCGGCGCACCGAAGCGCGCGCCCTGGACGTGGCCGTGGTCGGCGACCAGCAGCAACGCCCGGCCAGCGAAGCTCGCCTCCCGGAGCAGGTCGCGAAGGGCCGGGATGCTCTCCAGGGTGAGGATGGTGCGGAGGTGCCCGGCCTGCGCCAGCGCGTCGTCGATGGCGTTCAGCACCACCCCCACCACCCGGTCGGCGGAGCGCACCAGGTCGAGCGCCTCGCGGGTGGCGGCGCCGTCCCGGCCCACCGCGCTGCCGCCCAGGAGGAGCTTCGGCGTGAGCCCCAGCCTCGCGAAGCCGCGGTGTCCTGCGAAGCGCTCCACGTCGCCGGAGGCGGAGCGCACCTCGCCGGGCTTCACCAGCTTGCCGGCGAAGAGAGCCGAGCGGCTCACCTCTGTGAGGGTGGGCAGCGCGGCCAGCACCGGGCGCCCGAGCCGCAGCGCGAGGTGGTCGGCGCAGGGGCCGAAGCCCTGCGTCTCGAGGTCGAGGACGAGCTCGACGGCGCGCTCCCATGACATGCCGTCCATGAGGGCGATGAGGAGCCGGCGGCGGGGGCCCTTCTCGAGGAACTTCACCGCCGAGGCCTCCAGCACCTCCTCAATGGGGAGCGCGTCGCCCTGGGGCCTTCCGCGGGAGATCCAATCGGGCAGCGCGCGCGCGAAGCGCTCGTCGTCCGCGTCGCGCAGCGCGTCGGCCATCGCCAGCACGCTCGCCAGCGCCTGCCCCAGTTCGTCCGTGCCCGGCCCGCGCAGCGCCTGGCGGGCGCGGTCGACGAAGCCGCCCTCGGCGGCGAAGCGGGCGGCCACCGCGGGGGCGACCTCGGCCGGGGGCCGCGCCAGCGCGGCATCCTCGCGGGGGCGCCGCTCGCGCCAGACGAGGAGGCGCAGCGCCATGAGCGCCCGCTCCCTCCCGGCGCGCTCGGCCACGCTCCCGGCCAGCCGGTGCGCCGCGTAGCGCTCCTCGGCGGCCATCGCCTCTCGCACCGCCGCCGCGCCGCCGGTCGCGACCGCCGCCGACAGCGCCCGCGCCAGCGCGGAGCGAGCGGTGGCGAGAGCCCGCGGCAGATGGCGGCTCGACGCCAGCACGGCATCGACCTCCCCCTCCGCGGGGAGGAGCGCGTCCGCCTCGCGCAGCACCGCGGCGAGGGTCTGCGGCGCGTCCTCGAGGGCCAGCGCCAGCCTGTCGGCGATCTCGCCCCAGCGCTCCAGGAGCGCGCCGTTTCCCACCGCGCCGGCGAGCTCGGGGTCGAGCCCGGGCAGGAGGGCCGTGAGCAGCCCGCGCACGTAGCCGTGCTCACCCCGGGCGATCGCCGGGGCGCAGCTCTGCAGCACGAAGGTGAGGGCGGCCGCGCGCACCCCTTCTCCCGCCTCCCAGGCGCGCCAGGCGAGGCGCGCCACCGGTCCGGCCACCTTCGCCAGCCAGGTGTGGAGCCGCGCCCGCAGCTCGGGCCAGCGCGCCAGGTGCTGCAGGACGTCGGGGCCGCCGCCGGCGCGGGCGGCGAAGGCGAGCAGCGCCCCCTCGTTGAGCGGCGTCGCGCCGAGCGGCGTGACGGCGCCCAGGAGCGCCCGCCAGGCGGTGTCGAGGTCGAGCGACATCCCGGGCGCGGGCGGGAAGGCGCGCTCGAGGTCGAGCAGGGCCTCCACCAGCGGCCGGTTGAGGAGCACGTCCGGGCTCACCTGGCGCGCCTCGAAGCGCGCCGCCAGGCGCCGGCCGCGATCGACGTGGCGCACGCCGCCGCGGGCGAGGCGGGCCTCCACGTCGAAGGGCACCCGGTCGCCGTAGCTGAGGAGCAGCGCCAGCCCGTCGCCCGGCTCCACGGTGGCGAGGGCGCGCCGCAGCGCGAGCTCGCTCTCGACCTCGGTGACGAGGAAGCGCACCTCGCTCCCCCCCACCGGCACCTTCAGCACCCGGTCGCCGCGCAGCTCCGCGTCGGCGAGGCCATGAAAGGCAGTGTGCAGCGCCCGGTGCCGGTGGGCGTGGATGGCCTTCAGCTCGGCCGCGAGGTCGCGCCGGGTCAGGGTAGGAGCGGCCGCCGTCACGGCTTCACGATCTTCCAGGTGAGCTCCACCCGCGCCGCGGGCCCGGCAGCAGCCGCCGCCGCCTCCAGCCCGGCGCGGTGCGCGTCGAGCTCGGCGAGGGAGCGGAAGACCGCCGGGAGCGGGCCCTGGCCGGACGAGCCCGGAGCGGGAGCCGGCGCGCTCGGGGCCGGCCTCAGGAGCTGCAGCGCCCTCTCGCCGAGAGCCGCCAGCCTGGGCGCGAGCGGCAAGGTCACCTCGTCGGCGGCGAGGACGCTCGCCGCCTCCCGCAGCACGTCGGCGGGCTCGCCCGCGCGGCCCCGCAGCGCATCGAAGGCCCCGAACACCATCCCGTCGCGCAGCGCCGCGGCCGCCGCCTGCGCGGTGGTGAGGTGGCGCTGCATGGCCGCGATGCTGTTGACGGGGTCGAAGCTCGCCATCGCCTCCACCGCGGCGATGGGGGCCGCGCCAGTGAGGACGTCGAGCAGCGCCGCCACCACGCGGGCGGTTCGCAGCCGGGGCGGCGCCTCCCCTCCGGGCGGGAGGCGAGCCTCCAAGAGCCCCGCCACCTCGCGAGCGCCGCTCGCGATGGCCGCGGCGCGCCGCCGCTCGATCTCGGCGGCGAAGCGGTTCACGCTGGCCGGGTTGCGCGCCCTGCCGCCCAGGGCGAGGCCCCAGAGGTCGCCCGCGCGCAGGAGCGCGGCCTGCCAGGCGGTCTCCTCCGGCAGCGCCACCTCCACCACCTGGGCATCCAGCGGCAGCTTCCCCAGGACGGGGCTCGCCACCGGCCGCCCGTCGGGGGAGAGAAGGTCCCGGTGGGTGGCGCTCGCGAAGGCCATCACCATGAAGTCGAGGACCTCGCCCGGATGACCGGCGGCGCCCTCCGCGTCGGCGAGGCGCCGCAGGCGCGCCACGCTGGGCGACGGCTCGTTCTCCTGCGTGAGCTGGCGCTTCCACTCCAGGAACACCTGCGGCCGCAGCACCGCCACCCCGCTCACCTGGACGAGCCCCAGCGCCTCGGCCGGCCCCAGCTCCTTCTCCTCGGCCGAGGTCACCTGCAGCCGCCCGTGCTCCGCGTTGCAGAGCTTCTCGTGCAGGGCGAGCGCCTTCTCCAGCCTGCCGCGCGTCACCTTGTCCTTGAAGTGCGCGTGGCGCGGGTAGCGGCCGTCGAGCAGCTCGCGGATGGCCTCGCGAAGCCCGGAGGCGAAGTCCGCCGCGGGCAGCCCGCGCACCTCGAGGCCCGGCGACAGCACGTGAAAGCGCCGCTCCACCAGCGAGGCCGGATCGAGCTCGCCCGCGTCGGCCTTCAACCCGTACGCGGCCAGGAGCGCGGCCAGGATGCGCGGTCGCTTCTGGGTGGCGAGGCTCTGCAGCTCCGCCTGCGCGCGCTGCTGGTCCTGCGGGGGCCGGTGCTCGAAGAAGGGGCGGAGCTGGCCCGGCTGGAGGAGCTGGTCGATGATCACCAGCTCGGAGAGGTCCTTCATCACCTGCGCGCCGAGGAAGCTCGGCACCCAGGCCACCGTGGGGGATGCCTTGCCCGACTCGGCCAGCACGCCCAGCCGCGCCTCGGCGTCGCTCGGCCCGAAGCCAGCCTCGTCGAAGGGCAGGCCCAGCACCACCCGGAAGTCGTGGCCTTCCGGCGCGAGGAGCTGCTCGTCGGCCATCTTTCGCAGGTTGCCGAAGTAGACCTGCCCGGCGCGCGTGGTGCCGCGCCACTCCTGCTGATGGTTCACCAGCGCCTGGGCAGGGGCGCTCCCGGTGAGCCCCATGGCACCGTAGACGAGCTCCATCACCTTGCGCCCGCGCGCGCCGGCGCTGTCGTGGACCCGCGCGCCCTCCAGGATGGGCCGCAGGTCCACCCCCTCCAGCACCACCGCGACGGCGGGGTCGGGCTGGTCCCCCACCCGCACTTTGCCGCTCGCGGCGGCGAGCGCGCGCAGCCTGCCCACCGCGTCCATCCACTCGTTGCCGGGGATGACGGCCGGCAGCGCGCCGTGATTGAGGGCGACCAGGCGCCTCGCGGTCATGTCCTTCAGCGGCTTCACCTCGGGCACCAGCGCGGCGAGGAGCAACGTCTTCACCAGCCGGTTGTCGGCGCGGCAGCGGCGCACCGTGCAGTTGGCA
This sequence comes from Myxococcales bacterium, assembly GCA_038320275.1. Classification (GTDB taxonomy): domain Bacteria; phylum Myxococcota; class Myxococcia; order Myxococcales; family Anaeromyxobacteraceae; genus Anaeromyxobacter_A. The sequence continues at coordinate 5,248 of JBBQEB010000128.1, read as the reverse complement.
CACCCCAGCTCGCGCGCGTCGCCGCGCACGCGCTGGCACACCGCGGGGTCGAGCGTGCCGTGGGTGGCCTGGATGACCGGCAAGAGCGAAGGCAATCGCTGGCGAGCCGGTGGGACCCTCCTCGCGGTAGTCGTGGACGCGCAGGATGGAGGGGTGGTCGAGCGCGGTGAGGATGCGCGCCTCGCGCTCGGCGGCGCGGCGGAGCTGGGCGCGGCGCTCGGGCGTCGCCGAGGGCGGGACGAGGTAGATGCGCACCCGCCGGCGGATCTCCGGGGTGCGCTCGTGCTGCGCCACCCAGTCCTGGTAGCCCGGGCCGTTCTCGATGACGCCCTGCAACGTGAAGTCGCCGATGCGCAGGTCGGCCCGGCTGGGCACGAGGAGCCCGCTCCCCGCAAGCACCTCCAGCACGCCGTCCATGGCCGGCCTGTTCACCCGGTCCTTCGACTGCAGGCGGTCGGTAGATCGAGGCACCTCACCGTGGGTGATGGCGCGGATGAAGGTGGCGGGCGTCACCACGCCCCCCAGGTAGCCGTCCGGAACGCGGACCTGCAGCGATGGGTCGGAGAGCAGGACCAGCGGCTCCACCCAGGGGCGGCGGCCCTGCGGCAGCCGCTTCTCCAGCAGCGCGGCGACCGCCTTGGCCTTGGTGCTCGTCGCGAAGATCGGGTTGTCGTAGTAGGAGGCGCGGCCGTCGGGGAAGGTGACCCGCCAGTGCTGCACGTCCTGGCCGTCGAGGACGCCTGGCCAGCCCTTCACCTCCAGCACGTACAGCGCGTGAAAGCCGAGCACCAGACCGTCGAGCTGGAGGATGCGGCCCGAGGCGTCGCGCAGGTCCTGCAGGGGCCAGAAGTGGTAGGGGTCGCGGTCGGGGAGCTGGCCCCGCACCCACTCGATGGCGCTCTGCTCCCAGGGGTAGGCCGACTGGCCGGGCTGGTGGATGCGGGCGGGCGAGAGCGGCACGGCCGGGGACTTTACTCCTGGAGCGAGCGGAAGGTGCGCTCGGCCGCCTCGCGGAGCTGCGCCGGTGCGTCGGGCGCGAGGAGGAGGGCCGAAGGGCGAGCAAAGGCGGCGCGCTGGCGGTCCGGGAGCGGCGCAGCGCCCGAGGCGACCTGCGCCTCGCCCCGGCTGCCCACGAGCGCCACGGCGAGGCCGGCCAGGTGGCGCTCGCCCGGGGACAGGGTGACGAAGAGGACCTGCTGCGCCAGGTCGAGGTCGGCGCGGCGGTCGAAGCGCGCCGCCAGCGGGAGGATGGCGCCCGCGCCGGCGGCCACCAGGCGCGAGGCCGGTGCCACCCGCTCCAGCTCGGACGGCGCGAAGGGCGCGTTTGGGAGGCTCCACGCTCTCGCCACCGCCTCCAACGTGGAGGCCGCGGCGGAGTCGGTGGCCGCGGTCACCGGAAGCGCGAGCTCCTTCGCCAGCTCCGCCGCCAGGACGGGCGGCATCCCCGGCCAGTCCGGGCCGAACGGCTCGTCGTCCGAGAGGCCCTCCAACGGGAAGACGAGTCGCGGGGCGAAGGCGGCCGGGTTGCCCTTTGCGGCAGCCCGCAGGAGAAGGTCGATGCGGTCGGCGTCGCCCAGCGCGCCGCGGAACACCTTCCAGCGCGCCTCGGCCTGGGGGCCGAACGCGCCCGCGCGCCCGGCCCGCGCCGCCAGCGCGCGCAGGCCCAGCACGGCGGCGCGGTAGAAGGGCTCGATGGTGGACGGCTCGACGGGCACGCGCAGGCTCCCCGGGGGAGGGCGGAGTCTAGCAGAGCGGGGGACAGGGCCCAGCGCGGTGCCCGCGGCGGCTCCGCGAGCCCTTGCCCCAGCGCCTTCGAACGACCTGCGTGATTCGAGATCACGGGAGGTAGTCTCGAGGTGTTCCAGCGCGTCGACAGGCAGGCGCCCGAGGTGCGCGACCTGGGTGAGCTCCTCGCGTCGCACCTCGGCGAGCATGGCGTGCGCCAGCATCGGATCTCGCGCCTCGCACTGTCAGAGCTGTGTGCGAGGATGTTCACGATGCGTCACTCGCCCATCCAAGACGCTGTTCCGGTCCCGGCCCGGCGGCCCACCGGGGCGGGGGCGGCCCTGGACCTGGAGCCGTTCACCTCGGCGGAGCTGGATGCGCTCTTTCGCGGGGGTGAGGCCGAGGCAGACTTCTGCGAGGCGATCCTGGCGCGGGCGGCGCGGGGGCGCGGGGCGGTGGACGTCGCGCTCGCGGAGGGCTTGCACGCGCTCCGCCAGGGCGACCGGCTGCCCCAGCTTGGCTGCCACCTGGACGACTACGCGCGCGAGGTGCTCGACCTGGGCCGGCGCGCGGCGGAGGAGCTGGCGCGCCTGGGCCGTGAGCTGGGCAGCCGGCCGCTGCTGCGCGAGGCGCTCCGGTCGGGCCGGGTGCGCCTGCGCGCCGCTCAGACGGTGCTCGGGGTTGCGCAGGGCGCGGACGAGCGGGTCTGGGTGGAACGGGCGGCGCGGCTCACAGTGCGCGAGCTGGAGGAGCGGGTGCGCCGGGCGGGCGCGCTGCCGGCTGACGAGGACGAAGCCTGGCTTACCCTGCGCACCACGCTCGACGACGAGGAGCGCGCGGCGGTGGACGAGGCGCTGGAGCTCGCAGGCGAGCTGATGCCGGGGTCGAGCCGCGTGGAGCAGGTCGAGGCCATCGCCCAGGAGCTCGCGGGCGTCCTGCCGGCGCACCCGGATATTCCCGACGCCGACCACCTCCGTGAGCTGGGCGGGGCGCTCCGCCCGATCGCCGGCGGGTCGCGAGAGCGGGAGCGTGCCGCCGAGCTGGAGACGGAAACGGAGCGGTGGCCGCTCCTGTCCGCCGTACCCGAGGTGCCGGTGCCCGGGGTGCCTCTCGACGCGGGCGCCACCGCCCAGGAGCTGGACGCCGCTCTCCGGGAGCTGGCCCGGCTGCGGGCGCAGTGGGACGACGTCGTCGGCTATTGCGGCCTCGCCGTGAAGAAGAGCCGGCTCTACCAGCTCCTCGGCTTCGCCAGCTTCCGCCATTACTGCGAGGAGCGGCTGGGGCTCTCCGCCCGATCGGTGGAGCAGCGCGCTGCGCTGGAGGAGCGGCGCTGGCGCTCGCCCGAGCTCCGCGAGGCCAAGCGGCAGGGCTTGCCCTTCGAGAAGCTGCGGCTCCTCGCCCGCCTCCCGGACGGAGAGCTCGGGTCGTGGACGCCCCGGGCCCACGCCCTCACCTGTGTCGAGCTGCGGCGCGCGCTCGAGGGCGAGGCCGAGCGGCAGCTGCGTGCGCACCGGACCATCCGGGTGCCTCTGCCGCTCCGCATCGCGGCCTTGCTCGCCGCGGCCGTCCACACCCTCCGGCAGCATCTCGGGACCCCGCTCTCGACCGGAACCTGCCTGGCGCTACTCGCCCAGCACTTCGTGGACACGTGGCGCCGCGCGGTGAAGTTCGCCCGTACGCTCTCCAGGAAGGCGCGCGACCGCGACGGGGGTGAGTGTCAGGTGCCTGGCTGCAGCCACCGGGCGGCCCACGCCCACCATGTTCTCTTCCGCTCCCAGGGCGGCGACGACGCGCCGGAGAACCTCGTCCCTTTATGCGCCTACCACCACCTGCGCTGCCTCCACGGCGGCTTCCTCGGCGTCACCGGCCGCGCGCCCGCGCTGCGCTGGTCCCTCCTCGGCGAGCCGTGGGACGGGCCGCGGCCGTAGGACCGCCGGGCCGCGGAAGAAGAAGCTCGACCCTTCGCTCGATCTCGCGGCCGGCGTTTCCGGATCGTGATCGGCCCTAAAACTCCACCCCCACATCCGCATCGGCGCTGTAGCCGCGGGCCGTCTTGAAACAGGCCAGGCCGGGTTCCCAGGCGTAGGTCTGGGTGGCGCCGCCGTTCAGGAAGAGGAAGGGCAAGATCTTGAGGCGCGCGCCCGAGAAGAAGAGCGTGTTGGGCCGGTCGAGAAAGCCCTTTCCCAGGAAGGACTCGCCCTGGAAGTCGCGGCGGTAGAGCGTCGCGAAGAACTGCAGCCAGTCGAGGACGGGCACCTCGGCGTGGAGGAAGGCGCTGCGGGTGGAGGGCGCCATCGCCCCTTCGTACCCGGCGGACAGCGCGAGGTAGCGCACCAGAGAGACGGTCGCCTCGGCGTACATGCCTGTGCGGTGGGGGCCGGTCGCGGTCGAGATCGCCTCCCACTTCGTCATCGGCACCGGGCCGGCGGACCCGGCCTTGCCGATCCGGTACTGGAGCTTCTGGACCTCGTAGAAGGTGTCGAAGTAGCCGGGCTGGTAGTTCGAGCCGAAGCTCCGCGCCTCGCCCACCAGCCGCACGGCGAAGAGGCCGCCGAAGCTGCCGCGGGTGAGCACGCCCACCGAGACGCCGCTTCCGGCGCCCTGGAGCGCGTCGAGCTCGAGGTAGGGCTTCACGTCCCAGTGCTCCGTGCGGAGGAGCCTCAGCTCGGCGTTCACCCCCAGCGCCGTCACCGCGCGGTGGTCGTAGTGATCGTCGGGCCTCACGTCGAGGGACAGGTCGGCGCCCGCTGAGGCGCGGGTGGGCGCCCGCTGGTCGGTGACGTAGGTGAGCCCCAGCGAGAAGCTGCGTGCGACGGGATCGTCCGAGGAGACGGCGAGCGGCCGGACGTATCCGACCACCCCCACGATGTTGGGCCGGAGCACGCTGTTGGCGAAGGCCTCCACGCCGGCGTGCTCGCCGTCGGCGTCCAGCTCGGCGGAGACGCGCTGCTGGTTCACGTCGGCATTGGGGAAGTAGCGCCGCATCACGCCGCCGTGTCCGAGGGTGGTGGCGTACTGCTGGGTGGCGTTGAAGGACAGCCGGTCCTCCTTGTGGCCGTAGGACAGATAGCGGATCGCGTTCAGGTAGTCCGCCGGGCCCGACCAGTCGCCAGGCTTCATGGCCCAGCGGTTCGCGAAGGGCTTCACGGCGCGCTTGTTCACGTCGATGCAGCCGCCGAGGGGCACGTCGCCCTGGCACATCTCGAGCCGCAGCGGAGCCGCGATGCCGAGCTCCCACTCGCGCACGCGCAGGTCGACGCCCGGCGTGAGCATCATGTAGTCGAAGCCCTCCTGGTGCTGGAACCCCACCCCCACGCCGGCGCGGCTGTTGCGGTTGGTGAGGCGGGTCTGCCCGACGTGCGCCAGCTCGCCCGTGATGAACCGGGCAGCCTCCGGGGGCGCGGCGGCCTCCTCCGGCACGCAGGCCGGGGCGGGGGCGCTCCAGGGGGGCGGCGGGCTCCAGAGCGGCGCCGCCTGCGCCGGGATGGAGGCCAGGATGACGGGCGGCGACGGCGCGCGCAGC
>JBBQEB010000127.1:0-11230 GCA_038320275.1 Myxococcales bacterium | reverse complement strand
AGTCGATGAGCGCTCCCGCGCGCATCTCGACCGGGCCAGGGGTGAGGATCTGGAACCCCAGGAAGTCTGGGGTGAGGACCTCCAGGTTTCGCGCTTCCGAGAAGAAGGCGAAGACCTCGTCCCGTGGGCGCGGCACGAACTGACGCTGATGAAGCCGATGGATGGTTGCCATGGAGCCTCTATACCAGCGTTGTACTACTCTTGTCCAGGTCAAATCACCCACAGACACATGGCGCCTCGATCACTGCCCCGCTACACCCCCGGGCGGAGACCCCTTGGCCGATAATCCCCGCTACCCGATCGGTGCAGTAGCCAAGCTCACCGGCATCGCGGTCGAGACGCTTCGTGCCTGGGAGAGGCGCTACCGCATCGTCGATCCGGGCCGGGATGGGCGCGGGCGCATGTACAGCGAGGCGGACGTCCGAAAGCTGCGTCTCCTGCGCAAGCTCGTGGACCATGGCCACGCCATCGGGCGGCTCGCCACCCTGGGCGAGGACGACCTGCGAGCGCTGGAGACCGATCCCGGCGAACGGATGAGTCCGGCTGCTCACCGCTCGGAAGGCGTGCCGGGGCTTCAGGACCTGACGAGCGCCCTGGAACGCTTCGATGGCCCTCTGGTGCAGCGAGAGCTGCAACGCTTCGCGACGCTGATGCCGCCCCGCCCCTTCGTGCGCGAGGTGGTGCTGCCGCTGCTCAGGCTGGTGGGGGTCGCCTGGTGTCGCGGGGGGCTCTCCATCGCGCAGGAGCACCTCGCCTCGGCGACGATCCGGAGCCTCCTGGGTTCGCTCCTGCGGCTGCACGCGCCGGAAGAGCCGCGCGTGACGCTGGTGTTCGCCACGCCTCCCGGCGAGCGACACGAGCTGGGACTTCTGGCGGCGGCGATGCTTGCCGTGGCGGGCGGGCTCGGCGCGGTGTACCTGGGCCCGGAGCTCCCAGCGGACGAGATCGCCACCGCGGCCCGGCGCTGCGGTGCGCGCGCGGTCGTGCTCGCCGCCATGTGCGCCGAGGGCACGCAGGGCGCGGAGGATGCGGTGCGCGCCCTCTCGGCGAGCCTGCCGCGCAGCGTGGAGCTCTGGCTGGGCGGCCCTCCCCACGAGGCGCTCGCGGTGGCCCTGCGCGGGGGCGGCGGCCGCTACCTGCCGGACTTCGATGCCTTGGAGGAGGAGCTCGCCCGCGTAGGCGCCCGGTTCTAGACTTCGGCGCCGGGGGGACGCGGGGAGAGCGTCGGGCGAGTCCCTACGACTTCTTGGGCTCCGCCGGGATCTGCCGCTCGGAGGCCTCGCGCGAAACGCGCTCGTCGTTCTCGTGCACGGTGGCGGCCGCGGCGTCGTCCTGCTCCCCGGTCCAGGTGGTGTGACCGCCGGACGAGAGCCCCTCCAGTGGTCGCTGCCCGATGGTGCGCTCCACCTCGAGATCCTTCTTTTCGCCCTCGCGTCGGATGTCGAGCTCGCGCTCGCGCTGCTTCTTGTCTGCGTCCATCTCCTGAAGATGCCCATTCCAGGCCGCAGGAGGACCCCCCTGTTCGCCGGGTCGCCCGCGAGGGCAGCGTCCCCATCCGGAGCGCGAAATAGTTGCGCCCGCGCCGCCGTAGGCCCCCGTGAACGGAGACGCGACCATGAAGAAAGCCATCGCCATCATCCTCTTTTCCCTCGCCCTGGAAGCGGGTTTCCTCCTCCAGGTCGCCGCGCCGGGACCCGCCGCGGCGGAGCTCGTCGCGCGGGCGGCGGCGCGGTCGGCCGCGCAGGCCACCGCGCAGGCGGGTGACGCGCGCCTCTCGCAAGGAGACCTCGTCGCGCAGGGTCCCTGATCTCGATGGGCTCGCCTTTCGGCGCCACTCCCTGGGCGCCGGGGGGCAGGTCGCCGGCCTGCCGGGGCCGGTTGCGAAGGCGCTCGGGTGCGTCATGCGCCGCCGGCCAGCTGCGAGGCCGAGGCGCGCTGCCAGCGCCGCACCGACCGGAGCGCATCGCGCAGGTGAGCCCGGTCCTCGGGAGCGAGCGCGTCGAGAGCGACCCCGCGCTCCTCCGCGCCACCCTCGCCCAATCCCGCCGAGAGGCGCAGCCCCAGCAGGAACCGGTACGCTTCCCGCAGCCCGTCCCGGGCATCCGGCGCCAGCGCGCCCGCCTCGGCCAGCGCATCGAGCCGTTCGAGCGTGCCGCACGCGCCGGAGCCGACGGCCAGTGCCAGGGCGCGCGCGAGGAGCACGACAGGTGCAGTGCCCTCGAGCTTGGGGTCAAACCGGCCCCGCCGGTGGAGCGCGAGCGCGGAGGGTGGCCGGAACGCGAGCGCGGCGCGGATGAGTCCGGCGATGAAGGCAGGCTCGCCCCGCGCGCTCTGGAAGACCGCGCGCAAGGGCGCCAGGTCCAGCGCGCCCTGCACCATACGCCGGTCGGAAAAGATGGCCGCCTCGAGGAGCGCCTGCGGAGTGGGTCGGGCGAGCCAGCCCCGCGCGCGCTCCTCCCAGCGCTCGAGCGACCCGTGCCAGCGGCTCGCCATGAAGCCCCCTGGGCACGGCGGAAGGCCCGCGGCAGCGAGGTCCGCTCCGGCGCGCGCGGCGAGGCGGGCGAACCAGGGCTGCTCGGCGTCCCCTCCGCCATGCACGAGCGCGCTGTCTTGATCGGTGGGCAGCACCTGCTCCCGCCGCCCCTCCGAGCCGAGGGCGAGCCAGGCGTAGGGCGCGGGCGCGCGTCCCGCCTCCGCCTCCGCCCAGCCCAGGACCGCCCGCACCAGCGCGTCGCCCGCACGGGCGACCTCCGCCCCGATCTCGACCGCATCCCGCCCCTCGGCGCGGAGCTGCGACGTCATCGCGACGAGGCGCGCGGCGTGGCCGGGCAACCTCTCGCGCGAGGCGAGTCGACCGAGCTCGGACGCGTGGAGGGGCGCGGCTGGAGGGGGCGCCGGCATCTTCGCATGAACATACCGGCTGGAAGAACGCCACGGCGGGCCCGGCGGGGGCCGACCGTGTTGGCGGTGGCCCGCCCAGCCCGTCCGCCCGCTTCGAGCCTCTTCGCGCTGCGAGACGCAGGGCCTCCCCCCTGGGAGGCCGGGTGCCTAGCTTCCTCGACAGGAGGAATTCATGAACCGAAAGACACTTGCCGCGCTCGCAGTGACCCTCGCGCTCGCCGCACCCGCGGCAGCGTTCGCGGACCCCGTCGACCTCACGCTCGAGGCCTGGGGAGGCTGGAAACGATTCGACGCGCTGGGGCTCAAGGACGGCGTCACGACCGCCGCCAACGACTCCGACCTGCTCAAGGGCAGCAACAACGCGATCGGCGCGGACGCCATCGTCAAGCTCTCCATCCTGGAGCTGGGCGCCCTCTACGAAGGCGGGGTCAATTACAAGACCACCAACACGCGGATCGTGGGCGGGCTCCTCGGCGTCGGCGCGGACATCTCCCTCGTGCGCCTCGAGCTGCTCGGCGAGGTCGGCGGGCAGCAGTACCGGAACATCGCCGGTTCGGGCTACGACAAGTGGTTCCCGTACGTCGGCTTCCGGCCTGGCGTGTCGCTCCGCCTCCCCATCGCCGACCCGATCAAGCTCGTGCTCGGCGTCTGGGGCTTCGCGCGCTGGGACGTGAGCTCCACCACCGTCGATGTTCTCCCCGGCACCGCCGTCGGTGGAACCATGAGCCGCTATGACGTGGGCGGCTCCACCTTCGGCGTCGTGGGGCGCGTCGGCATCGAGATCTAGAGAGAAACATCGCTTGGCCCCACCTCCTAAGCCGCCCCGGACCGCAGCCATCGCGGCCCCGCCGGCGCCCGCCGCCCTCGCGCGGCGGCGCCGGCGCCGCGCGAATCTGGGGAGCATGGCTGCGCGCATCGCCCTGGCGGCGGGCGCGCGGCGCATGGTCGGCGCGCGGCTGGGGGGTATCGACCTGGCGGGAAAGGAGCTCCGCGGCCGCACCCTTCGCGGCGCCGACCTCTCCCGTGCCGACCTCACCGGAGCCCGGCTGGTGGGCTGCGACCTCCGCGGCGTCGATTTCTCCGGCGCGAGGCTCGGGGGCGCCCGCTTCGTGCTGTGCGACCTCCGCGGTGCCCAGCTCGAGGGCGTGCGGCTGCCAGGAGCGCTGTTCGCCGGGTGCGTCCTCGACGGCGCGGCGATGGCGCGGGCGAGCCTCGCGGGCAGCCGCCTCTACGGGGTGAGCCTCGCGGGCGCCAGCCTGGAGGCCGCCGATCTCTCCGGCGCGAGCTTCGTCCTGGCCTGGCTCGCGCGCGCCCGGCTGGCGGGCGCAAGGGCCTCCGGTGCCCGCTTCGTGCTGGCAGCGCTGCCCGGCGCCGACCTGGCCCGCGCGAAGCTCGACCGCGCGCGGTTCGCGCTCACTGCGCTGCGCAGCGCCGCCGTCGATCGCGCCACCGGCCTTCGTCCTGGAAGCTTCAGCTTGAGCCTCTATCCGGCGAGCCTCGCGCCGGGCGGCGCGAAGGACTGAGGAGCCTTCTGGACGCCGCCGCCGGCAGCCTGGATACTGCCGTTCGAGAGCCTGGCTCGGTCCAGGGATTCCTTCACAGGCCCCGAGCGTGATCCCCTACTTCGAGCTTCCCTCGCTTCACCTGGGGCCCTTCACGCTCCAGGCCTTCGGCGTCTTCGCCGCGCTGGGCGTCTACGCGGGCGCGGCCCTCTCCCTGCGCGCCAGCAGGCGCCGGGGACTCGACCCCCAGCCGCTCTCCGACTACGCGCCGTGGGGCGTCGGCGCGGGCGTCCTCGGCGGACACCTCGTCCACCTCTTCCTCTACCATCCCGAGGAGCTCTCCGATCCCAGGCGCGCGCTCGCCTTCTGGGAGGGGCTTTCCTCGTTCGGAGGGCTCCTCGGCGCGGTGGTCGCCGCCGCGATCTTCTTCTCGCGCCGGCGCGTTCACTTCCGCGACTACGCCGACAGCTTCGCCCTGGGCCTCGCTCCTGGGTGGGGCATCGCGCGGGTGGGCTGCTTCATCATCCACGATCACCCCGGCGTCCGCACCACCTTCCCGCTGGCGGTCGACTTTCCAGCCTCGGCGCTCTCCACGCTCGGCTTCTCCGGCACGCGGCACGATCTCGGCCTGTATGACGCGCTGGCGCTCTTTGCCTTCGCGGCCGTCCTCCACCTGCTCGAGCGGGCGGGTGCGCTGCGCGGGCGCCTGCTCGGGCTGCTCGCGCTCCTTTACGGCACGAGCCGCTTCCTCTTCGACCGGCCCCGCGCGACCGACGTTCCCTACGCCGACGCGCGCTACCTCGGCCTCACGCCGGCGCAGTACTTCTGCTTCGCGCTCTGGGCTTACGGGCTCTGGGCGCTGTTCGGGCCGCGGCCCGCCGCCGCGGCGCCGCCCGAGCGGGCGCCGGCGCGGGCCCGCCCCCGCGGGCGGTGAGCCTTGGTCTGCCGGGCTCCGCGGCGGGCCATCGTCCTCCTCCCCCGGCCGCCGCCGTCGGCGGCGGTGCGCGACGCAGAGGCGGAGCTCACCCGGCTGCTCGGGGAGATCGACCGCGCCGAGCGCGAGCGGGAACGGCTCGGCGGCGAGGGGGCAGCCTTCGAGCGCCGGTGGGCGGAGGCCACCCGCGAAGCCTTCGGCGAGCTCCACGCCGCAGACCAGACCGTTCGCCACCTCGGCCGGCTGGAGGTGGAGGTGGGACGGCTCACGGCTGTCCTTCGCCAGGGTGAGCCTCCTCCACTCGAGCCGCGCGTGCGGGCTGGGGTGGCGGCCGCGGCGCGGCGGCTTCGCGCGCCGGAGGCGAGCCCGCGCATCGCGGGCCCTGCGCCCACCGCGCTCGTCGCCGAGCCGGAGCTGAAGGCGCTCTACCGCAGGCTGGCGCGGCTCCTCCATCCCGACCTCGCCCGCGGCGGCGAGGCAGAGGCGCGGCGCCGGTCCGACCTCATGGCAAGCGCCAACGCCGCCTACGCGCGTGGCGACCGCGCGGCGCTGGAGCTGCTCGCGGAGCGGCTCGGCACTCCCGACGCCGGCGCGCCGCTCGACGACGCGGAGCGGCTGGAGCACGCCCGGCGTCGGAGCGAGACCCTCGCCGCTGCGCTCGGGCGCATCGCCGGCGAGGTGGCGCGGCTCGGCGCGGGGCGGACCGCCCGCCTTCGCCGGGAGGAGGCGCGCCGGCAGGAGGCGGGTGGGGATCTGCTCGCCGAGGCGCGCGAGGGCGCGGAGGCCGACGCAGCCGCGGCGCGCGCGGCCGCGCTCGCCTCGCTCGACCGCGTTCTCGCCGGGGCACGGCTCCTCGACCGTGCACGGGAGGAGGCGCTCGCGCGGGAGAGCGGCGGGGGCCGCCCAGGGCCGGCCCCTCGCGATGCGGCAGCGCGCAGCCCTCTCGTCCGAGCGCAGGTGCGGCGCGGTGCCGGGCCCGGCGCCGCAGGTCGCGCCCCGCCGCCGGGCGTCGGCGCGGGTCTCCTCGCGAAGGCTCTGGCGGAGGAGGCGGCGGAGCCCGCGCCCTGGCGAGCGGGCCTGACCCTCCTCGCCGCGGCTTCCGAGCTGGCGGGAAGGCCCCCCGAGGCGATCGCCACCTCGGGTGGGCTCACGGAGCGCTGGGAGGCGCTGCGCGAGGGATGGCCGGGCGCCCCCGAGCTGGCCTGGGCCCTCGTGCGCCTGCCGCGTCACCTCGCGCTCGGGCTGCGGCTGAGGGAGAAGGGCGTGGCGGCCGGCCTTCAGCTCGCGAGCGCGGACCTCCTCCCGGGAGTGGAGGCGGCGCTCGCGGAGGAAACCGTGCGGTCGCTCGCGCGGGAGGTGCTCTCGGTGCTCGGCCCACGTCTTTCTTGCCGCCGGTGCGGGGCAGACGTCTACGCGGTGCACCTCCTCCGCGCGGACGGGCTCGAGGCGGTGCACGGCCTCGTCTGCCCCCGCTGCGCCTCCCCTCTGCGGACCTTCCTGAGGTACGGGCCGCCGGAGGGGCTGGAGGCGCTGCTCGAGCTCTCCCTGCGCGTGGGCCTGGTGGCCGAGCTGCGCGCCGGCTTCGGCAGCGCCACGCTCGGGTTCCAGATGCTCCCGGGCGAGCGGCTCCGCGTGACGGCGGCCGCGCTCGCTCGTCGCGCGGTCGAGCTCTGCCTCGCGCCGCACGGCATCGACCTCGCGCCCGGGCGGCTGGCTGTGCTCTCCGGAGGGCGTGAGCTCGACGGCGGTGAGGTGCTGCAGGAGGAGGTGGCGATTCGCCTGGCCGTCACCGGGCGCGCGCCCGCGGACGAGGGCGAGATCCTCCGGCGGGTGCACGCCTCGGTGGCCCGTCGGTTTCGCGGGTAGTGGTGGGGCTGGGACCGTAGAAAGCCCGCATGACAGAGCGCCAGGAGGGCGGGCAGGGAGCGCCGCACCCCATCGAGCCCGGCCAGGGGCCGGCCGAGACGCTGCGGGAGGCGCTCCGGTACGCCATCCTGGCGCCATCCCGGCACAACGCCCAGCCCTGGTTCTTCGAGATCGCGGGGCCCACCCTGCGCGTGTACGGCGACTGGCGGCGCTCGCTGCCCGCCGGCGATCCGCAGGGACGCGAGCTCGTGATGGCCTGCGGGGCGGCGCTGCTCAACGCAGAGCTCGCCGCGCGCCAGGCGGGGCTCGCGACGTCCGTCGAACAGGTCGCCGGTAGCCGCAAGGACGGGCTCCTGGCGCGCCTCACGCTGGAGGAGCCGCGGGAGCCGTCCGAGGACGACGGTCAGCTCTTCACCGCCATCCCGCTGCGCCACACCAACCGCCTGAGCTTCGATCCGCGCCCGGTGCCGCCGGGTCTCGTGACGGCGCTCGCCAGGGATGCTGCCGCCTGCGAGACGACCCTCCGCACGGTGGAAGGAGGAGATCGCGCGACGGTGGCGGAGCTGGTGGGCGAGGGCGATCGCCTGGCCTGGGCGAATGGCAGGTTCCGGGCGGAGCTGGCGTCCTGGTCGCGATCCAACGAGCCGGGCGAGCTGGATGGAATGCCTGGATACGCCCACGGGTACGGAAGCTCCGCCTCCGCGCTGCACAAGGTCCTCGTCCGGCTGCGCGGCGCCAGCGAGGGGGAGGAGCGGCGCGACCGTGTGAACGCCAGAGAGGCCCGGGCCCTGCTCGCGCTCTGCACGCGCGGCGATGCGCCGGCCGACTGGCTCGCGGCCGGGATCGCCATGCAGCGGATGCTCCTGCGCGCCGCGGCGACCGGCCTCTCCGCCTCGTACTTCAGCAACGCGGTGGAGGTGCCCAGCGTGCGGGAGAAGCTCCGGGGCGCCCTGGGCGAGCGCGGCCACCCGCAGCTCCTGATGAGGCTCGGCTTCGGCGCGGAGCTGCGGGCCACCCCGCGGCGGCCGGTGGCGCTCGTCCTGCGCTCCTTCTCGCGCAGCGCGCTGCCTCAAGCGCTGGCGCGGGCGAAGCCCGGCGCGCCGTCCGGGGAGAGCACGTAGAGCCGCGTCCGCTCGGCGGCGCGGGCGCGCGCGACGGGGTCCGAGCCGGTGCGTGCCCGCGGGTGGGTGGGGCGGGCCTCCAGCACAGCGGCGGGGCGCAGGCCCGCCGAGCGAAGGAGCGCGTCCAGCGCGCCCTCGGCCCGCAGCCCCAGCCGCTCGGCCAGGTCGGAGAGCACGAGCCAGGCCTCCCCCCCTTCCTCGAGCGCGCCGGGCAGGCCGCGCACCAGGCGCTCGAGCACGGCACCGCCGGGATCGTAGACGGCGCGGTCGAGCGGGCCGTGCGACTCCTCCGGGAGCCAGGGCGGGTTCGCCACCACCAGCCGTGCGCGCCCGGGCGGGAAGAGGTCGGCCCGCACCACCTCTACCGCGTCCGCAAGACCGAGGGCCGCGAGGTTCTCTCGCGCGCAGGCGACCGCGCGCGGATCGAGGTCGGTGGCGGTGACGCGCGCACCGGCCTTCGCGAGGAGCGCGGCCAGCACCCCCGTCCCGGTGCCCACGTCGAACGCGCGGCTGCCCGCGGGGAGGAGCCCCGCGCCGCGTGCGCGCAGGGCGCTCGCCACGAGCTCGACGTACTCGCCGCGCACCGGCGCGAACACGCCGTAGTGGGGATGTACGCGCGCGCCGAGCGCGGGCACCTCCACGCCCCGGCGGCGCCACTCGTGCGCGCCGACCGCCCCCAGCACCTCCCGCAGCGGGAGCCAGGCCACGCCGGAAGGCGACGCTCCGAAGGCGGCCTCCAGGGCGGCGGCGAGCGGCGGCGCGCGCGGGAGCGGCGATCGCCAGCCTGCCTCCAGGGGCACCGCCAGGAGCGAGAGCACCTCGTGCTCGGCGCGCTTGCGCGCGCGCTCGGCCCGGAATGCCGCCAGCACCCCCGGGCCGCCGGGGCGGGGCGTGGCCAGGCGCCTCCCCATGGCGGCGAGAAGCTGGCGAGCGTTGAACCAGTCGCCCCCGTACGCAAGGCCGTTGCCTCGAAGGGCCCGCGCCAGGGCAGCGGCGGCGGTCGTGCGGTCGTCCGCCGGAAGGAGCCGCACCGGAGGCGGTAGACCCTCGGAGCGCCACTGCGCGAAGCCGCCCGCGAGCTCCACCTCGGCCAGGAAGGGCACGCGCGGGAGATACCGGTTTGGAGGTCGCCCCGCAGGCTCCCCGATTAGGAAAACGGCATGGCCTCCGAGCACGAGCTTTCCGTCGAGCCCCCCAGTTCGGCCAACCTGGGTTTCGTGGAGGGGCTGTACTACGCCTTTCTCGAGGACCCGGCCTCGGTGGACGCTGCCTGGCGCGCCTACTTCGAGGTGCTGCCCCGCACGACAGGGCCCTTCGGCGGCTTCGCGAAGAGGGGAATGGACGGGCTCGGCACGGGCGCCGCCCCTGGTGCGAACGGCGCCGGCGGGACGGCCGCGGGCGCGATGGGCGCGCGCAACGGGCGCGAGGCCGCGGCCGGGGCGGAGGCCCGCGCGAATCACGAGGGGTTCCAGTTCCGCGTCGACCGGCTGGTGCAGGCCTACCGCGAGGGCGGGCACCTGCATGCGCTCCTCGACCCGCTGGGAAGCGGGCGCTCGCAGGAGGACCTGCCCCTCGCCCTCGCGAGCTTCGGCCTCTCCGAGGCCGACCTCGACCGGCCGGTCGCGAGCGAGGGGCGAGGCGAGCCGAGGGAACGGACCCTGCGGGACCTCGTGACGCAGCTCCGGGAGACGTACTGCCGCACGCTGGGCGTGGAGCTCGCGCACCTCCACGACCGCGAGCTGCGGGCGTTCCTGGAGGAGCGGATGGAGCGCACGCGCAACCACATCACGCTCGCGCCCGACGTCGAGCGCTTCATGCTCCGAAAGCTCACCGAGGCGGAGGCGTTCGAGGGCTTCCTCGGGACGCGCTTCCTGGGGGCGAAGCGCTTCAGCCTGGAGGGGGCCGAGGGGCTCGTGCCCATGCTCGAGCTCATCATCGACCGGGCGGTGAGCCATGGCGTGAAGGACATCGCCATCGGGATGGCGCATCGAGGCCGGCTCAACGTGCTCGCCAACGTGCTGGGAAAGCCCTTCCGCGAGATCTTCGCCGAGTTCCGGGACCGCGCCATCATCTCGTCCGGCGGGGGAGACGTGAAGTACCACCTCGGCTACGCCGGCGAGCACGCAACGCCCGAGGGGGCGCCGGTGGCGGTGTCGCTCGCCTTCAACCCCAGCCACCTCGAGTGGATCGACACCGTGGTGCAGGGCAAGGCGCGCGCCCGGCAGGACCGCACCCGCGACCTCACGCGATCGAGCGTGCTCCCCATCGTGATCCACGGCGATGCCGCCTTCGCCGGCCAGGGCATCGTGGCCGAGTCGCTCAACATGTCGCAGCTCGACGGATACGCGGTGGGCGGCACGGTGCACCTCGTGGTGAACAACCAGGTGGGCTTCACCACTGGTCCGCGCGATGCGCGCTCCACCTTCTACGCCACGGACGTGGCGCGCATGCTTCAGATCCCGGTCTTTCACGTGAACGGCGAGGACCTGGAGGCGGTGGCGCAGGCGGTGCTGCTGGCGGTGGACTTCAGGCAGCGCTTCCACTCCGACGCCGTCATCGACTTCTGGTGTTACCGCAAGTACGGGCACAACGAGGGGGACGAGCCCGCGTTCACGCAGCCGCTCATGTACCGCGCCATCGCGAAGAAGCCGAGCTTGCGGAAGGTGTACGCGGACGCGCTCATCGCCCGGAAGGTGATGACGGAGGGGGATGTGGCGGCGCTCTCGGGCGAGGTCCGGGCGCGGCTGGAGGAGGCGTACACCGCCTCGGCAGCCATTGCGGTCCCCCCGGGACCGCCGGTGATGGAGGGCATGCGCGCGCGGTACCGGGGCGGACCCATCGCTGGGCTCTCCTCCACGGTGTCCACCGCGGTGAGCCGCACCAAGGTGGAGGCGGTGGGGCGCGTG
>JBBQEB010000126.1:0-11364 GCA_038320275.1 Myxococcales bacterium | reverse complement strand
CCTGGTCGTAGGCGGCGAGCGCCTTGTCCGGCTGCCCGAGGTAGCGGTAGGCGACCCCCAGGGCGAGCTGCACGCGCGCGTCGCTGGGGTCGGCTGCGAGGATCGCCTTCGACTCCTCGGCCACCGCCTCCCAGGCCTGCTTCGCGAGCGACACGCGCAGGAGGGCGTAGCGGGCGGGCAGGTAGTCACTCTTCAGCGCGAGCGCGCGCTTCCACTGGACGAGCGCGGCCGGCTCGTCCTTCTGCCGCGCCAGGACGTCGCCCACGAAGGCCACGATCTCGGGGTCGGCGGCCTCGAGCTTCTGCGCCTTGAGCGCCAGCAGGAGCGCGAGATCGACGTTCCCGCGCTGGAGGGCCACCCTCATCATGACCTTGTGGGCGCCCACCGAGCGCGGGTCGCGCACCAGGGCCTCGCGCGCCAGGCGCCAGGCCTCGTCGGGCTGGCCGGCGTCCTGGTAGATGGCCGCCAGCCGCACGCGCGGCAGCGCCTCCTGGGGATGACGCCGGAGCACCTCGGTCCAGACCTGCGCGGCCTGGCGCGGGTCCTTGGGCTCGTCGAGAAGGGCGAGGTTGACCGCGGCAGGCGCCAGCGCGGGTTCGAGCTCGAGCGCCCTGCGGTAGGCGGCGCGGGCCTCGTCGGGCTTGCGGCGCCGCTCCAGTGCGACCCCCAGATTGAACCACGCCTCGGGCACCGCTTCGGCTTCGGTCACCGCCCGCCAGCGCCGCTCCAGGGTCTCCCAGTCGGTGGGGATCTTGAGCCGCTCCGCCTCGCCCTGCGCCGCCACGGCTTCGTCGAAGAGTCGCCTTGCCTTGGGCGAGAGCTCGCGCGCGGAGGGGGGCCGGTCGCCGGGCGGCGTGGCGGACGCGGGTGCGCCGGGGATCGCGGCGCCCGAGCCCGCCGTGGTGCTCCGGGGGCCCGGGCCGGGCGGTGCGCTCGCGCCCGGTGCGTTGGACGCCGTCGAGGTGGGCTTGGCCGCGCTCCCGCCCGACGCGCAGGCCGCGGTCGCGAGCAGGAGGAGGGCCAGCCGGCGTGCGATGGCGTTCATGGCAGGAGGTCCTCGTCGGAGATCGGCGCCGGCAGAGGAGCGGGACGCGATCGGGCGCGAGGCTCGTCGCCCTCGTCGAGCGGCAGCTCCGCGGCAGGCCTCACGGGCCCCCCTCGGGCGGCCTCGCGAGGTTCGGATGGCTGGGACAGCGGGGCGAGCGCGCCCTCGTCGCGCTGTACCGACTCGGCCGGCGGCGGAACGTACAGCGCGGTGAGGAGCGCGTGCCCCACCGGCTTCGCGACCGCGACCGCGGCCGCGGAGGGTGCAATCTCGGGGATGCGCTCCGGCGGCGGGCCGTACAGGTCCGGCTTGTAGCGCACCAGGATCTCGGTGGCGGCGCGGGAGCAGCCGTTCGAGACGCCGAGCTCCCGCGACTTCGTCATCGCGTACTCCAGCGCCTCCACCGACTTCTTCTCGGGAGGGTCCGCGAGCTGCGCGAGCTGCGAGCGGTACTCGTCCGCCAGCGCCTTGTCGCGGCGGATCTCGGAGGGAACGGGCGCTTCCCTCAGAGCCTGGGCGAACCGCTTGTAGCTGAGCCCGATCTTGTAGAGGGCGCAGACGGCCGGCTCCGCCTGCTTGGTGTTCACGACGGCGGTGTACGCCTTCTGCAGCTCGAGGAGCCGGCGCGTCTTCACCTCCAGCTGGCCCTTCAGCCACTTGACCTGCCGCTGCGGGGAGAGCCGCCCGGGCACGGCGAAGTCGATCTTGTCGTAGCCCTGGAAGGACGGCTCGAGCGCGAGGTACTGCGCCTGCGCCACCACCGGCATCCCGCGCTCCCCTACCGCGCTCCGGTGCGCGCCGTAGTAGGCGAGCGCCGCCTCGTAGGCCCTCCGCTCGCCGGCACCGTCGTTGGAGCGAGCGTGCGCGGCGGCGATGCGCCCCTGCGCCGCCAGCCAGTCGTCAGGATCGCGGGCGAAGCGCTCCTGGTACTCCGCGAGCTGGCGCTGCTCCTTCCCGTGCGCGTTCTGACGCCGGTAAAGGTCGGCCACCGAGAGGAACACCTTGGCCGCCTCCGGAGCCTTGGGCCACACCTCCACGAAGGTCAGCCGGTCGCTCTCGGCGCGGGCGTACTGGCCCAGCCCCTCGCGCAGGACGCCAGCGTCGTAGAGGGCGTCGCGCGCCCTCGCCTCCTGGAAGCCGGCGGCGTCCCCGGACGGCTGCGGCCCCGAGCCCGCGGGCTTGCGGGCTGCCCCGCGCCTGCGCGCCGCGGGCGTGGCGGCGGGCCGCGCGGCCTTGCGCCAGCCCTCGAAGTAGCGCTCGTAGTCCGAGGCGGCTCGCTCGAAGTCGGCCACCGCCTCGCGGTCCTGGGCGTTGGTGTAGACGATCTTGGGGACGAGCGGGTCGCTCGGATAGCGCGCGAGGAGCTGCTCACGGACGCCCATGGCCCGCTCCAGGCGGCCCGCGCGCACGAGGTCCACCGAGGCGTTGAAGAGCGCGGTGGGCGCCAGCTTCGATCCCGGCCAGTCGCGCGCGAAGGCGAGGTAGGCCTCCGCCGCCTCGCCGTGGCGCCCCTTCTTCTCCGCCTCCTCCACCAGCTTGAACGCGCTGCCCTCGATGACCCGCGAGAGATCCTCGCGGAGCTGCGGGTGGGCGCGCATGAGCTCGCCGTCGTCCCAGAAGCGCTTGGCGGTGGCGTGGACGCTCTTCCAGTCGCCCTGGATGTTGTAGGCGTCGAGCGCGAGGTTCGCGGAGAAGCGGGCCAGCTCGTGGCGCGGGTGCTTCTCGGCGACGTAGGTGTAGAGCCGGACCGCGTCCT
The DNA here is from genome assembly GCA_038320275.1 of Myxococcales bacterium. Lineage (GTDB taxonomy): Bacteria > Myxococcota > Myxococcia > Myxococcales > Anaeromyxobacteraceae > Anaeromyxobacter_A. The sequence goes on along the minus strand of JBBQEB010000126.1, from coordinate 8,563 downwards.
TGAAGTGGTTGTACCGGTAGTAGACGTTGGCCGCCTTGTAGGCGATCTGCACCGACTGCTCGCCCTGGGGCGCCCACTTCATGTAGGCCTCGCAGGCGGCGAGGAGCTGCGCCTTCTCCTTGGGGATGGCGAGCTCCGTCTTCGGGTCGCCGGTGGGCCGCTTCTCGTTCGCCTCCGCCCGCTTCGCCACCACGTCGAACGACTGCACCGCGGTCTCGAGCGCGTCGACGAGGTACTTTCCGGGCTTCCCGGGCGCGCCGTCCGGCCCGCGCCGCGACATGCGGTCGATGTCCCCCTGCGCCACCCGCTGGTACTCCTCGCCCGCCTCGGAGAACTTCTCGAGGGCATAGAGCAGCTCGGCGTGGAAGAAGCGCAGCTCGTAGGCCTTGGGCGCGTCGGGGAAGACCGCGAGGTGCATGCGGTACAGCTCGGCCGCGAGGACCGCCACCGCGTCCTCGCGCGTCTTGCGGAACTCGGAGTGGTACTGCACCGCCAGCGTGCGGAGCGTGTTCTCGGCGTCCTTGCGCGCCTCGGCGAGGGCGGCCCGCGCCTTGTCGTCCGACGCGCGCTTCTCCACGTCGCGCAGCATGTCGACGAAGCGCGCGGCCTGCTGCACCGCCAGCTCCTTGCGGCCCATGCGGCCCGCCAGCGTGACGATGCGCGACTGGAAGAGCGGGGCGTCCACCGCGGTGGGATCGGCGACGATGAGCCCGTGGTAGACGATGATGGCGTCGCGGTCCTTGCCCTCGTCGAAGTACAGCGCGGCGAGGCCCCTCAGCATGTCGCGCGCGTCCTTGCCGCCCACCCGCGCGAAATCGTCCGCCGCCGCGCGGGCCGAGCCGACGTGACTGTAGGTGCGGACGTAGTCCTTGCGCGCTTCCCGGGCCAGGGCGAGCTTCTTGTCCGGCGCGATGGTGGAGGTGGGCAGGTCGCCGAAGTAGATGACGGCCTTGAAGAGGTCCAGCGCCTCGTTCCAGGCGTTGAGGTTGTAGTAGACCCACGCCTGCTTGTAGAGCGCGTAGCCGTACACGCTGCTCTCGGTGTAGGCGGCGGCGCGCTTGTAGGTCTCGAGCGCCTTGCGCAGCGTGAGCTGGCGGTTCCCCTTGTCGGCGGTGTCGAAGTAGTGCTCGCCGAAGGCCATCCAGGCGTCCGGCACGTACTTCGACTTGGGGAAGCGGGTGATGAGCACCTTGTAGGCGTCGAGGGCCTCCTTGCGGTGGTTCCCCTTCCAGAGGTTCTCGCCCAGGAAGAAGACGACCTCGTCGAGCCGCGGGTAGTTCGGGAACCGCTTCGCGATCTCGCGATACCGCCCGATGGCCGCGGCGCCCTCCGCCTTCGAGCGATCGTCGAGCGCCGCCTTCTCCGCGCGCAGCCGATCGACCGCCGGGGAGTCGCTCTTCGCCTTGGCGGCGGCGATGGCGTCGTCCTTCCGGTTGGCCTCGAAGAAGAGGTACTGGGCCTCTTCCCAGTGCAGCTCCGCCAGCCGGAACATCCACGCCGGCATCTCGGTCTGGGAGCCGCCCAGCCGGATGAGCTGGTCGAGGTCGTTCATCTCCTCGCGTCGCTTTCCGGAGACCTGCACCTCCACCCCGTACCGGAACGACTGGAAGTCGAGCCGGGGCCCGACAGCCTCCGCTGGCGTTCCCTTCGCTTCGATGGAGCCGGCCAGCGAGCGGTCGAGCGCGAACGTCCGCTTCTTCCCCAGCTCCGCGTCCTTCGCCTGCGGGGGCGGCTCGGCCGCGCGAGGGGCGAGCGGGGCCGCCACCAGGGCGGCCAGGAGGGCGATGCGTATGGGGGATCTCACGGGGAGCTTCTCTTTCGAGGGCTACCGGGCGCTCGCGGTCGCCCGCGCGCCGACATCCCGGCACCCCTTGGTCAGCGTGTACGTGTATGTCCCGAGCTCGTCGCGCCAGAACTCGCCGTCGTAGGGCCAGTAGAGCTCCTCGTCGCCGACCGCGACCGAGTACCGATAGTCGCGCACGACGTCGAGGCGACCGCCCTTCACGAGCGAGCCCTCCAGCACCTCGCGCTCCTTGCGCGCGACCTCGATCTTGATGCGCAGGGCGCTCTGCAGAAGATCTCGCAGGCCGTCCCGCTCGTACTCCAGCTTGCCCCGGGCGCGCGCGCCCGCCTCGTCCACCAGCCGCTTGCGCTCGCCCGCCAGCCGCTCGCGCAGGTCTTTTGCCAGAGCGGACGACCGGAAGGCCTCGCGGCGCGCGCCCAGGCCCGCGTCCATCTCGCGCTCGACCTCCATGATGGAGTCGTCGAGCCGCTTGATGCTCTCGTCGGTGAAGGCGATCTTCATGAGCCGACGCGTCATGGGTCGCGCGTCCGACTTGCCCTTCTGCGTTGCCTCGATGAGGTCGTAAAAGGTGGACGGCGGGCCCTGGCGCGCCGTCTGCCGGTCGAGCTCCGCGTACACCGGCTCGTAGAGCTTCCGGAAGTCGTCGAGGATGGCCCGCGCCTCCGCGTATCGGCAGTTCTCGTAGTAGATGATGGCCTTCAGGATCCACGACTCGGGGAACCACTCGTCCTTGAAGTAGGGGGACTGCAGCGTCAGCAGGTTTCCGAGCGCCTTCTCGTAGTCGCCGATGCGGTAGTGGGCGTAGGACGACTCCCACAATCCTTCGAGCCAGCTGTCGCCCCCCCAGGGCATCTTGTCGTAGTAGAAGATCGCGTAGCGGTTCTGCTTGTGCTCGTAGTGGAGCCGGGCGAGCTGCAGGAAGGCGAGCTCGCGCAGGCGAGGATCCGGCGTGTGGGTGCGGCGAGGGTTGGTGAGCCGCACCACCTCCTTGAAGGACTCCAGCGCGCCGTTCGCGTCGCCCTGGGCGTAGCGCACCAGCCCGTCGAGGAAGCGCGCCTTCGCGAAGTAGTCGCCATCATCGAGCTCGGGGTCGGAACGCGCTCCCGGGGCGTCCTGCCGGACCTGCGCGCCGAGTCGGCGCGCCTCGTCGTAGGCGCGCCGTGCGTCCGCCGCCTGGCCCGCCTCGTCGAGCGCGCGCCCGCGCTCGTAGGAGTAGCGGGCGAGGAGATAGGAGAACTTCGCCTGCGAGGCGGCCGGAATTGCGCTGCTCGCATAGCGCGCCACCGAGCCCACGATGACCGCCTCGTTGACCGTCTTTCGGCCCACGTGGAACAGCCACTCCAGCGCGTCGGGGTAGAACCTGGAGCCCTGCGGCCCTCGGGCCAGGATCTCCTCCAGCCGGGAGAGCGCCGCGTGGTTGAGCCCGAGCCGCGCCAGCCCTTTCGCGAGCTGGAAACGGGCCTCATCGTGCGCCTCCGGGATCGACCCGTCGCGCACGATGGCGTCGAAGGCGAGGCAGGCCGTCTCGAGGTCTCCCCCCGCCAGCAGCTTGTTCGCCTCGGCCAGCCGGCGCGCCGCCTCGCCCTTCTTCGCCTTCGCCGCGCCGATGTCGAGCTCGGGCATGGCCACCGGCGACGGGCCGGCGGGGGGCAGCTGCCGGACGTCGGGCGGCCGCGGGGAGGGGGCCTTGCGCGGCTCCGGCTTCTTGGACGAGTCGGCTTTCTTGGTCGGCGCGTCCTTGCCGGAGAGGTCGATGCCGAGCTGGGCCCCGCCGGGCGCGGCGAGCGCCAGCGCGAGAGCGAGAGCTGCGGAGCGGAGCGGAGAGGGTCGCATCGCGAGGTCTCGTCAGTTCGCGTCGCGGGTCGCGACCGGGATGAAGAAGGAGAGCCCCGCCTCGGCGAAGAGCTGCGTCTGCAAGCTCCCCGTGGCGAGGTGCGGGACGGAGTAGAGGACGTCCTTGAGCTCGAGCCGCAGCGCCATGAAGCGCAGGAAGAAGATCCGGGCGCCGAGGCCCAGGTGGCCCCCCACCGCGAGCTTGTTTCCCGGGACCTCACCCGCGTTGACCTGGCCCGGCGACAGCACGTCGCGGTAGGCGACCACGTCCGGGCCCGCCAGCAGCGACAGATCGAAATGGACCGCCCGCTCGGCGAACACGTTGAGCTTGCCGTACACGGGGGAGAAGGCGAGCTCCGCGCCGGCGGTCCAGCGGATGAAGCCGGGCACCTGGTCGAGCTGCTTCTCGGAGGCCGCGCGGCAGCCTGCGTTCACGGGGCACACCGAGGTCGAGGCGGTGGGGCTGTTCACGCCCGCCGCGCCGCTGACGTTCAGCGAGAAGACCTCGCTGAAGTGGTATCCGAGCTTGGCGCCCGCCATGTACTTCGAGAAGAACGGGTCGTTGAGGGAGATCCGCGCGGACGGCAGCGTCAGCTCGAGCTTGCCGGCCTTGTCGTAAAGCTGGCCCGAGACCGGCTTCACCTTGTTCTCGAAGGCGTCGGCGGCGCTCGCCCACGCGGCCTGGGGGAGCGCGGCCGCGAGCGCGAGGGAGAGGAGCACGGCGTAGCGGCTGCGCGTGGTCACGGGTGCGTGTACTCGAAGGAGAAGGGGAAGAAGACGGTGAGGCCGAGCTGCGCGGCGACGACCTTCTGCATGGTGCTCGGGACCGAGGTGAGAGGCTGGTCGGGATAGAAGGTCGCGATCACGCCGCCGTCGAAGGCGAGCCAGTCACTCGGATAGAAGCGGATCCCGCCGCCGAAGTCCGTCGCGATGTGGGGACCCTCCTTGCGCGGAGCGACGCTGGTGGCGCTCCAGGCCGCGCCGAAGCCGGCGAGGAGATAGAGGTCGAAGTGCACGATGCGCGACCCGAGCCAGGCGACCTTGCCGTACACGGGCGACCAGACGCCGTCGAACATGCCGAGCCCATAGAGCTGGCTCGTGAGGAGCTGGCTTGAAAAGGCGAGCTTCCCCTCGCGCACGTGGCCCGATTTGAGCTGCCAAAAATAGGCGCCGCGAAGCTGGAGCGCGAAGCTGTCCTCGAGGTTGTAGGCGAGCTTTCCGCCCACCCCGACCTTCTCGTAGAACGCGTCGTTCAGCGTCCCGGGCAGGGAGATGCCCAGCTCCAGCCGCCGGCGCTTGAGGAAGCCCTTGCGCTGGACGGCCTTGACGCGGTCGTTCAAGGCCACGTCGTCCTCGCCCGAGGCGAGCGGCGCCGCTGGGGTCGCGACGGCCGGCCGGTCGAGCGCGCCGGGGGCTGGCGGGACCCCTTCGCCAGGCTTGGAGGGCCGCGGCTGGGTCAAATCCAGCCCGGGCTCCTCCGGTGACTGCGCGCGCCCGAGGAGCGGCGCCAGGAGGAGCGACGCGACGAGGAGGGTCAATGTATGTCTTGGTAGAGACAAGGTTATCTCGCGCCCAAGGGGGCTGGGAGGCACTCTAGACCATGGTCTGGGGACGGGCAACGGAGCGCCCTCCTCACATGGACCGGTCGCATCGCACCCATGGCGCCTATGACCCCACACCGGCACCCACGCGCTTCCTTGTCCCGCGGTCAGGGTGCGTGCTAACGCTCGGAGCCGATGCGCTTTCCGAGATCGCTCGCCCCGGTTGCCCTGCTCCTCGCCCTCGCCGGCTGCCAGGAGGCGGATGTTGGACAGAAGTGCGCCTTCGACCTTCCCGGGATCGACGAGGGAAACGTCGCGGCCGACTACCTGGAGACCGGGCGCGCGGAGTGCGAGAACCTGGTCTGCATCAAGTCGCCCCCGCCCCCCGCCGGGAGCAAGGTGAAGAACAATCCGTATTGCTCCAAGCCCTGCGTTTCCAACTCCGATTGCGCGGAGGGCCAGACCGGGCTGCAATGCCGGGCGGTGGTGCTCGATCCCACCTTCATCAACTCGCTGCCGGCGGACGTCCGCAAGCTCTACCTGGGGGACATCCAGTTCTCGAACTACTGCGCGGCGCCCCTGCCGCAGTGATCGCGCCCCGCGCCCTCTGGGCGCTCCTCGCCGCGGTGGGTCTGTTCGCCTGCCGGCCTTCTCCCGGTCAGGCCCGGACGGAGGCGCTCGCCGACGCGCAGCGCGGCGGGCCCCGTGCGGTGGTGGAGGGCCCCTCCGGACGCAGCCTCTCCGTCCGGCTCGAGGTGATGCGCACGCCGGAGGAGCTGGCCCGCGGGCTCATGTTCCGCAAGTCGCTCGGCCAGGACGAGGGGATGCTCTTCGTCTTCGCGGAGAGCGAGGACCACTCGTTCTGGATGAAGAACACCCTCATCCCGCTCGACATGATCTTCGTCGATGCGCGGGGGACCGTGGTGGGCATCGTCGAGCGCGCGGAGCCGCTCACCACCACCGCGCGCACGGTGGGCGCGCCGAGCCGCTTCGTGGTGGAGGTCAACGGGGGCTGGTGCGCGGCGCACGGCGTGTCGCGCGGCGACCGGGTGACGCTGGAGGGCGTGGAAGGCGCGCGCTGATCCGAGGAGGACCGCGTCCTCCCGCTCGCAGCGGCCCGTACGCCGCTGCGCTGTCCCCCCCTTCGCGCCTCCGGCGCGGAGGTCGAAAGGTTTCGAGCCATGCTGCGCCGTGTTGGCCGTGGTTCAGGTGGAGTGCCTCTATCGCCTGGAGCCCCTCAGCAGGCCGGCGCTGACGTGCGCGCCCAGCGCCCGGTCCATGAGCCCCTCCACCATCTCCTCGAAGACGATGCGCGCGGCGTCGTCGTCCCACAGGAAGCGAATGCCCATGCCGACCGCGCCGTCCCGCGCCCCGGCGTGGATCACCTCGCCCGAGAGCGCGAAGGGCTCGGCGCGGCCTGGAACCGTCAGCTCGAGGACGAACCGCGTCCCCAGCGGCAGGGGCGTGCCCGTCTCGATGAAGGTGCCGCCCCTGGAGATGTTGCGGGTGTAGTCCGCGAAGAAGCTGTTCAGCCGGCGGTACCGGACGTGGAGCTCGAGCGGCGCGCGCGCGTGCTGGCGTTGTTCCGTCGGCATGGAGGCCATGGTACTCGCCTTTCCATGCTTTTCGCGCCGGTGGGGCGGGGTGCGAGGGAAAAGGGAGCGTGAGCTCGATGGCGACGCGTCCCCTGCCCTGGCGCGCTTTCCTCGCGCTCGGCGGTGCACTGGCCGTCGCGGCGCTCCTCGCCGGCCGGCTCCCGCTCCTCGAGGTGCCCGGCTTCGAGCTCGGCCTGGCGGCGGCGATCCTCCTTGGAGGCGCGGTCGGACCCGCCCTCGGGATCGCCGCGGTGCGGAGGGAGGGGACGGAGGGCGCCCGCGTCACCCTCGCCTTCGCAGGGGCGGCGGGCGCGGCCCTGGTGCTCGTGGCGCTCGCCTTCACGGCTGGCGCGCTGCGCGCTGCGCTCTTCACGCCCTGCGCGCCGCTCCTCGGCGCGCGGCTCTTCGCGCTGGTGGCCCTCCCCTCCGCCATCCTGGGCGCGGCGCTGGGCGTGCTGGAGGGCGTCCTCGCCCGCGGGCGCGTCTCCCGCGCCGCCGGACTGCACGCCGCGGTGGTGTGCGGGTCGCTGGCCGCGACGCTCGCCGTCGCCTACCTCGGCCCCGGCGCCGCCGCGTACGACCACGTCCTGGGCGTGTGGCCCGGGCCCGTCTACGACGAGGTGCTGGAGCCCGACCGGCGGCTGGTGCTCTTCCGCCTGGGGACGCTGGCCTGGGCCGCCGCCGCGGTCGCCCTCGCGGCGCTGCTGTCCCGCCGCAGCGCGCGCCTCCCCGTGCGTGGCGCGGCCGCGGCCCTCGGGGTGGCGCTCTCGGTTGCCCTCCTCGCCCGGGCCGCCGGAGGGCGGGAGGCCACCCGGCGGGAGCTCGCCGAGGCACTGGGGGGACGGCTGGATGGACCGCGCTGCACGATCCACTTCGCGCGCGAGAAGGGCGTTGCCGACGCCAGGCGGGCGCTCCTCGACTGCGAGTACGACGCCGCCGCGGTGGTCGAGGCGCTCGGGCTGGAGCACCCTCCGCGCGCGACGGTCTGGCTTCACCGCTCGGCCGAGGAGAAGCGGCGGCTGGTGGGCGCGGGACGCACCAGCTTCACGAAGCCGTGGCTCGCCGAGATCCAGGTGCAGGACGAGGGCGTCCCTCACCCGATCCTCCGCCACGAGCTCGTGCACGCCCTCGCCTCCGTGGCCGCGAGGGGCCCCTTGCGCGTACCGGCTCGCGCGGGCGTGCTCGTGAACGCCGGGCTGGTCGAGGGGCTCGCGGTCGCGGTGGAGGTGCCCTCCGGACCGCATGGCGTTCACGCCTGGACACGGGCGCTGCGGGACGGCGGGCGGCTGCCTCCTCTCGACGCGCTGCTCGGCACCGCGAGCTTCTTCGGCGCCGCGCCGGCGCGCGCCTACACGGCCTCGGGAAGCTTCCTCCGGTTCCTCCTGGACCGGCGCGGCCGCGCGGTGGTGCTCGCCGCCTACCGTTCCGGCGACGTCGCCGCCGCCACGGGCGTGGCCCTGCCCGCGCTGGAGGCCGAGTGGCACCGCTACCTGGATGGCATCGCGGTGACGCCCGCGCTCGCCGCGGCCGCCGAGGCACGGTTCGAGCGGGGCAGCGTCTTCGCGCGGTCGTGCGCGCGCGAGGTGGCGCTCCTCGACCGCGACGCGGCCCGGTACGCCCGCGGCGATCCGGCACGCGCCGAGCGGCTGTGGAACCGGTCCCGCGCTCTCTCCGGCGGCGATCCCGCCTACCTGCGCTCCATCGCCGAGGCGTGGCGGGCCGCAGGCGACGCCACGCGCGCGGACGCGCTCCTCCGCGAGGCGCTCGCTGTGGCCGAGGCGGCAGGTGGG
>JBBQEB010000125.1:0-11371 GCA_038320275.1 Myxococcales bacterium | reverse complement strand
TCGGCAGTCGCATCGCGGCTCGACGCAGTAGGACTCCAGGAACACGAAGCGGCGGCTCGGCAGCCGCTCGTGGTTCATCGGGCGGAGGGTCCGGCACTCCCGGTCGGCGAGCTCGGGGAAGAGCAGGTTGAACGGCCGCATTGTCATGGGTGGCCCGTGCTCCCAGGTCCCTTCGTGTGAGCGCCAGGCCGTGACGTGGGCCCTGGGGATCATCGGTCCATCTCCACCGGCTCATTGACGCCGACCCGCCACCGCGGGTCTTCCTCGAGAGGCCGGTCCGGGCGGTCCGGGCGAAGCAGGACCCGGCGTGGCTTCCGATCGGAGATCCAGGCGGCCAGCGGCCTCGTCGCCGAGGAGGCGCCCAAGGCCTCGAGGATGTGACCGAGTCGCTGGACGTGGGCGATCTCAACGTCCGTGCGGGCCACGGCGAGGAGCCGCCTCGCGTCGAGCTTCTCGGCGAGCTCGGAGAGGACGGTCGCCACGTGGTCGAGGTGGCCGGCGCGCTTCGCGTACCGGACGAGGTCGAGGGCGGTCGCCTCGGGCGTCGAGACGCGCATCGAGCCGGTCTGGGTCTTCATGTCGATCGCTGGAGTCGATGCCGCGGTCGCCTTGGTGAAGAATCGGATGCGCGCCCGCCCCGCCCTGGCCGGCCGGAGCGGCCCGTCGGTCACGACCTGGAACTCCTGGGGCTGATGGTGGGCCGATCCGTGGAGGGCGGCGGCCGAGAGCAGGCCCACGTAGTAGGGTCTCCCCTCGAAGCGCGTGAGGTCGGCGATGAACCAGTCGGGCGGTGGCGCGCCAGCGCTCCGGTACTCGGCCGGGACGATGACGTAGAATCCGCGGCGAGGCACCGCGAGGCGGCGCTTGGCGACGAGGCGGCGCACGGATGCCTCCAGCGCTTCGGGCGTGGAGCCGAGAACACGCAACGCCTCCGCCCGGTCGAGGGCGTAGCGCCCGCGCCCGACGAGGTCGTCGAGGTAGTTCGAGAGGCGGAGGCTGGAGGCTCTTCGGCGCATGCGCTCAAGCCGACGAAAAGTGTCGGGTACGGTGAAACCAATGCATAGCGGGATCCACCGGATTCTGCAAACGAGAGCGACCTGGTATGGGAGCGCGGGAGGCGGAAACGGATGAACCGGGCGAGAAGGGTCGCAGGTTCGAATCCTGTCTCCCCGACTTGGACCCCCCGGAACTCCACGCGAAAGCGGAGTTCCGGGCACTTCGTAATTTACGTTTCGTGAAGGGGCCGTGCCACCGGCGCGCGCCTCGCCGCTGAAGCGCCATGCACCATGTGTGTGGATGGCAACGATTCTCGCGGCTTCCACGTCCGCGACTTTCCGAGACCGCGATCTCGGCAGGCCCTGCCGAGACCTGGCACCACTGGGCCCCGAGCCAACTGCCTCGGTGCGGGACTGGTGACCGACGTCGACTGGCGGAGCGCGAAGTCCGAGGTGCGGCCGCGAAGGGATGAACGAGCACGCCGTCGGACGCGTCATCGCGAACCCGCGAGGGACTCGTCGAGCGCCGAGAGCGGCACCCGGATCTGCAGACCAGCCAAGGGGCCGGGTGACGAAGTCCTTCAGGACTAACCCGTCGCCTACCTGGCCTACCGGCGCTCCGCACCGGTCCGTGTCCGACCGCCGGGTTACGGTGCGAATCATCTGCGAAGCCGCCATGGGGCTCCGCGTGGGGATCGATCCGATCGATGTCACTGCAGCTCCTCGACCTCGCGAGCCTCCAGCGGCTTCGCGATCAGAATCCGGCGTGGCGACTCCTCACGGCCGCCCACGCCCCGCTCGTCGTGAGCTTTCTGCACCAGGCCTTTGTCGCGACCAACCGGCGTACGGAGACGCAGCAGGCACTGTCGCTGCGACTCGAGGACCACCTGCACGCGGCGAGGGAGATGGGCTTCGACGCACCCCGCGCGGCGGAGGCGTACCTCGACGAGTGGGCGTCGAACTCGAACGGCTGGCTTCGCAAGTTCTACCCATCGGGCAGCGACGAGGCCCACTTCGACCTCACTCCGGCCGCGGAGCGGGCGATCCAGTGGATCGCGCGACTTCTCGAGCGACGCTTCGTCGGGACGCAGTCGCGGCTCATGACCGTGTTTCAGCTCCTGACCGACATGGTGGAGGGGAGTGAGCTCGATCCCTCGACGCGCCTCGCCGACCTGCAGCGAAGGAAGGACCAGATCGAGGCCGAGATGGACGAGATCCGGGGCGGCCGCCTGGCGCCGATGGACGCACCGGCGCTCCGCGAGCGGTTTCAGCAGATGGAGAGCACCGCCCGGGAGCTCCTCGCCGACTTCCGCGAACTGGAGCAGAGCTTCCACGCGCTCGACCGGGACGTGCGCCAGCGCATCACCGCGTGGGAGGGCGGCCGCGGCGAGCTGCTCGACGACATCCTCGGCGAGAGGGATGCCATCGCTGCGTCGGACCAGGGCACGAGCTTCCGCGCTTTCTGGGACTTCCTCATGTCACCGGAGCGTCAGGAAGAGCTCACCCGGAAGCTCGATCGTGTCTTCGAGCTCACGGCCATCGAGGCCCTGAGTCCCGATCCCCGCCTCCGCCGCATCCACTACGACTGGCTCGAGGCTGGAGAGGCGACGCAGCGCACCGTCGCGAAGCTCTCGGAGCAGCTCCGCCGCTACCTCGATGACCGCGCCTTCCTCGAGAATCGCCGGATCATGGAGACCATTCGCGAGATCGAGCGCGCCGCCCTCGCGATGAAGGACGACCCGCCGGAGGGCGTCGTCGCGGCCGTGGACGGCACGTCGCCCGACGTCGCCCTCCCGCTCGAGCGGCCCTTGTTCATACCGCCGTTCGAGGCGCGACTCTCGACGGGGGTGCTGCTGGCCGACGAGGAGGTCTCTGCCGAGGAGCTCTTCGAGCAGGTCGCCGTGGACCGCGAACGGCTGCGGTCGAACGTCCGCGAGGCGCTGCAGCGGCGAGATCGCGTCTCGCTCGCAGAGCTCGTGAACGCCTATCCACTGCAGCACGGTCTCGCGGAGCTGGTGACCTACTTCGCGGTGGCATCCGAGGACGATCGCGCGCTCATCGACGAATCAGCCGTACAGCGCATCGATTGGAATGTCGAAGGCGGGAAGGGTCGCACCGCGGAGGTCCCGCGCGTGATCTTCACGAGGTCCTCCACATGAAGGCCCCGACGGACACGGCAACGGCGTTCCCGCTCGTCCTCGTGTCGCTGATGAAGGGCGTTCTATGGCGCGAGGACGACGAGCGGCGCTGGTCCCAGCTCCTGTCCCTGCAGGCACGGGTGCGCGACCACGTGGTGCCGCTCGGGCTCGCCCTCGAGGTCGACGAGGCCGACGGCTACGCCTTTCTTCGCCAGCGTCCGCAAGAGCCCGGCGAGGAACCTCTTCCACGCCTCGTCCCGCGCCGGCCACTCGGATTCAAGGTGAGCCTCCTCCTCGTCCTGCTGCGCAAGAAGGTCGCGGAGACCGAGGCGGGCGGCGGCGACCGGCGCGTCGTCCTGCGCAAGGAAGACCTCGTCGATCTCCTGCGCCAGTTCCTCCCCACCACGACGAACGAGGCGAAGCTCGTCGATCAGATCGGGGCTCACCTGAACAAGGTCGTGGAGCTCGGGTTCCTGCGGCCGCTCCGCGGCCGGGAAGACGAGTACGAGGTGGTTCGCCTCATCAAGGCGTTCGTGGACGGGGAGTGGCTGGAGAAGCTCCTCGCCGTGTACCGGCCGCTCCCGGAAGCCTCCGGCGCCGAACCCGAAGGAGCTCGCGAGGCAGGTCGATGAACGCCCGCAGCCAGCGAGACCTGATGGACCTCGCCGCTCCGGTCGAGCGAGCCGGGTTCCGGCTGCAGCGTCTCGAGCTGTACAACTGGGGTACGTTCGACGGCCGCGTGTGGGGGTTCCACGCTGGAGGCGACACCTCGCTCCTCACCGGCGACATCGGGTCGGGGAAGTCTACCATCGTGGACGCCATCACGACACTGCTCGTCCCTCCTCAGCGCGTCTCGTTCAACAAGGCGGCCGGCGCGGACGCTCGCGAGCGCACGGTCCGCTCCTACTTCCTCGGACACTACAAGTCGGAGCGGAGCGAGACCGGAGGTGGAGCGAGGCCGGTCGCATTGCGCGACCCCAACAGCTACTCCGTACTCCTCGCGCAGTTTCACAACGAGGGATACCGGCAGTCCGTGACGGTCGCGCAGCTCTTCTGGCTGCGGGATCAGGAGGGTCAGCCGGCGCGCCTCTTCGTCGTCGCAGACGAGGCCCTCACCATCGCCCAGCACTTCTCCGGGTTCGACGACGTTCCGGGGCTGCGAAAGCGCCTCAAGACCCTCACCAAGGAGGTCTGGGATTCGTTCCCGCCCTACCAGGCCGCCTTCCGCCGGCGCTTCGGCATCGAGAACGACCAAGCCCTCGACCTCTTCAACCAGACCGTGTCCATGAAGTCGGTGGGGAATCTCACCGACTTCGTGCGGCAGCACATGTTGCAGCCCTTCCCGGTCGAGGAGCGCATCACAGCGCTCATCGGGCACGTCGACGACCTGACCCGGGCTCACGAGGCCGTGCTGAAGGCGAAGGACCAGGTCCGCCGCCTCGGTCCGATCGTCGAGGAGTGCGACGAGTACGATCGACTGGCGGCCGCGATCGGCCACGACCGCGCTGCCCGCGATGCGCTGCGCGCCTGGGTGGCCTCGCTCACGTTGGAGCTGCTCTCGGCAGCGCTCGAGAAGTCCGCGGACCGGCAGGCGAGCCTCGCGATCGACGCGGACCAGGCCGACGAGACGAGGAGAAAGCAAAACGGGCGCCGTGACGACCTCAAGCAGGATATCGCCCGGAACGGAGGGGAGCGCATCGAGCGGATCCGCTCTTCCCTCGAAGCTTGCGGCCGAGAACGTGCGCAGCGCGAGCGGCGAGCATCCGAGTACGAGCGTCATGCGCGAGACGCTGGCCTCGCCGAGGCGCGGGATGATCAGGCGTTCCTCACCAATCAGCGCGAGGCCGCCTCGGTCGCCTCCGCAGCCGAACGCCGGATCGCAGAACTGCGGCAGCGAGCCATCGACGCCGGGGTCCGTCTTCAGGCAGCAGCAAAGGAACGGGCCGAGACGGCCGAGGAGATCGAGGCGATCCGGGCACGCCGGTCCAACATCCCGGCCGACTTCCTGCGCCTGCGGACGACGCTCTGCGCGGCGACCGGCATCGAAGAGGCGGACTTGCCGTTCGCGGGCGAGCTCCTGCGCGTCCGCTCCGACGAACGCTCCTGGGAAGGGGCCATCGAGCGCGTGCTCCGGGGATTCGGCACGTCGCTCCTGGTGCCGGAGGCTCACTACGCAGCGGTGTCGGCGTGGGTGGACGCGAACCACCTCGGGACGCGGATGTCGTACTTCCGGGCGAAGGACTGCAAGGCGGGGAGGGCGAGCGCAAGTCCGAATTCCCTCATCCGCAAGCTCGAGCTCAAGCATGGGGAGCCGCTCGCAGCGTGGGTCGAGGTGGAGGTCGCACGAGGGTTCGACCTCGCCTGCTGCGACTCGCTGGAGGAGTTCCGCCGGGAGCCGAGGGCGCTGACGCGGTTCGGTCAGGTGAAGGGTGGCCCGAGGCACACCAAGGACGACCGGCGGCGCATCGACGACCGAACGCAGTACGTCCTCGGCTGGGCAAACACCGAGAAGCTGGCCGCCCTCGACCGTTCGCTCGAGGTGATCGAGGAGAGGGCGCGAACGGAGGCGGCATCCTGCGCCGCCGCCCGAGACCAGGAAGAGCGCGACCAGAGACTTCTCGCGGCCCTCCATGCGCTCGCGGCGCACCCGTGCTTCTCGGACGTGGACTGGCGCACGAGCGTCGTCGAGCAGGAGCAACTCCAGGCCGAGATGAAGGCCCTGGAGAGTGCGTCGAACGTTCTCCGGACCCTGGAGGGCCAGCTCGCGGTCATCGAGGCGGAGCTTGCGAGGTGCGAGAAGGAGCGCAAGGCGGTTCAGACCGAGATCGTCCGGGCCGAGGAGCAGAGCAAGGCGCTCGCCCGAAGGCTCGAGACGACGCGGGAGCTCGAGTCCGCCACCACGTTGGGAGAGCGCGACTCGTTCCCGACGCTTCAGGCGCTTCACGACCAGGCGAGCGCGGGGGTGGCGCTCGACATCGAGAATGCGGGAGAGGTGGAGCGTTCGCTTCGGGAGTGCTTGCAGCAGCGCATCGACGCGGCGGAGCTACGCAGGACGCGGCTCGGGCAGCGCATCGTCGCGGACATGCAGGAGTATCGGAGCGCGTACCCGGTCGAGACGAGGGACGCCGCTGCGGCGGTCGAGGCCGCCAACGAGTACCGCCGCATGCTCGACGTGCTCAGCCGTGACGATCTCCCGCGATTTGAGCGGCGCTTCAAGGACCTCCTCAACGAGAACACCATCCGCGAGGTCGCAAACTTCCAATCGCAGCTCCGCCGAGAGAGCCAGGTGATCCGGGAGCGGATCGATCGGATCAATCGATCGCTCCGGGAGATCGAGTTCAACCCCGGGCGGTACATCCGGCTCGAAGCCTCGGCTGCGGTGGACGCCGAGGTGCGCGACTTCCAGCAGGACCTCAGGGGCTGTACCGAGGGGACGCTCGTCGGATCGGGAGACGAAGCGTACTCGGAGGCGAAGTTCCTGCAGGTGAAGAAGATCATCGAGCGCTTCCGGGGCAGGGAGGGAACCACCGACCTCGACGATCGCTGGACCCGCAAGGTGACCGACGTCCGCAACTGGTTCGCCTTCTCGGCGTCCGAGCGGTTCGTCGAAGGCGACGCGGAGCACGAGCACTACGCCGATTCGGGCGGCAAATCGGGCGGGCAGAAGGAGAAGCTCGCGTACACCGTGCTCGCCGCGAGCCTCGCATATCAGTTCGGGCTCGAGTGGGGTGAGACGCGCTCCAGGTCGTTCCGCTTCGTCGTCATCGACGAGGCCTTCGGGCGCGGATCGGACGAGTCGGCCACCTACGGGCTCGAGCTCTTCCGGAAGCTGAACCTGCAGCTCCTCGTGGTGACGCCGCTCCAGAAGATCCACGTCATCGAGCCCTTCGTGGCGAACGTCGGGTTCGTCTCGAACACGGATGGGCAGCGGTCGAAGCTCCGGAACCTCACCATCGAGCAGTACCGCGCAGAGAAGGCGCGGCGGAGCGCGTGATGTCGCAGGGACGCTGGACCAGGCCCATCGACATCGTCGGCCAGGTCGAGCGCCTATGGGCGAACGGCAAACTCCTCGGACGGTCGGAATGGGACGACCCATTCTTCCCCATGCCGCTGCGATTCCGCGGCCCCACTCGTCTCGAGCTCGGGTCGAGATTCGAAGAGGCGCGCGCGTGGATCCGCGAGCTCGAGGCGGGGAGCAAGGCGCACGGATACGAAGTGGCTTTCGAGGAGATCGCCCACAGGCAGCTCGGAGCCAACCGGATCCCGAGCGGAATCCGCATTCCAACGCAGGCCACCGCGCTCCGGATGATCGGGAGGGTGCGCTCGGCCGAGCGCTTCCACTCCCTTCGGAGGCGCATCGGCGGCGCGTTCG
The DNA here is from genome assembly GCA_038320275.1 of Myxococcales bacterium. Taxonomy (GTDB): domain Bacteria; phylum Myxococcota; class Myxococcia; order Myxococcales; family Anaeromyxobacteraceae; genus Anaeromyxobacter_A. Next base: position 3,866 of record JBBQEB010000125.1, on the reverse strand, counting down.
CGGAGCTAAATTCGTGGGCCGCACGCAATCCGATGAAGGTTCTCGAGGTGGGGGAGGAGTGGGGCGGGCTCCTGGCCGTGCTGGCGTGGTTCCGGGATCATCCGCGTTCCGGCCTCTACCGGAGGCAGCTCGAGGTCGAGGGCGTGGACACGAAGTTCATCGAGCAGCATCGCGGTCTGTTGGCGGAGCTGCTCGGCCAGGTCCTTCCGCAGTCGGCGATCGGCACCGAAAAGGGGATCTCGTTCGACAAACGGTTCGGTTTGCGGGAGAAGCCGTTTCTCGTTCGCTTTCGGCTGCTCGACGACGACCTGCGCATCCAGGGGCTCGCCGACCTGACCGTTCCCATCGAAGACCTGTCGCGGCTGGACATCGATGTCGACGACGTCGTCGTCACCGAGAACGAGGTGAACGGGCTCGCGCTGCCACCGCGGTCGAGGACGCTCGTGCTGTTCGGCCAGGGTTACGCGGTGGATCGGCTCGTCGAGGTGCCCTGGCTCGGGCGTCGGCGACTCCTCTACTGGGGAGACATCGACACCCACGGCTTCGCGATGCTGGACAGGTTCCGAGGGGTTTACCCGGCCACCACATCAATCATGATGGACAGGGAGACGCTCCTCGCGCACCGGCGGATGTGGGTGGAGGAGCGGGACCCGTGTCTCCAGGAGCTGCGACATCTCGATGCCTCGGAGAGCGCGCTCCACCGCGAGCTTCTGTCGGGGAAGATTGGCGAGCGCGTCCGGCTCGAACAGGAGCGGATCGGCTTCGGGTGGGTCAAGGCGGCCCTCGCCCGGGCGTCCTGACCGCAGGGCGAGACGTGTGAACGGTCCAAACGGGCCGTCCGCGCCCGCGCTGTAATCGCGCCGCGCGCTCCGAGTCAGCAACGGCATGACGCTCGACACGACCGCCGGGCGCGGAGACCTGCCCATGATCCGCGCCGTCGTTCTCGCCTCCATTGTGCTCGCCGCCCCTGCCGCTGCCGAGGACTTCAAGACCGATCCCGATGCCGGCAACAACGCCTTCACCGCCGTCTTCGACGCGAGGCTGGGCGAGCGCATCAGCGCGCAGAGCTCGCAGGTCGCCTGCGACCTCACCTACGACGAGAAGGTGGGTACCGCCTCGGGCAGTTGCTCCGTCCCGCTCTCGAGCATCAAGGTCGACAACGAGGACACCAAGACCGAGCACTTCCAGCAGTGGGTGACGAACAAGAAGAGCGATCCCAAGGAGTGCCGCTTCGAGGCGAGGTTCGCGGGCGTGAAGGTGGGGCGGCTCGCGCCGGAGCAGCCGGCCTCTTTCGCCGCGCAGATCCCGTTCACAGCCTGCGGCCGCGGCCCCGCCGACGGGCGCAAGGAGCAGGTGAAAGGTACTGCGCTCCTCTTCCCGCCCGGCGCCTATGGCGAGAAGAAGACCATCCGCATCCGGGCTACGATCCAGCACTTCGACCGCGACGCCTATCACATCGGCCCCAAGTACACGGAGGGCTGGTTCGCGCGCGTGCAATCGCTCGCGAAGGTCGTGGCGGACAAGGCACCGTCGAGCTGTCGCTCTTCGCGAAGTCGCGGGGCGAGGTGAAGGCCGCTTCGGGAGGTGACCTCCGCCCGCAACAACTCGGGACCGCTTCCTCGCGGCCCCGATCACCGCAGCACCACGAAAGGAAAGACCCATGATCCGTGAAGTCATGAAGGGTGCCGTCATCGCAACCACCGTCTGCTCGCTGTTCGCCGCCGGCGCGGCGCGCGCTGGCGACAAGGCCGAGAAGACGAAGGAGGGCGCAAAGGTGGTGCACTGCGGCGGCGTGAACGAGTGCAAGGGCAAGGGCAGCTGCCAGGGCGCCGACAATTCCTGCAAGGCCCAGAACAGCTGCAAGGGCAAGGGCTGGACTGAGGAGAAGAGCGCAAAGGCGTGCACCGGCAAGGGCGGGAAGGTCCTCGCCTCCAACATGTAGGAAGGGAGCGGGGGCCGGCGCGCGCGCCGGGTCCCCGACCATGTCGATGGCGTTCTCGCGCAAATACCTGGGGGGATGAGGCAGCAGGTTCTGGCCGAAGAAGCGCTGGCGTTTCATGACCCGCTGTCGAAGAGGCGACTCCTCCCGCTGCTCCCCGGCATGTCATTCATGGTGCGCAGCCGCGCGTCGTTCGCTCGTCACCGCTCGCGCGTCGCGGCCGGCGGTCGCGCGGCGTACCCGGTGTCGCGCGTCACGGTCTCCGCGATGCGCGTCGGCGTGAGGCGGGCTGCGTCGTACGCGACTGTGACGCCGCTCCTCCCTGGAACGACGTTCGCCACACCCTCGAGCCGATCCAGGGACCGCAGGACCGCGGCCCGGCAGGTACCTCAACCCATCTCCCGGATGGCGAGGTCCGCCACGGCCATTCCGGTCTCGGCTGCGCTCGCACGCAGCCGCTCGGGTCCGCGCGCTTGCCAGAGCGCGAGGCCGCCGAGTCCGATGAGCCCGAGGGCGACCAGGGCGGGGAAGACGAGGCGTTCGCGCATGGTGCTGGTGGGAGCCTCCCGGCCGAACGAAGGTTCACGACGGAAAGGTGCGTCGCCGTGTCACGCTTGCGCTCACCTCAAAAGCCCTCGGCGCCGAGCTGACGGCCCACTGGGCCGTACCTCTCTCGCAGGAGATCACGCTCGGCTTCGCGTCTCCGGCAACTTCTCCGCGCGCCCATCCGAACCATGAGAGCCAGGGACTGCCGGGACGGTTCGGTGCGTGGGGGGCTCACTCGGGTTGGAGCGGGCGCATCCGGCGCCCGACCGAAGATGCTTCGACTCATGCCCAGCACCTACGCGGAGTCGACCCGGTTCGGGGAGAGGCCGCTGGCTCGCCTGGCCAGGGTTGCCCCGGAGGTGAAGGGCCGCACCCTCGAGCGCTTCGTTCCCGTTTGAGCCGTAAGTTCCGCGACAGTTCGACGGGCTGGGCGTTGCCGCTAGCTCCGGGCCACCGCGAGGAAGACCGGGTAGACGCGCTTTCCGGACGATTCCTCCCGGACGACCTCGGCGACGGTCTCGAAGGTGGCGCTCGTGAACCCCGCCCGCTCCAGCCGGCGCCCCAGGTCCACCCGGTCGAAGCCGCCGTGGCCCGTGAAGCCTTCGCCGTGGAACGATCCATCCTCCCGGTCCAGGTCGGCCACGAAGAGGACCCCTCCAGGCGCGAGCAGCGCCCGCAGTTTCCGCAGGATGTCGTCCGTGTCCGGGAGGTGATGGAGCGTCATCAGCGTGCAGACCACGTCGTACCGCGCGTCCGGTGTCGGCCCGGTGGTCAGGTCCAGGTGCAGAGCCGTCAGACCGCTCGCCCCGGCGGCTGCGATCTTTTCGCGAGCCACCGCCAGCATCTCGGTCGAGCTATCGGCGAGCGTCACCCGGGCGCCGAGCTCCGCCAAGGCGAAGCCGAGCAGGCCCGTGCCCGCGCCGTACTCGAGGATGGTGCGCCCCGGCAGGGCGCCGAGGTGGTGCGCCATCCTCTGGGCGACTCGCCGCGCCCGCTCGGCCCCGGATGGATTGGCATCCCAGGTCCTCGCCTTCGCGTCGAAGTCTGTCGGTGGAGGGCTCAATGGAGCTCCTCCTTGTCGAGCGACTTCAGCAGGGCAAGCGCGTCGTCGCCGGGACCACACCTCGTATCCACCGCCGTACTCATGGTTTCTCCGCCTGCGGCGCCTGACCGCCGCGTGGCTCGTGCTCGCCTCGAGGGCGGCTTCCCTCGTTGGATACTCGCTCTCGCCGCTGCCGTCTTCCTAGAGCACCGAATAGGTTGAAAGGGATCTCATCACGCCACCTTGCGCTGGATGGCTTCCAAGTTCTGGATGGCCGAGGCTCGCCGTAAGTCGAAGAGGTTTTTGCGAACTCCGCGGTATCGCGCACGGCGGCCCTGG
>JBBQEB010000124.1:0-11454 GCA_038320275.1 Myxococcales bacterium | reverse complement strand
GGTGAAGAGCACCCTGCAATTCGCGGTGACCTCGCAGGACAACCCCGCTCCACCCGTGACGTGGACAATCGCGGAAGGTTTCGGCAAGATCAGCGCCACCGGCTTGTACACTGCCACGAGCATTCCAGGTGTTTACCATGTGATCGCCACGAGCGGCGCCGATCCGAGCATGACGTCGATCGCCACCGTCACCGTCATGGACGGCGTGGGGGAGAACCTCATCGATCGCGGCGGTCCGGTCTTGGCAACCCCTCGCGTCTACATGATCTGGTGGGGGGACCAGGCCCTCCTCGCGAGCCCAAAGGCTGCCGTCGAGTCGTTCATCGCCGACCTGGAGGGCTCAAGCTACCTCGGCATCTCCGAGCAGTACCTGCGCGGCGCCAAGCCCCACGTGTCGCTGGCCGGGCAATTCTACGATCCCAACATCCCGGCCAAAGCGTTCGGCACCGACTTGCACCCCGAAGTATGCTCCATCATCGCGGGTTCAGGCCAACCGATCGATCCGCTCGGCGTTTACGTCCTGGTCACATCATTCTTCGTCGATAGCGGGGGCGCAGGGGATCATGGCGACATGGTTTGTAACGGCGTGGTCTTGCGGGAGGCTTGGGTCCGGGCGGACCAGGGACTCGTCCCGGCTTGCGCAACGACGGACTGGATAGCCATGTCCGTCGTCGAGACCTTCTCCCATGAGCTGCTCGAGACGATGACCGAACCTGGGCCCGGAAGAGCGTGGCAAGACCCGCTCGGTCAGGAGATCGGGGACAAGTGCAATTATTCGACCTGCGAGAAGCTCGGAACCCGATACTGGTCGGTGAACCCCTTGTGGTCCAATGCGGCTGGTGCTTGCGTCTCGCATTGATCGGGTTCGTTGGACGCCAAGCGCCTGCCCTCTGCCGCCGTGAGTGAGATACGTATCCGCTGCACGAAGCCCGTCTGGCGGGGTGGCCGTGACTGGCCCAGATTCGGCGTGTGGATCCGAGCTACCCGCGAGCGCCGACGACGACCGGCCGATCAGTCCGCCGACACCTTCTCCGCCGCGGGGACGGCGATCGGCGGCGGGATCGTGAGCAGGCCGACCTCGGCGGCGAGTTTGTCGGCATCGAGGCGGGCGCGGGTCTGGGCCCAGTATTTGGGCGCGAGTTCGAGATAGCGGTCGCCCGGCCAGTGTGCGAGCACGCGGAAGTTGTCGCGCAGGTAGCCCTCGGGGTCGAGTCGGTGCAGCCGCGCCGAGGCGATGAGCGAGAAGACGTTGCCGGCAGCCTCGCCGTGCTCGTCGCTGCCGACGAAGAGCCAGCCCTTCCTGCCGATGGCGATCCGCCTGATAGCGGAGACCACTTGATATGATCCCTGCTGCGGCGCACGCTGCCTGCCTGCGCCGGGCACACCCACCCCGCTGTCGCGGGCCGGGTACCCGGTCGGTCCGCTGCTCGACGTACCTTGCAGGTACGCCTCCGCTGCTCCCTCCTCGTGTGTCCGGCTCGTCGACGGCATCGTGTGCCTCGCGACGGGCTCACATCAAGTGGGCTCGTATCCGCTGCACGAAGCCCGTCTGGCGGGGTGGTCGTGACGGGGGCAGATTCCGCGTGTGGATCCGAGCTACCCGCGAGCACCGGCGACGACCGGCCGATCAGTCCGCCGACACCTGCTCCGGCGAGGCGGCAGCGAGCGGCGGCGGGATCGTGAGCAAGCCGACCTCGGCGGCAAGCTCGTCGGCATGGAGGCGGGCGCGGGTCTGGGCCCAATACTTGGGCGCGAGCTCGAGGTAGCGGTCGTCTGGCCACTGCGCGAGCACGCGGAAGAGGTCGCGCAGGTAGCCCTCGGGGTCGAGTCGGTGCAGCCGCGCCGAGGCGATGAGCGAGAAGACGTTGCCGGCTGCCTCGCCGTGCTCGTCGCTGCCGACGAAGGGCCAGCCCTTCCTGCCGACGGCGATGCGCCTGAGCTCGCGCTCCGACCGGTTGTTCTCGAGCACCAGGCGGCCATCGTCGAGCACGCGCAGGAGCGCGTCCTTCTGGCGAATGGCGTAGCCGAGGGCAGAGCGGACGAGCCCGCGCTGATCGCGGACACGATCGTGCTCGACCTCCGCCCAGGCGAAGAAGTCCACCAGGTGCGGGCGCAAATGCTGATTGCGCAGGCGATGGATGACTTCGGGTGGATCGCGGCGCCAGGCGTCCTCGAGCGCGAACATGTAGCCGATGCGCGCCAGGCCCTCGCGGGCGACCTCGCTCTTGGTACAGGTGGCCTCCCAGAACTTGCGCCGTGCGTGCGACCAGCAGCCGACCTCGATCCGCTTGCCGGCCTTTCCGGTGTCGTCATCAGGCGGCTCGGGCTCGCGGAAGAGCACGTCGTAGACGCTCTTCGCGTCGGCCTGGATGTAGCCCTGGTAACCCTCGAACATCTCGAGCAGCGACGCGCTCGTCTCCTTGGCCGCGTACTCGAAGAAGACGTGGTCGCGATCGGCGATCTGCACGAAGAAGTGGCCGCGGCGACACGCCTGGCGCTTGCCGTCCTTGCGCGGCTCGGGGGCGACCGCGATGCCGGTGGCGTCGGTCGCGATGCAGAAGGCGGTGCGCCACGCCTCGGCGCGGGCGGCGGCGACGACCGTCGCGCCGGCGGTCGCCCCCGCGTCCTCGACCCACCGGCTCATCGTGCCGCGGTCGAGCGGAAAGCGTCGCGCCCCAGCCGATCTTCGATGCGGTTGAGGGGGAGTCCGTCGCAGAACTTCTCGGTGAGCACGTGCGCGAGCATCGACGGCGCCGCGAGCGAGCGCGGGAAGCACTCCTTCGGCATCGGCGTCGTCTCGATCATCGAGTCGCCCTGCTCGTCCACTGTGCGGTACTTGGCGCGGGCGACGACGAGCATGCGCGCGCCGCCGCGCTTCCAGGCGACCTTGCGGCTCTCCTCGAAGCCGAAGAGGGTGGCCTTGCCGTCGGCGACCAGCTTCTCGAAGAGCACGTCGAGCATCTCGACGCGCTCCTCCGGGAGCGAGAACTTGCGCAGGTCACGCCGGCCGGTGGGCTTCTTCTTCTCGTGCGGCGGCGGCGCGCCCGCCTCCGCAGCGAAGGGCAGCGCGCCGCCCAGCCGGTCGAGCGCGGCGAGGGTGGCCGCGAACTCCATCTCGAGCTGCGCGGTGTCCACGCGCTCCGCCTTGGCGACGAAGATGCGCTGGCGCATGAGCTCCAGCTCGAGCCGAAGCCGCTCGTGCGAGGCACGCAGCAGATCGCGTTCCTCCGTGAGCTTCGCGACCCGCTCGCGCTCCGTGGCGAGGGCGGAGCGCTCGACGGCCAGCTCCGCCTCGAGCGCTGCAATCTGGTCTGTCGCCGTCGCGAGCATCGCAACAGCAATTGTACCGTGATTGGTGTGAGTGTCAATGGGTCATCACGACTGGCGCGCTCTTTCGCTTCGTCTCGACGTCAATGCCATCGAGCAGGTCGTCGAGCGCGCGCTCGTCGATCACCACGCTCGTCGTGCCAGTGGTCGCGAGGGGGAGGCGGAACGTGCCGCGGTCGAGCCGCTTGTAGAAGAGGCACATCCCCGTGCCGTCACAGAAGAGCACCTTGATCGCGTCTCGCCGCTTGCCGAAGAAGACGAAGAGCGCGCCGCAGCGCGCCCCCCGACCGATGCGCTCGGTCACGATTCCGGCCAGCCGGTCGAAGCTCCAGCGTAGGTCGATCGGGTCGAGCCCGACGAAGATCTCCACGCCGTGCGGGATCATTGTGCGGTCCTCGCGCCGACCGTCGCCGTGAGCACCTCGACCACGGTGGCCAGGGTCGCGCGGTCGGCGCCCGGCTTCACGAGCACCCGCGCCATCCCGAACTCGACCACGACCGCGGGCACCTCCGGCCGCTGCGGCGTCTCAACCCGCGACGGCCGCTCCCCCGACAGCCTCACGACCCGTGCAATGCGGACCGATGGACGACCGCGGCGCTCACTACCGCCGAGCCGGTGGGCCATGTGCCGCAGCCCCCCCGGCGTGAAGTCCTTCCCCTGGCAGAACGCCCTCGAGGTCAGCCCGCTCGACTTCCACTCCGCCACCCGCTTCGCCCATGCCTCTCGATCCGCCATGCGCGGCAGTCTGCGGCGCCAGCGTCAAGCTCGCTAGCCGGGGTTGGTGCAGCGGGTACTGAGATACTGGAGTTGATCCGGTTCAGTGGAGTTTAACCCGCTGTCGGGAGAGGATTACGACCTGTCTTGTCGAAGTTCCGGGAAGGCCCAGTAGCGACAGGCCGGGCCGGGGGGAGGGGCAGTCGTCTCCCGATCTCTCCGCGCGCGGTTCGCGCTCTGGCGGGCAACGCTCTGCGGTTTTTTCTAAGCCAGCGCGTCGCCGTCGGCAGCGCCGCCCTTCACGTCTCGGGCAGTGCCGCGTCCTCCACCGCATGAGGCCCGGTCCCTCCCTCCGGCTGCAGCCTCCGCTGTCGCCGCTCCGCCACCGCGTCCGCCTTGGCGATGCGGCTGCGCTGCTTCACCGCCAGCAGATAGAAGCGCTGGCGCAGCGCGGCGGCATCCGCCTCGGTGAGGTCGGCGTGGCCACCATGGAAGCGCTCGCGGAGGTCGATTGCCTGGGCCAGGCTCACCGCCGCCGCCACCGAGACGTTGAGCGACTGCACGAACCCGCGCATGGGGATGGCATAGCGCGCGTCGCAGAGCGCGAGGGCGTCGTCCGACACCCCGCGGCTCTCGTGGCCGAAGACGAGCGCCACATTGCCCTCCCAGGCGAGCTCCGGGAGCGTGCGCGCGCCCTCGCCGAGGTGGGTGGCGTAGATGGCGAAGCCGCGCGCCCTGATGGCGCCCAGGCAGTCGGCCGTCGAGCGCCAGCGCGTCACCTCGAGCCACTTGTCGGCGTTCTGGCTGATCTTCTTGTTGCGGTCCCAGGGCTTCATCTGCCCCTCGACGACGTGGACCTCCTGGATCCCGAACGCGTCGCAGGTGCGGAGCACCGCGTTCACGTTCTGCGGATCGCAGAACGCCTCCAGCACCACCGTGAGCGTCCGGGTGCGTCCCGCCACCGCGCGGTCGATGCGCTCCCGGCGCTCGGGGAGCAGGAACTCCGGCTCCGCGCTGGGATCCGGGGTCACGGGGAGGCCCGGCGCTTCCCCAGCTTCTTCCCGCCTCCGCCCCGGTCGCGCCGGCCGGAGTCGAAGAGCACCGCGCCCACCGCGTCGAGGAGCGCGTCGAGCCCCTCGCCGGTGACCGCCGAGATGGGGATCACCGCGAGCGGCTTCTTCTTGCGCCGCGCCAGCGCCCGCCTCAGCGCGGCGGCCGCCTCCTTCGCGTCGGGCACGTCGATCTTGCTGACGGCGACGATCTGCGGCTTCGCGGCCAGCTCGGGCGAGTGCAGCGCGAGCTCGCGGTCGATGGCCTCCAGGTCTGCCTTGGGCGCGCGCCCCTCGCCCTGCGCGGCACCATCGACGAGGTGCACCAGCACGCGGCAGCGCTCCACGTGGCGGAGGAACTGGTGCCCCAGGCCGGCCCCCTCGTGCGCGCCCTCGACGAGCCCCGGGATGTCCGCGACGACGAAGCTCTTCTCGCCGCGCCAGGAGACGACGCCCAGGTTCGGCACCAGCGTGGTGAAGGGGTAGTCGGCGATCTTCGGGCGGGCGCGGGAGATGCGGCTGATGAGGGTGGACTTGCCGGCGTTGGGAAAGCCCACGATGCCGACGTCGGCGAGGAGCTTCAGCTCGAGGACGAGGTCGCGCTCCTCGCCCGGCGTGCCCGGCTCGGCGTAGCGCGGCGCCTGGTTCACCGAGGTGGCGAAGTTCATGTTGCCGAGGCCGCCGTGGCCGCCCTTGGCGACCACCACGCGATCGCCGGGCGCGGCGAGATCGGCCACCAGCTCGGAGGTGGCGGCATCGCGCACGAGCGTGCCCGGCGGAACGCGAAGCTCGAGGTGCGCCCCGGCGTGTCCGTTCTGGTCCGAGCCGCGCCCGTGCTCGCCGCTCTTGGCCTTGTGCTCGTGCACGTAGCGGTAGTCGAGGAGGGTGGCGAGCTGCGGGTCGACGACGAGGACGACATTTCCGCCGTCGGCGCCGTCACCGCCGGCCGGCCCTCCGCGCGGGATGAACTTCTCCCGCCGCCACGCCACGGCGCCGTCGCCGCCGTCGCCGGCCTTCACATGGATGCGGACCTCGTCGACGAACTTCACGTGCTCACCCCACAAATACGAAGCGCCGCGGGGCTTCGGAAGCCACGCGGCGCGGTGCGCTGAACGGCCGTCGGATCGAGCCCGATCAGGCCGCTGGCGCCTCGGACGGGACGACCTCGCCCGCGCCTGGAGCCTCGGCGGCCTCGTTCTGCGGCGGCTGGACGGCGACAGCCGCCGCCTCTGCCCTGGGCAGGATGGAGACGACGCGCCGATCGCCGCGGTGGCGGCTGTACTTCACGGTGCCATCCACCTTCGCGAAGAGCGTGTAGTCGCGCCCCATGCCGACGTTCTGGCCCGGGTGCACGAGGGTGCCGCACTGGCGGACGATGATGTTGCCCGCGACGACCACCTCGGAACCGTAGATCTTGATGCCGCGGTGCTGTCCGGGGGAGTCGCGCCCGTTGCGGCTGGAGCCCTGTCCCTTCTTGTGAGCCATGGTGCTCTCCTCTTACGCGCGGACCGCGGTGATGACGACCTCGGTGAACGGCTGGCGGTGACCGCGCTTCTTGGTCCAGCCTTCCTTCTTCTTGCGGAAGTTGATGACCTTCTTGTGCTTGTCCTCTCCGAGGACCGTCGCCTCGACGGCGGCGCCGGCGACGATGGGGCTGCCCACCCTCGCCTCGCCTTCACCGCCGATGAGCAGCACCTCGAACGTGAGCGTGTCGCCGACGCCCGCCTCGAGCTTCTCGATCTTGAGACGGTCGCCCTGCGCGACGCGGTACTGCTTGCCGCCGGTCCGGATCACCGCGTACATCGGCCACTCCTTGTGCTCGAAATCGCTGGAGCTTCCAGGGGAAACATTGGCTTCCCGCGCGGGCGCGAGAGGCCGCCCCGGGCTCCGGGAGGGCGGTTCTATACGGTAAAGGCTGCGCGCGTGTCAAGGATTCCGGCCACTTCGCCCGGCGCTGGGAGAGGGGGCCCGCACCTGCCCGTTGCGGGCCGCGCGCCGCCGGGAGAAATGCTCCGCATGGCCCTCTCGATCACGAGCACCCTGCCCCTGCACGGCGGCGCTGCCCTCCCGGTGCTCGGCTTCGGCGTCTACCAGGCCCGCCCCGGTGCGGAGACGCGCACCGCCGTCCGCACCGCCCTCCAGCTCGGCTACCGGCACATCGACACCGCCCGGGTGTACGGAAACGAGCGCGACGTGGCAGCCGCCATCGCGGAGAGCGGTGTTCCGCGCGCGGAGGTCTTCGTCACGACGAAGCTGTGGAACAACGACCAGGGCTACGACGCCGCGCTGCGCGCCTTCGACGCCAGCCAGGCCCGGCTGGGCGAGCGCGCGGTGGACCTCTACCTCGTCCACTACCCGGTCGAGCGCGTGCGCAAGGAGAGCTGGCGCGCGCTGGTGAAGCTGCAGGAGGAGGGGCGGTTGCGCGCGATCGGGGTCTCCAATTACACGGTCCGTCATCTGGAGGAGCTCCTGGGGGAATCGCCCGTCCCCCCGTCGGTGGATCAGGTGGAGCTCCATCCCTTCCTCCAGCAGCGGGAGCTCACGATCTTCTGCCAGGCCCGAGGGATCCAGCTGGAGGCGTATGCGCCGCTGGTGAAGGCTCAGCGCATGGATCACCCGGTGGTGCTCGAGGTGGCCGCGGCGCACGCGCGGACGCCGGCGCAGGTGCTGCTTCGGTGGGGTCTTCAGCACGGGTTCGCCGTCCTGCCCAAGTCGGTCCACCCCGCGCGCATCGCCGAGAACGCGCAGGTCTTCGACTTCGAGCTCTCGCCTGAGGGGCTCGAAGCGCTCGACGGCCTGGACGAGGGCTACCGGACGAGCTGGGATTCCACCGAAGTGCCCTGATCGCGCGGAGCGGTCCCTTGCGGCAGGGCCGGCGCGGGCAGCGGCTCCACGTCGTGGAACCGGCGGTAGTCGATGACGCTCCGCTCCGGCCCGGGGGTGAGGATATCGACGAAGCGCGCGTTCCAGCGCACGTCGTCGATCCGGTAGGAGTGGCGCGCGTGGATCGCCTGGGCGAGCCCCTCGTCCACGCCTGTCAGCGACACCACGAAGTCAGAGAGGGCCTCGCGCAGAGAGCCGTGCGTCCAACCGGCGAGCGGGCTCTCCGCGTCGATGGGGTGGATGGCGGTCCAGGTGAGCACGAACATGGCCGACTCGCTCCGCAAGAGCCGCAGCTCGTGGATGCGCCGGACCGGCTCGCCCTCGCGGGTGAGCTCGTTGCGCACCAGGGAGAGCTTCACCCGCGCCTCGCCGATGCCGTTGCCGCGCGCGTTCGCCATCCGGAACATGAGCGAGGGGACGCCGTCGTAGGGCCTCACCACCGCCACGTCGCTGAAGACCACGCGCGAGGTGGGGCGAGAGAAGCGGGCGAACACGAGCCCGGTGGTCACCGCGAGGCCGATCATCCCGAGCAGCGCCTCGACGCTCACGAGGATGTTGGCCCCCAAGGTGGCGGGGGCCATCTTGCCGTAACCGATGGTGGCGAGGGTCTGGACGCTGAAGAAGAAGTCGTCCACGAAGGAGCCGCGCCGCGCGTTCTCGATGGCGTCCCCGAGCTCGTAGTACCCCAGCGCGAAGAGAGCGTTGACCCCGAGATAGCCGACGAAGACCAGCGCGAAGAAGCGGCGCCAGGGCATGGTGAGGAGGGCGTGATAGAGGTCGTGCAGCGGCCCCTGCGCGAGCCCGATGGAGACGACCTCCCGGCCGACGCCGAGGCTCTGGACGCGCTTGCGGGGGTGAACGGCGTGGGGTGAGCGCGTGGGCACGTTCGACGGATAACCCGGCCACAGAAGCGGCGCCGGGCCACGCGGGCGCTCAGATCCCGAAATGAGCGGGCGAGACGCCCTTCCAGGCGCAGTACGCGCGCAGCTCGTTCTTCACCGAGCGCCACGCCAGCGCCAGGACGAGCATGTCGTCGGTCAGTCCGATCGGGACGAACCAGTCGGGAATGAGGTCGATGGGCGAGATGACGTAGCCCACCGCTCCAGCGCAGATCGCCACCGTCTTCCAGGGGATCTTCCGGTAGCGGCCGCGGGCGTAGTCGCCGAGCAGCATCCAGAGGAGGCGCAGTCTGGTGAGGAGCGTGCCGGCCGCGAGCCGGACATACCAGGGCGGCCGATCGAGGAAGCGGCCGACCGCCTCCACGCGGGCCTCGAGCGCCCCCTGGTCGGTGACGTCGCGGGCGCCATCGGCGAGCTCGCGGGCGGCCGCGTCGCGGCAGGAGAGGCACGCGGCGCTGGTGCCCTGGGGCTTTCCGCAGGCAGGACAGGTGCGAGGAGAGGGCACGGGGATGAAGTTAATGCGGCGCGGCAGAACCGGCGAGCCCCGCCAGCCCGCGGAGCCCCTTGGCAGATGGCGCGTGCACCACGCCGCGCTCGGTGATGATGGCGGTGACGAGCCCGGCCGGGGTGACGTCGAAGGCGGGGTAGCGCGCCAGCACGCCGACGGGGGCGATCCGCTGCCCGGCCAGGGTCACCACCTCGTCGCTCTCGCGCTCCTCGATGGGGATGTCCTCGCCGCAGGCGGTGGCGAGATCGACCGTGCTCCAGGGCGCGGCGACGTAGAAGGGCAGCCCGTGATGGCGCGCAAGCACCGAGAGCGCGTAGGTTCCGATCTTGTTCGCCACGTCGCCGTTGGCGGCGATGCGATCCGCGCCGACCACCACGCACGCGATCTCGCCCTTGAGCATGAGCCAGCCCGCCATCCCATCGGTGAGGAGGGTCACCGGGATGCCGTCGCGCTGGAGCTCCCAGGCGGTGAGCCGCGCGCCCTGCAGGAAGGGGCGCGTCTCGTCGGCGAAGACGGCGATGGCGTTGCCGCTCTCGAAGGCCGCGCGCACCACCCCCAGCGCGGTGCCATAGCCGGCGGTGGCGAGCGCCCCCGCGTTGCAATGGGTGAGGATGCGGGCCCGGTCGGGGATGAGGGCGGCGCCCAGCGCGCCGATGCGCCGGCAGGCCGCCTCGTCCTCGTCGCGGACGAGGTGCGCCTCGCGAAGCAGCGCGCCGGCTCCCGCCTCGAACCGCTCCGCCATGCGCCGCACCGCCCACGCGAGGTTCACGGCAGTGGGCCGGGCCGCCACGAGGTGGTCCGCGGCAGCCCGGAGCGCCTCCGTCGAGGCCCCGCGCCGGGCATCGCAGGCGAGCGCGTAGGCCGCCGCCACACCGATGGCCGGCGCCCCGCGCACCGCCAGAGTGCGGATGGCCTCCGCCACCGCCGCGGAGCTCCCGAGCGCGAGCCAGGTCTCCTCGGCCGGCAAGCGCCGCTGGTCGAGGAGTCGCACCTCGTCGCGAGCGTCGTCGTACAGGACCGGCCGGAGAGGTTCACGTTTCGCCATGGTCACTTCGCCCGTCCCAGGCCCGCGAAGAGCCTGAGCGCGAAGTAGGCGGCGGCAGCGCCGGCAAGACCTCCCTCGACCCACTTGCCGTCGCGCAGGAGGAGGAGCGCCACGACGGCCGCAGCGGCGAGCGCGAGGATGAGGAAGAGCCGCGAGGGCCCGCCCACCGATCCCGCCCCAGCCGTGCCCGCGCCCCAACCAGCCCACGCCATCCTCTCACCCCAGCCTTTCGCGCACGAGCGCGTTCACGAGCGCCGGGTTTCCCTTCCCCCGCAGCTCCTTCATCACCTGGCCGACGAAGAACCCGAGGAGGTTCGTCTTTCCGCCTCGGTACTTCGCGACCGCGTCTGCGTGGGCCGCGAGGACGTGATCGACCACCTCCGCCACCGCGCCCTCGTCCGACACCTGCGCCAGCCCCCGCGCCCGGACCACCTCGGCCGGCTCGGCGCCGGTGCGGAAGACCTCGTCGAGCGCCTCCTTGGCGCCGGGGCCGGAGAGCGTCCCGTCCTCGATCAGCTTCACCAGCACCGCCAGCCGCGCCGGCGTGAGCTTCCAGTCGCCCGGAGCGAGTCCGCTCTCATTCGCGAGCCGCGCCACGTCGCCCACCAGCCAGTTCGCGAGCCGCTTCGCGGCCGGCGCGCCCCCGCCGTGCGCGGCGATCGCCTCCTCGAAGAAGCTCGCCAACGCGCGGTCGGCCGACAGGAGCCCCGCCTCGTGCGCGGCGAGCCCGAGCTCCTTCTCGTAGCGGGCTGCGCGGGCGCGCGGAAGCTCGGGGAGCGAGCGGCGCATCCGCTCCACCAGGTCCGCGTCCACCGTCAGCGGCGGGAGGTCGGGCTCGGGGAAGTAGCGGTAGTCGTGCGCGTCCTCCTTGGAGCGCATGGCGCGGGTCTCGCCGCGGACCGGGTCGAAGAGGCGCGTCTCCTGCCGCACCGTTCCTCCGCCCTCCAGAAGCTCCACCTGCCGACGCGCCTCGTAGTCGATGGCCGCCTCCAGGAAGCGGAACGAGTTCATGTTCTTGATCTCGCAGCG
>JBBQEB010000123.1:0-11621 GCA_038320275.1 Myxococcales bacterium | reverse complement strand
GTCCTCGTCGTCCACCAGGATGACCATCTTCCCGGCACGCAGGTGGCCGAGGGCCGCCTCGATGCGGGAGGTGGCGCGCTGCGCGTTGCCGCTCATTGGATCGCTCCGCCGTAGCCCCAGCGCGAGAGCGCCCCCGCGTCGAGCCCCCCCGGCGCCGCGCCCAGCTCCACGAGCCGCGCGACGTGGCGCGCGACCACGTCGGCCTCGAGGTTCACCTTCGTGCCCGGAACCGCGGCCCCCAGCGTCGTGCGCGCCAGGGTCTCCGGGATGAGCGCCACCTCGAAGCGGTCGCGGTGCGCCCGGGCCACCGTGAGGGAGATCCCGTCCACCGCCACCGAGCCCTTCTCCGCCACGAGCGCCGCGATGACCAGCGGGAGCGAGATGGTGAAGCGCGCGCCCTCGCCTTCCACCGCGCGGGCCAGCACCTCGCCGACGGCATCGACGTGGCCGGCCACCATGTGGCCGCCGAGCCGATCGCCGAGCGCGAGCGCACGCTCGAGGTTCACGCAGGTGCCTGGCCGCCACAGGCCGACGGTGGTCCGGCTCAGCGTCTCGGGCACGGCGTCGAAGCTCGCCAGGCCTCCCCCACGCTCCACCACGGTGAGGCAGGCTCCCGCGCAGGCGACGCTCTCGCCCAGCTGGAGATCGTCCACGTGGATGGCGCGCGGGCGCACCGCGACGCGCGCGCCTCCCTGGCGGGGGGACACGCGCTCGATCGTCCCCACGTCGATGATCAGGCCGGTGAACATCCAGGCCAATGTACCCGCAGCCGCGAGGCGCCGCCAACGCGAAGCGACGGCGGCTCATGTGCCTCGCCGGGGCCGACGCCCCCCCGCATCCCGAGGCGACCCGGCCACGAGCAGGTCCTCGCCGACCCGCCGGACCTCGAGCCGGTCGAGCTGAAGCGCGTCGGACATCCGCTCCGGCCCCACTCCGCTGAGCCATTCCAGCCCGCCTCCCAGGATGCGCGGGGCCACGTAGACCATCACCCGATCGACGAGCCGGTCGGCGAGGAAGCTCGCGTGCACCTTCGCGCCGCCCTCCACGAGGAGGTGGGTGAGCCCACGCGCGCCGAGCTGGGACAGGAGATCCTGGAGGTCGATCCGGCCGCCGGCCTCGCGGCAGCGCAGGAGCTCGACGCCGGGGAGCGCGGGCCGGCCGTCCACCTCCGCGGCCGTGGCGACCAGCGTGGGGGCGTCGGAGTGGGGGTGAAAGAGCTTGAGCGAGCTGGGCAGCTCGAGACGGGTGTCGAGCACCACGCGCGTGGGGTCACGCCCCCTGCCGCGGGGGAGCCGCGCGGTGAGGAGCGGATCGTCCGCGCGGGCGGTTCCGGCGCCCACCAGCACGGCGTCGGCGCGGTGGCGAAGCGCGTGCACCTCCGCCCGGGCCTTCTCGCCCGTCACCCATCGTGAATCGCCGGAGGAGGCCGCCAGCTTGCCGTCGAGCGTGATGGCGGCCTTGAGCGTCACGAACGGCCGGCCCGAGGTGATGAAACGCGCGAACGGCGCCAGCAGCGCGTCGCAGTCGGCGCGCAGCACGCCGGTCACGAGCTCCACCCCCGCCCGGCGGAGCCGCGCCAGGCCGCGGCCATTCACCGCGGGGTTGGGGTCGCGCGAGCCGACGAAGACCCGCCGCACGCCGGCCTCGATCACGGCGAGGGCGCACGGCGGCGTCTTCCCCCAGTGATTGCAAGGCTCGAGCGTGGTGTACAGGTCGGCTCCCCGCGCGCGAGCGCCGGCGCGCCGCAGCGCCACCACCGCGGCATGCGGCCCGCCCGCCCGCGCGTGGTGCCCCCGCGCGACGACCTCGCCACCGCGCACCAGCAAGGCGCCCACGGCGGGGTTGGGACGGGTGCGGCCGAGCCCCTTCTCGGCCTCGCGCAGCGCGAGGCGCATGAAGCTCTCGGCCTCGCTCCGGGGCGGGGGCGTTCGGGCGCTCATGCCGGACCGGACGGCTCGTGCCCGGGGGCCGCCGGAGCGGGCGCGCTGTCCTCCAGGCCCTGCAGCTCGCTCATGAACTCGCCCACGTCGGCGAAGGCCCGGTACACCGACGCGAAGCGCACGTAGGCCACCGGGTCGAGCTCGCGCAGCCGCGCCATCACCGCCTCGCCCACTGCATGGCTCGTCACCTCCCGCTCCCCCTGCTCCTGCACGCGCCGCTCGACCGCCGTGGCGAGCGCGTCCACTTGCTCGCGCGAGATCGGCCGCTTCTGGCAGGCCCGCTCCAGCCCCTCCACCACCTTGCGTCGGTCGAAGGCCTCCCGCCTGCCGTCCTTCTTCACCACGTGCGGCAGCGACTCCTCCACCCGTTCGTAGGTGGTGAAGCGGCGATCGCACCCGAGGCACTCGCGCCGGCGGCGCGTGGCCTGGCCCTCCTGCGCTTCGCGCGAATCGACGACGCGATCCTCGGGGTGGCCGCAGGATGGGCAGCGCATGGCGTGGGGTGCGGCCGTGCCGCGGGGCAGGCAGCCTAATACATGCCGGCGTACAGCGGGAACCCTTCGCAGAGCTCCCTCACCTCGCCCCGCACACGGGCCAGCGCCGCCTCGTCGGCGGGAGCGTCGAGGGCGCGGCCGATGAGGCTCGCCACCCGAGCCATGTCGCCCGCCTTCATGCCGCGCGTGGTGAGCGCGGGCGTCCCGATGCGGACGCCCGAGGTGGTCATGGGCTTCTCCGGATCCCACGGGATCATATTCTTGTTGACGGTGATGCCCGCCTTGCCGAGCGCCTCCTCGGCCACCTTGCCGGTGAGCCGCTTGGGGCGGAGATCGACAAGCATGAGGTGTTTGTCGGTGCCGCACGACACGAGCCTCAGCCCAGCTCTCACGAGCCCTTCGGCGAGCGCCTTGGCGTTCTCCACCACCTGGCGTCCGTACTCCTGGAAGGCCGGCTGGAGCGCCTCCTGGAAGGCCACCGCCTTGGCGGCGATGACGTGCTCCAGCGGCCCGCCCTGGATGCCGGGGAAGATCTGCGAGTTGAGAGCCTTGGCGTGCGCCTCGCGCGAGAGGATCATGCCGCCGCGGGGGCCCCGCAGCGTCTTGTGGGTGGTGGTGGTGACGATGTCCGCGTGGGGCACGGGCGACGGATGCTGGCCCGCCGCCACCAGCCCGGCGATGTGCGCCATATCCACCAGCAGCGTGGCGCCCACCTCGCGCGCGATCTCCGCGAACGGCGCGAAGTGGAGCGTGCGCGGATAGGCGCTCGCGCCGACCACCAGCACCCGCGGCCGGTGCTCGCGCGCGAGCCGGACCACCTCGTCCATGTCGATGGTCTCGTCCTCCTTGCGGAGGCCGTACGGCACGATCTTGAACAGCTTGCCGGAGAAGTTCACGGGCGAGCCGTGGGTGAGGTGCCCCCCGAAGTTGAGGCTCATCGCGAGCAGGGTGTCGCCCGGCTTCGCCACCGCGAAGTAGGCGGCCATGTTGGCCTGCGACCCCGAGTGCGGCTGCACGTTGGCGTACTCGGCCCCGAACAGCCGCCGGGCGCGGTCGATGGCGAGCGACTCCACCTCGTCCACCACCTCGCAGCCGCCGTAGTAGCGCTTGCCCGGATAACCTTCCGCGTACTTGTTGGTGAGGGTGCTGCCGACCGCCTCCAGCACGGCCGGCGAGACGAAGTTCTCGCTGGCGATGAGCTCGAGCCCTTCGGCCTGCCGGCGCGTTTCCTGGCGGACCAGGCGATGGATGACCGGGTCGGCCTCAGACAAGCTTTGCATCGGCATCATGATGGTTCCGCTCCCGTCGGCCGCTCCATGGCGGTGATCTTCTCGACCCGCCGCTGGTGGCGACCGGCCGCGAAGGCGGTGTCGAGGAAGGCCGCGACGATGGCCTCCGCGAGCCCCAACCCGAGGACACGCTCGCCCAGGCAGAGCACGTTTGCGTCGTTGTGCGCTCGCGCCATGCGCGCGTCGAGCTCGTTGCCGCAGTGCGCGGCCCGCACGCCCGGGACCTTGTTGGCCGCGATCGCCATCCCGATGCCCGTGCCGCAGACCAGGATGCCCAACTGCGCTCGCCCGCCCACGACCGCCTCCGCCACCTGGCGAGCGTGGTCGGGATAGTCGACGCTCTCGCCGGAGAAGGGCCCGAGGTCGTCCACCTCGAATCCCTTCTCCCGCGCGATGCGCACCGCCGCGGCGCGGACGTTCAGGCCAGCGTGGTCCGAGCCCGCCGCGATCCGAAGAGCCACCGGGACCTCAGACCCGCTTGAAGCAGATGACGGCGTTGGTACCGCCGAAGCCGAAGCTGTTCGACAGCACCGCGTCCACACGCTTCTCGCGAGCGGTGTTGGGGATGACGTCGAGGTCGCACTCCGGATCCTGGTCCTCCACGTTGATGGTGGGGGGCAGGACACCCTTGTCGATGGCGAGGACGCTGAAGACGGCCTCGATCCCGCCGGCGGCACCGAGGAGGTGGCCGGTCATCGACTTCGTCGACGAGATGGCGAGCCCGCTCTTCGCCCAGTCACCGAAGACGGCCTTGATGGCCTGGCACTCGGCGATGTCGCCCAGTGGCGTGGAGGTGCCGTGGGTGTTCACGTAGCCCACCGCCTCCGGCGGGAGCTCGGCGTCGGCGAGCGCCATCCGCATGGCCCGCTGGCCTCCCTCGCCGTGCGGCGCCGGCGCGGTGATGTGGTTGGCGTCGGCGGTGGCGCCGTAGCCGGCGATCTCGCAGTAGATCCGTGCGCCGCGCTTGCGGGCGTGCTCGTACTCCTCCAGCACGAGGATGCCCGAGCCCTCCCCGGCCACGAATCCATCGCGCCCCTTGTCGAACGGGCGGCTCGCCTTGGTGGGCTCGTCGTTGCGCTCCGAGAGCGCCCGGGAGGCGCAGAAACCCCCGATTCCGAGCTGGGTGATGGTGGCCTCGGCCCCGCCGGAGAGCATGACGTCGGCCATCCCGCGGTCGATGATCATGAGGGCGTCACCCAGGGAGTGGTTCCCCGTTGCGCAGGCGGACACGGGCGAGTAGCTCGGCCCCTTGAGGCCCCACCTCAGGCTCACCTGGCCGGGAGCCAGATTCACGATGAGCGAAGGGATGAAGAAGGGCGTGATCTTCCGGACGCCCTTCTCGAGGAAAACCTTGTGGACCTCCTCGATGGTGGAGAGCCCGCCGAGTCCGGCGCCGATGATGGTGCCGATCCGGTTCAGATCCTCCTTCGCCAGATCGAGTCCGGCGTCCTTCAGCGCCATCTCGGATGCCGCCATGGCGAAATGGATGAAGCGGTCGTTGCGCCGGACGTCGCGCTTGTCCATCCACTTCTCGGCATCGAAATCCTTCACTTCCCCCGCGATGCGCGTCGGGAAGCTCGAGGCATCGAAGGCCGTGATGGGGCCGATCCCGCTCTTGCCGTCGACGATGTTTCCCCAGGTCTCATCGAGCCCCGTACCCACGGGGCAGACGATCCCGAGCCCGGTCACCACCACGCGACGTCTAGCCATTTCTCTCCTCTGGTGTGATTCGGGATGCGGTACTTCCCGGAAAGCCGACGACCGCCCCGACGGCCACGCCGGGGCGGTGCGACGAGCCGCTACTTCTTGTGCGTGGTGACGTAGTTCACGGCGTCCTGGACGGTCTTGATGTTCTCCGCCTCCTCATCCGGGATCTCGACCTCGAACTCCTCCTCCATCGCCATGACGAGCTCGACGATGTCGAGCGAGTCGGCGCCGAGGTCCTCGATGAAGGACGACGTGATCTTGATCTCGTCCTGCGAGACGCCGAGCTGCTCGGCGATGATGTCCTTGACCTTCGCTTCCACGTTCGTTGCAGCCATCGTTCTTCCTCCCTCTCGTTGTGAAAAACCGTGCCGGGAAATCCGGCGCTACATGTACATGCCACCGTTGACGCGGATGACCGCTCCGGTCACGTACGACGACTTCTCGCTCGCCAGCCAGGCCACGCAATCGGCGATGTCCTGCGCCGTGCCCAGCCGGGCCAGCGGGATCGCCTCGAACATCTTCTGCTTGGCCGCTTCGGGCAGGCCCTGGGTCATGGGCGTGTCGATGAAGCCGGGCGCCACCGCGTTCACCCGAACGTTGCGGGCGGCAAGCTCCTTCGCCACCGTCTTCGTCAGGGCGATGAGGGCCCCCTTGCTGGCGGAGTAGGCAGCCTGCCCTGCGTTGCCCGACTCGCCGACCACCGAGGCCAGGTTCACGATGCTGCTGGCGGGGTTCTTCATCATGGGCCGGCTCACCGCCCGCATCAGGTTGAAGCAGCCGGTCAGGTTGATGTCGAGGGTCTTCTTCCAGTCCTCGTCCTTGAACCGCATGAGCAGCGCGTCGATGGAGATGCCGGCGTTGTTCACGAGGATGTGCAGCCCGCCGAACTCTGCCACGATCTCCTTGACCGCCTTGTCGCAGGCGGCCGAGTCGGCCACGTCGAACTTGTAGAACTTGGCCTTGGGAGAGCCCTCTTTCTGCGCGAGCTCGATGGCCTCCTGGGCCGCCGCCTCGTTGACGTCGTTCAGCGCGAGGCTCGCCCCGCCCCTCGCGAGCTCGAGCGCGATGGCCCGGCCGATTCCGCGCGCCGCGCCGGTGATGAGAGCTGTCTTCCCCTTGAAGTCGTACATGGTCACCCCTCCTTGAGAGCGGCGAGCGTCTTCGCGAGCGAGGCGTCGTCCTCGACGTTGAAGACCTCCACCGACTTGTCGATTCGCTTCGCGAGGCCCGACAGCACCTTGCCCGGTCCCACCTCCACCATCCGCGTCACGCCCAGCCGCACGAGCTCCTCGACGCACTCGATCCAGCGCACCGCCGCCGTCACCTGGGTGAGGAGGAGCGGCACGATGCGCTCGACGTCGCCGTTGGGCTTCGCCTCCACGTTCGTGACCACCGGAACCCGGGGCGCTCGCCAGGAAATCCCGCGAAGGACGGGCTCCAGCCGCGCCTTCACCGGCTCCATGAGGGCGCAGTGGAAGGGAGCGGACACGGGGAGCGGCACCACCCGCTTCGCGCCGGCGGCCTTGAGCTCCACGCCCGCCTTCTCCACCGCCGCCGCCGAGCCAGCGATGACGGTCTGCGAGGGGTCGTTGTAGTTGGCCGGCGAGCACACCTCGCCCGTCGCCGCCTGCACCGACTCGCAGATGGCTCTCACCTTGGCGGGGTCGAGGCCGAGGACCGCCGACATGGCGCCCTGCCCGGCCGGCACCGCTTCCTGCATGAACGTGCCGCGCGCGCGGACCGCCTTGGCGGCGTCGGCCGCGGAGAGGGCCCCCACCGCCACCAGGGCCGAGTACTCGCCCAGGCTGTGGCCCGCCACGTAGTCGGGGCGGATCCCGCGCTCCTCCAGCACCGCCGCGACGGCGGACGACACGGTGAGGATGGCCGGCTGCGTGTTGGCGGTGAGCTTCAGCTTCTCGTCCGGCCCCTCGAAGCAGAGGGTCGACATCGCCTCGCCCAGGGCCGCGTCCACCGCGTCGAACACGGCGCGCGCGGCCGGATGAGCATCGGCGAGCGACTTGCCCATGCCGGCGGCCTGCGCGCCCTGCCCTGGGAAAACGAATGCGAGCTTGCCCATGCGCGCCCCTACCAGCGGATGATTCCCGCGCCCCAGGCCATGCCGGCGCCGATGGCGGTGATGAGGATGGTGTCGCCGGGCTTGAACCACCCGGCGCGGTTGGCCTCGTCGATGGTCATGGGCACGCTGGCCGCCGAGGTATTTCCGTACTTCTCGAGGTTCATCCAGCACTTGGAGGGCGGGATCTCCAGGCGCTCCAGTGTGGCGTCGAGGATGCGCTTGTTGGCCTGATGCGCGATGACGTAGTCGACGTCACCCACGGTGAGGTGGTTCGCAGCGAGCGCCTCGCGGCAGCACTCCTCCAGCGAGCGCACCGCGACCTTGTAGACCTCGCGCCCGTTCATCTTGAGGAAGCCGGTGCGCTCCTCCAGCACCTTCTGGCTGTACGGAATCCTGGAACCGCCCGCAGGCTGATGGAGGATGGGCCAGAGGGAGCCGTCGGTGTGCATGTTGATGGCGCCGACACCGCGCTTCGGATCGTCGGTGGGCTTCAGGACGAACGCTCCGGCCCCGTCGCCGAAGAGGATGCAGGTGTTCCGATCGGTCCAGTCGACGATGCGGGTGAGGATCTCGGCGCCCACCACCAGCGCGTTCTTGATGACGCCGGTGGACACGAAGCGGTCGGCCACGGCGAGCGCGTACAGCGAGCCGGCGCAGGCGGCGGAGATGTCGAAGGCGAACGCCTTCTTGTTGCCCATCTTCCCCTGCAGCACCGCCGCCGTGGAGGGCCAGGGCATGTCGCCGGTGATGGTCCCGACGAGGATGGCCTCGACGTCCTCCGCCTTCACGCCCGCCATGTCGAGCGCCCTCGTGGCGGCCTCGAAGGCCAGGTCGCTCGTGGCCTGCTCCGGAGCGGCGATGTGCCGTTCCCGGATCCCGGTGCGATCGACGATCCATTCGTCCGTGGTCTGGACCATGGACGAGAGGTCGGCGTTGGTGAGCACCTTCGTGGGCACGTACGAGCCCGTCCCGGCGATGAGCGAACGCATGGTCTTTGTCTCTCCTCAGGCTGTCGGCGCCGGCTTTGCGGCCGGCTCGTGCTTCGTGGACCTGCTGACCTCGACCGCCGCGGCGGCGAGCAGCCCCTCTCCGCGCCCCGCGGCCACGCCGATCTCCTCCGTCGCGTGCGCATCGGAGGCGGCGCGGACGCGGCGCACCGCGTTCGCCATCGCGAGCGCGTCGGAGCGGCCGTGCGTGATGAATCCGACGCCGTCCACGCCCACCAGCGGCGCGCCGCCGATCTCCCGCCAGTCGATCTTCTTCTTCATCTCGCCGAGCGCGCCCTTGGCGAGGAGCCCGCCCATCATGGCGAGGGGGGTCGATTTGAGCGCTCGCTTGATGAAGTCGCCGACCACCTTGGCGGTGCCCTCCATCGTCTTCAGGGCGATGTTCCCGGTGAAACCGTCGGTGACGATCACGTCGAAGTCGCCGGTGAGGAGGTCGCGCCCTTCGCAGTAGCCGCGGAAGTCGAACGGCGCGCGGCGCAGGGCCGCGGCGGCGGCGCGGGTGAGGTCGGTGCCCTTGGTCTCCTCCTCTCCGTTGGAGAGGATGGCCACGCGGGGCTTCGCGACCCCGAGCACCCGCCTGGCGTAGACCTCGCCCATGAGCGCGAACTGCACCAGGTGAATGGGCTTGCACTCGACGTTGGCGCCCATGTCGAGCAGGAGCGGATTGCCCTTGAACGCCGGGAGCACAGAGATGATGGCGGGGCGCTCGACGGCCGTGAGCCGGCCGAGCACGAAGATGGCGCCCGCCATCACCGCGCCGGAGTTCCCGGCGGAGACCATCCCGCAGGCCTCGCCGCGCTTCACGAGCTCGAAGCAGACGCGGATCGAGTTGTCCTTCTTGCGGCGCATGGCCTGGCCAGGATGGTCGTCCATGGCGACCACCTCGGAGGCATGCTTCACGGTGATGGGCAAGCCGGCGGCGGAGCGCTGCGCCAGTTCGGCGCGCACCACCTCCTCCGCGCCCACCAGGACGACTGGCAGTCCTTGACGCGCTGCATCCACCGCACCCTGCACGATCTCTCCAGGGGCCTTGTCCCCCCCCATGGCATCGACGGCGACCGGCAGCGCGCGGGCTTCGTTCATCGTGGCACGGTCACAGCGCCGGCGTGATCTGCTCGCCCTTGTAGGTGCCGCAGGACGGGCAGGCGCGGTGCGAGATCACCGGCTCCTTGCACTTGGGGCACTTCGTCACGTTCACCGGCGTGATCTTGAAATTGGCCGCGCGGCGGCGGTCGCGTCGCATGCTGCTCGTGCGCTTCTTGGGAACTCCCACGGCGTCACCTCTCCTTCGACTTGTCGCGAAGCTTCTGGAGCCCGGCCCATCGCGGGTCGGGCACGCTGCGATCGCAACCGCAATCGCGCTCGTTCAAATTGGCCCCGCACACGGGGCACAAACCTTTGCATCCGTCGGAGCAGACGGGGTACGGCGGCAGAGCCAGGAGGACCGCCTCGCGCAGCACGGGATCGAGGTCGATGGTCTTCCCGCTGTACGTCTCCTCGTCTGCATCCCTCACGTCGAAGCTGCCGGCGCGGCCGGGCCCGCTGCCCCCGGCATCGTCATCGCCACCGGAGCCGCCCCCCGCCGCAGGCACGAAGGTGCGGTCGATCCTCACCGGGACGTCGTGCGAAACCTGTGTCAGGCACCGCCCGCAGGGCGCGGTGAGCGGGGCCTGCGCCGTCGCGCCCAGGATCACCCGCTCGTCCAGCTTGTGCAGCTCACCTTCGACCCGAGCGCCATCGCGCGCCCGGTAGCCGGCCGGATCATCGCGCACGATCTCGTCGAGCGTGTCGCGAGACACGTCCCAGGCGCGGCGAAGCCCCGCCTCCTTGATTTCGTCAATCTTGACGCGCATTTGCGCTGCTGGGGGCCCGCAGAAAGGGGGTCATTATAAGGAGGGGTCTTTCGAAGTCAAGGCGCGCCTGCTCAGCTCACCGGGCCCCGAGGATCACGGCCGGTCAAGGCTTCACGAGCCCACGCGAGACGGCGATCAGCGCGGCTTCCGCCTTCGTGGAAACGTCCATCTTCTCGTAGATGCGCTTGACGTAGGTCTGCACGGTGCCCTCCGCGATCCCGAGCGCCTTGGCGACGTCGCCGTAGGTGTGGCCGTGGACGAGCAGCTCCAGGACCTCCAGCTCCCGCTTGGACAGCGCCGGCCCGTTCTCGGCGCGCTGGTCGGGCGGATCGCCGCGGACCTGGGCCAGCAACACCTTGGCGGCGCGAGGGCTGATGGGCGCCGCATTGCCGGAGAGGACATCCTCGACGCCGCGCGCGAGCTCCGACGCGTGGAACGGCTTCAGGATGTACCCGGTGGCGCCGGCCCGGAGCGCGGCCATCACGCGCGCCGGGATGTCCACGGCGGTCAGGGCGATGCACTGTGTCTTGGGGAGCTCCTTGCGGATGGCGGCGATGACGTCCTCGCCGCTCATCTTGGGAAGGCCGAGATCGACGAGGGCGACGTCCGGCTTTTCCTTCCGGGCGAGGGCGAGCCCCTCCTCCCCGGTGGCCGCGGTGCCGCAGACATCGTAGCCCTGCGACGTGAGCACCTGCGCGATGAGGCGCGCGACGGCCTCATCGTCTTCGATCGCGATCGCGCGCACGGCCATGGTGGAGAGCCTTTCCGGAAAGCCCGGTGGTAGTAACAGGGCGCCTTGACCTAGGTCAAGACAAGGTGTCCCACGATTCAACGACACGGCTCACTTGGAGTCAACCTGTACGCCCGTGTCGCGGATGAGCCCCGCCCGGCCGAGTGTGCGGTTCCCCAAAGCGGGGGAGGAGGAGCGCGGCGCGACCCTCCGAGCACTGCGCCGTCATCGGGTGGGGCCCCCCTCATGGAGGGAGAAGAGCGCCTCCACCTGTCCATCGATGGTGAGCTCGCCCGGGGCGACGGGGACATCGCCGCTCACCTTCGCCATCGCCCGCATCGGATAGGACGGCGGGCGCGCGTCCACCCCCTCCCGAAGCTCGAGGAGCTCTCCCAGCCGGAGCCCCGCGGCCGCAGCCATCTCCTCGGCCTTCTGCCGCGCGGACCGCACCGCGGCAGCCAGCGCGGCGCGCTCCTCGCGCGAGGCGTCCTCCTTCTCGAAGGACGGGCCTTGCACCTCGTTCG
>JBBQEB010000122.1:0-11686 GCA_038320275.1 Myxococcales bacterium | reverse complement strand
TGCCGCCTGCGCGCCTTCGCGGTCACCTCGGTCTCCTGCTCCAACAACCCAATCTCTGTGCTGCTCATGGTGAAGTCCAAGCTCGCCCTTCTACACTAAACTTCAGGGGGGTGGCTGTCTCACTCACGTTGGCAGAGAGGGGCGCGCTACAACGCCGAGTGGCTGGTGGAGAAGTTGGGCTTCCTGAGCCCGACCGCCGCTCGCGAGGAACACGGCCTACGCCCCGCCGCGTAGGTCAAACTCGTGTCCAGGGAACCGGGTGCGGTACACGCAAGCTTCTTGCCGAGCATGAGCGTCACCTTCGCCAGTTCCACCGCGAAGGGGACCACGTCGAACCCGAAGAACTGCTTGGCGCTGATCCCGGTCAGCGTCACCGCCTTCCGTCTAGACTTATAGCCGTACTCATCGTGAACTTTGGCGACGAGACTGAGTTCCAGCCGCTTAAGTTCACGGTACGCGAGATAGAGAAAGTTCCCGCTGCCGCACGCAGGGTCGAGAACCCTGAAGTCCAAGAGGGCGCGACGGAGCGCCAGAAGCTCCTTGAGCGTCTTGGCCTCTTTGATCTTCCGCTGCCACGGGCGAACGATCGTCGGCAGGACGGCCCTCTGAATCTCCGCTTCATGCGTGTAATGCGCGCCATGCGTGTGCCGAGCGCGCCGGTCCATCGACGCCTGGAACAGCGTGCCGAAGATGCCAGGCTCCACCTTCGACCAGTTCTCGGTGGTCGCGTCTACGAGCCAGTCCAGTTCCTTCGGCTCCAGTGTGATGCGCGCCGGGACCTCGTAGAGGCCGCCGTTAAAATACGGCACGTCCTTGTAGCGCCCCGTCGTTCTCGGGGCGTCAGAGTTCATCTGCTTGAAAAGGCCGCCGATCAACTCCGCCGAATCCGCTCCGCTCACCGAGTCCTGCACGAGCGACGTGAACAGACCGCGGGGCAGGAGATCGATGTCCTCCGAGAACAGCGCCACGACGCACTGAAGAACGAAGCGTTGGGCCTGCTCGCGTTCGATGCCACGGTCGTTCAAGCTGTTGAAGACGCGCGCTACCTTGCTGGCGGCAGCCCGCGTGACGGCGACGCGGTCGTTTCCGAACTGCGGCTTGGGGTCGTCAGGGAAGAGGAAGTTCAGCGCCGGATAGCGCTGCGGCAACTCCTCCAAGCTGACGCGATCGACGGGCTCGTGAAGCTGCGCGTCGAAGTCGTAGATCCAGAAGTCGCTAAAGTTGCAAAGGACGACGTACCGCGGGCGGCGAGGAACCAGCTGGAGCCAGTATTCAAATGCCTGCTGGTAGTGCTTCTCGAGTTTCTCACCCGCGCTCTTCATCTCGATGAGCACGCGCGGGCGCCACAGGAGGTCAGCGAACTTGGTTCGCTTGCTGCCCTTGACGCGGTACTCCAGCGTCGCTCCGGCCTCCTTGTAGCCCCTGTGTCCGAACGCCTGGAACAAGCGGTCGCAGAACACCTGCGCCTCGCCCTTCTCGTCTCCCTGGAGCGCCGTCGCGTAGGCGACGAACTTCGTCAGACGTTCGACCTTTTCGGACACAGTCCCTCCTGATGGCACCGCCCCGGGCCGACCGGGGTCCGAGGCGGCTATCATACAGGAGTGACGGACGTGTTCTGCCTTCTCGTCGTCGCATCGTCGTCGCCGATCATGCCGCGATTTCTTTCGAGCTCGCGGCCGGTGTTTCCGGATCCCGATCGTCGTCTGGCGCGGCCGGCTGCGGCGCCCGGGCCCCGGATCAGCGCAGCGCCTGCTCCAGGTCCGCCTGCAGATCCTCGGCATCCTCCAGTCCGACCGAGAGTCGGACCAGGGCCGGCGCCGCCTCGGGATCCACCTTGCGGCGCCATTCCGCGAGCGACTCCACGCCTCCCAGCGAGGTCGCGTCGCGGAAGACGCGCAGCCGGCGGGGCAGCTCTCGCGCCGCGACCTCGGTGGCGAGCTCCACCGCCATCACCGCCGGCGGGCCGCGGAGCTGGCGCGACGCGACCTCGTGGTTGGGGTGGGAGGGCAGCGAGGGGTGCCAGACGCGCGCGACCTCGGGCCGGGTCGCGAGCCAGGCCGCCAGCCGCGCCGCCGTCGCGCCCTGGTGCCGGACGCGCAGTCCGAGCGTGCGCACCCCGCGCAAGGTGAGCCAGACCTCCAGCGCCCCCGGCACCGCGCCTGTCACGGTCCGCTCGGCGCGGAGCGCTCTTGCCTCCTCCTCGCCGGCCACCGCCAGCACACCGCCCAGCGCGTCGGAATGGCCGGACAGGAACTTCGTGGAGGAGTGCATGACGAGGTGAGCGCCCAGCGAGAGCGGGAGCTGCAGCACCGGAGTGGCGAAGGTGGAGTCGACCGCCAGCCGCGCTCCGGCGGCTCGCGCCCGCGCCGCGTGCGCCGCGATGTCCTCGATCTCGCAGGTGGGGTTGCGAGGGGTCTCCAGCCAGACGAGGTCCCCCTCGCGGAGCTCCGCGGCGAGCGGGATCTTCTCGATGCCGAACGGCTTCAGCGCGTCCACTGCGGCCTGGGTGCCGTGGTAGCCGCCTCTGCGGATGGCGACGCGGCGGGGGCGGACGTGCAACAGCGCCGCGGTGGTGGCTGCCTGCCCGGAGGCATAGACGACCGCGTGCCCACCCTCCAGTGCCCCCAGCACCGCTTCCAGCCTGGCGCGCGTGGGGTGCTCGCTGCGGGCATAGACGAGCCCGTCTGCGTTCTCCGCTGCGTAGGTGGTCGTGAGGTGAAGCGGCGGCGCGACGTCGGCGGTCCGCTCAACGCCTTCGTCGGCGTGGAGGGCGATCGTGTCCGGGCGCGAGCTTTGGGCCATGACCGGAACCTAACGCGGCCGGTCACGGCGAGCCCCGCCTGCCGGCGCCTCCCTGCTGCGCTCGCCTCTCTAATTGACGTCGAGCGACTTCTTGCTGTCGGGCGGCTCGCGCGAGCCGGTGACCGTTCGCTTCAGCATGCTGGCGAGGACCCTGAGCTTTCCACCCTCCGGCTTCACCCACTCGACGTGCTCCGGGATCACCTGGATGAGGACGATATCCTTCTGCTCCGGCCCCTCCGGGAACCAGGGCCTCCAGCTCGCGTCCCACATCTCCCGGATCTTCGCCCGATCGTTCACGATGGCGGCGTGGCCGGAGATCGACAGGTAGTCCGCGTCGTGGCTGCCGCCGTGGAAGGAGAGAGCGACCTTGGGCGCGTGCTCGATGTCGCGGCACTTGTCCGACCCCGACAGCGTTGCGAACCAGATCGCCTCGCCCGGTCGCTTTTCCTGGAGCGCCATGGGCCGGCTGTGGAAGTGGCCATCCGGTCCCTGCGTGGTGAGCATGGCCGTGTCGAACCGCTTGAGGAGCGCGGCGTACTCCTCGAAGTCCGCCTGCCCCGCTGCCTCGAATTCAGAGCTCATGAACGGAACATGAGCACGATGCGCGGAGGGCGCTTCTTGCGCTCCCAGCCGAGCCCTGTCAGTTTGGCCGCCTTTGCGGCCGGGAGAGGCCGCCCCGGAGCTCTTCATGCTGAAGCGCGACACCCAGGACCAGCGCATCGCGCTGTTCATCGACTTCGAGAACCTCGTGACCCGCACCGGGCTGGCGTCCGAGACCTTCGACCTCCAGCCTGCGCTCGACACCCTGCTCGAGAAGGGGAAGGTCGTCTACCGCAGGGCCTACGCGGACTGGACCCGGTTCCCCGAGGCCACCACCCGGCTCCACGAGAAGGGCGTCGATCTGGTGGACGTGCCCCCGTCCACCCGCGCCGGAAAGAACGGTGCCGACGTCAGGCTCGTCATCGATACGCTGGAGCTGTGCTACCTGCGCGAGCACATCGACACCTTCGTCATCGCGTCGGGTGACTCGGACTTCTGCCCGCTCGCCTACAAGCTGCGCGAGAACGACCGCACCGTCATCGGCATGGCGGTGAAGGAGTCGACGAGCCCGCTCTTCGTGAAGGCCTGCGACGAGTTCATCTACCTTCGTGCCCCCGGACAGCGGCGCAGGGAGGCGGCGGCCCAGCGCGATCGCGGCGGGCCGAAGGAGAAGGAAAAGGAGAAGGAGAAGGAGCTCGCGAAGGAGGTGCCGGAGGTGGCCCGCGATGCGGCCAGCTCGATCCTGGCGCGCGCCACCTCGCCGGTGAACCCCTCCGCCATCAAGGCTGCCATCGTCCGTCGCGAGCCGGACTTCGACGAGCGCGACCACGGCTTCTCCTCCTTCTCCCGGCTGCTGGAGGCCATGGAGAAGGACGGGCTGCTCCGGCGCGAGCAGGCTGCCAACGGCCAATGGTACGTGCTGCCGGCGTAGCCTCCTCGACCCAGCCGTCGCGCACTACCGCGAATCCCTCGAACCGGGCGGGTCCGTCGCGGTCCGCCCATCACGGTGCCGCGGCGACCGTCGGCCGTCGGACGAGCACGCGAGCTGGAGCTCCACCGCCCGTCGGAAGGCCGCCCGCAGGGGGGCGAAGCGCTGCGGGTCTCCTTCCAGGGCCCCCAGCGCGAGCGCCACCGCCTCGGCCGTGGACAGACAGTGCTCCGCCGGCTCCCGTCGCAGCGCTCCGTAGCCGCTGGGAAGGTCGGGCTCCACAGCGAGCCGCGGGAGCGCCGCGAGGAGGGGGTTCGCCGCCAGCATCTTCACGGACTGGAGCCAGGTCCCGTCGAGGACGAAGAGCACGGCGGGCGGGGCCGCGGCGCGCGACGAGGCGAGCTGCGCGCCGGGACCTGGGTAGAGAACCGCGCTGCCGTCCGCGGCGGCGAGCTCGCGGATTCGAGCGTGCTCTTCGAAGCGAAATCCGACGTGCAGCTCGGAGTGGACCAGGGCGAGCCGGGTCAGCCAAGCGCTGCAGATCGCGAGCCGCGCCTCGCGGGGGTGCTGCAAAAGTACCACGCGCGTGCGCGCGACCGCCGGGACGAGCCCGGCGCACACGCAGAAGCTCTCCGGCCGCAGACAGCGCGGGCAGGTGGCGCGCAGACCGTCCCTCGGTTCCAGTCGTCAGCGGCCCGAGCGGGCCAGAAGCTCGGCCTTGTCGAGCAGCGTCTTCAGCTCGGGGGACGGCTCACGCGAGCGGTCGCCCTTCTTCTCGAGCCGGCGCACCTTGCTCACCGCTTGGGCGAATTCCAGATTGCTCGACCCGCCCCCCTGAAGGAGGCCGTCGAGCTTGCGAATGCGGTCCTTCACCTCGCGAAATCCGTCGTTCACAGTGCTCCTCCGGGCGGCTTCTGCTATATTGGCGGGCGAAGCCTGCCGCCCTGCATTCGACGCGGCTCGAGCGCTCCGCCCACCCAGTCACCCGGAGCGAGCTCGCCTGTCGGCGGGAACCCCTCGTCAGCTTTGATGTCCGTCGGGCCGAGGTGGCCGGCGAAGACCCTGAACGGAGTTTTGCAGCTTGAGCACCTTCTCGTCGTTGAAGCTCTCCCCCGAGTCCCTGTCGTCCCTCGCTGCCGCCGGCTTCGAGGCGCCCACGCCCATACAGGAGCGCGCCATCCCGCCGGCGCTCGAGGGCAAGGACGTCATCGGCACGGCCGCGACTGGCACCGGCAAGACGGTGGCCTTCCTCCTCCCCATCATCGAGCGGCTGGCCGGCCGGAACGGCACCCGTGCCCTCGTCCTCGCCCCCACCCGCGAGCTGGCGGTGCAGATCGGCGAGGAGCTCACACGCTTCGGCGCCTCGCGCAACGTGCGCGGCACCGTCATCATCGGCGGCGTCGGCATGGGCGGCCAGGTGGAGGCGCTGCGGGAGCGGCGCTCGGTCATCATCGCCACCCCCGGAAGGCTCCTCGACCATCTCCAGGACCGCAACGTGAAGCTCGACGCGCTGGAGGTGCTGGTGCTGGACGAGGCCGACCGGATGCTCGACATGGGCTTCAAGCCCCAGCTCACCCGCATCCTGGCCCGGCTCCCCGCCTTCCGGCAGACGCTCCTCTTCTCGGCCACCATGGCGGGCGAGGTGGCGGACTTCGCGCGGACGAGCCTGCGCGATCCGGTCCGGGTGGAGGTGACGCGCAGCGGCACCACCGCTGCCCGCGCCGACCAGCGGGTGTTCATGGCGAGCTCGACGGAGAAGCTGCCGCTCCTCGCCGAGCTGCTCGACGCAGACGCGCTCACGACGCTCGTCTTCACCCGCACCAAGCGCCGCGCCGACCGCGTCGCCAAGGGGCTGGAGCGGCTGGGGCACCGCGTGGCCCGCATCCACGCCGACCGCTCCCAGGGGCAGCGGCGCGCCGCCCTCGACGGCTTCAAGGACGGCACCTACCGGGTGCTCGTCGCCACCGACATCGCCGCCCGCGGCATCGACGTCGCCGAGATCGGCCACGTGGTGAACTTCGACCTCCCGCACGTGCCGGAGGACTACGTCCACCGCGTGGGCCGGACCGCGCGCATGGAGGCGAGCGGCCGCGCTTCGAGCTTCGCCTCCCCCGAGGAGCTCGACCTGCTCCGCGGCATCGAGCGCCTCACCCGCGTTCCCCTGCCCCGGGCCGACGTCCCGCGCACCTCGTCGCGGTTCGTGGAGGAGCTCGCCCGGGCCAGCGCCAGCGCCGCCGCTGCCCACGAGCGTCCGGCTCGGTCCCAGCCCTTGCGCCGTCCCGCCGCGCACCGCAGCGCGGCGGCCCGCGGTCGCGGAACAGCAGCCGCGGCCGGCGCCCGGGCCCGCTCGGCGAGCGCCCCGGCGAGTGTCTCGGCGACCGTTGCACAGCCCGCTGCGTCCGGCGCGAAGGCGAAGCTCCTCGGCTCCTGGGGCCCGAAGCGAAGGCGCTGAGCCTCGTCCGCTCTCGGTGCCCTCCGCCCCCGTGCGGAGGACTCATTCCGACGGACCACCTCATGAACGCCGAGGAGGTCCGCCCCGAGCATCTCTCACCGCAGGTGCTCTCCACCGGCGGCCGCGAAGCGGCCCGAGCTCCCCGAACGCCCCGCTCATCCCGAGATGAGCCGAGGCCCTTCCCGCGCGCTGACCCCGGGGCCTGGTCAAAGGTTCGGGTGTTCGCAGGACGCGGGTGGCCCTGCCGGTGGGGCGCAGAGCAAGTCGGTGGGGTCGGGAGGATTGGGCCGGACCACGGTGCCGTCGTCCTCCAGATGGAGAATGTTCCACTCGATCGGCGTGCGGCCGTTGATCGCGCTCTTGTCGTACGAGCCCCACGCGTCGCGGCACTTCGTACGCTCCACCACGGTGGTCGCGACGACCTCCCCGTTGGATTGAACGGTGAATCGCACCGGCTCGTTGAGGAAGCGCGACTCGGACGTGGTGCAAAGCATGACCTCCGCCCACCAGGACCCGTTGGACTGGACGGGATCCTTCGCACGAATGCCTTGCACGTCGATCGTCCGCCCGCGGAAGGCTGGCCCGCTTCCCTTCAGCCGAAGCATGACCTCGTACGTCTGCGGGCTGCTGCCGCAAGCGACGGCGCACATCGCGAGCACACTCGATCTAATGCCCTTGACGAACCAAAGCTGCCCGCAAGAACCCGGAAAGCTCATGGGACGCGGTCCCAGCGCTCATCGGGCGGAGCAGCACGACTGCGGATGGACGCCTTCCGGTTCTCCTCCGCTCGCTCGTCGTTCCGAATAAGCGCGAGTGCATCAGGAGCCGTAACCGCTGGAAGCGTTTCCACAATCTTTTTCGCCACCACACCAGCGGCAGGCTCGTAAACGAAGGCGTAATGCGGCGCGAGCGAAACATCCGGCCCTCCTACCTCACCGAACACCATGTCTTCCGAATCAGCCCAACAACTGCCATAGCTACCCTTGAAGCACAGAGGGGTATAGAAGGTTTGTCCCCACCGGTTCGCTCCAGCCCAGCCGTGGCCAGAGTACACGACGATGTCCGAATCATCCGTGTGAGAGTCATCCATGCCGCCTTTTGTGTCTTCAATGTAGTCGCTGGCCCAAATCCAATTAGCGAACTTGCGCATGCGCCAATGGCCGTTGATGGCCATCCAGGCATCGAAGTTGTCGGCCTGATTGGACGTGTATGTCAAAGGCGAGGCGTGGCAATCACAGGAGTTGCTCCACGTGGTAGTGGAGGCCACCGAGTACGTGTAGGCATCGGCGGGGGCGTACACGCTGGCGATGGCCACTACCACGGCGGCCATGGGAAGGCTGAGCTTTGTCTTCACTGGAGGGCTCCAGGGCCGGCGGGTGGACTACCGGCGCGTGATTGGATGCTTGCACCTTGGGTGAGGAGCCCGGTTGCGGTGAATCGCCGCGCCACAACTGGGCATCGGCGTTGTCGATACGGCCGGTGCGGTAGCCCCGCTCCCGTCGGCGCCTTCAGCCGTTCTTGAGCCCCTCCAGCTCCTGCCATCGGGCGTAGAGGCGCTCCACCTCCGTGATCGTCTCTTCGAGCTCGGCCCGGAGCGTCGCCACGCTGGGCCCGCCGGCCTGGTAGGTGGCTGGATCGGACAGCTCCAGCTCGAGGGCAGCCTGCCTCCCTTCCGCGACCAGGATGGCCGGCTCGATACCGTCCAGCTCCCGCGCGTCCTTGAAGCCCAGCCGCACCGGCTTGCGGGGCTTCGCATCGGGTGGGCTCGAGACGGAAGGTCGATCGCCCTTCGACGCCGGGTCGCTCCGCCCGGGGCGAACGGGTGGGCGCGCATCGCTCCCCTCGTTTGCCCGCGCCCGCCCCCCCTCTTCCGCCAGGGTCCGGTACATCTCGTAGTTGCCGGGGTAGCGCGTCGCGCGCCCCTCCCCTTCGAAGGCGAGGATGGCGGTCGCCACCTTGTCGAGGAAGTACCGGTCGTGCGTCACGAGCAGCACGCTCCCGTCGAAGTCGAGCAGCAGCCGCTCGAGGACGTTGAGCGTGACGAGGTCGAGGTCGTTGGTGGGCTCGTCCAGCACGAGCACGTTGGCGCCCTCCAGGAAGAGCTTCGCGAGGAGGAGCCGGTTGCGCTCGCCGCCGGAGAGCGCCTTCACCTTGGTCCGCTGCACGGTGGGCGGGAAGAGCAGGTCGTCGAGGTAATCCCGCAGCGCGACCTTGCGCCCGGAGAGCTCCACGAAGTCCTCACCGGCCCGGCCCACCGGCCCGCCCCCCGCCGCCTCGTAGAGCGTGACCTCCGGGTCGAGCCGCGCCCGCGCCTGGTCGTAGTAGGCCACGCGGGTGCGCCGGCCGGTGACGACCTCGCCCGCGTCGGGCAGCATCTCGCCGAGGACGACGCGCAGGAAGGTGGTCTTCCCAACCCCGTTCGGGCCCACGATCCCGACGCGCTCGCCGCGCCCCAGTCGGAAGTCGATCCCGGAGAGGACCTCCCGCTCGCCGAAACGCTTCACCAGCCCGTGCGCCTCGATCACGATCTGGGAGAGCCGCGGGGGAGCCGCCACCTGGAAGTCGGCCACCTTGGTGCGAGCGAAGCCGCGCTCACCCATGAGCTTCGTCGCCCGCTGGATGCGAGCCTTGCTCTTCGTGCGGCGGGCCTCGACGCCCTGGCGCAGCCAGGCGACCTCCTGGGCGATCCAGCGCTCCCGCTTGTGCTGCGCGGCGGCGCCCAGCTCCTCCGCCTCCAGCTTCGCCTCGACGTACGCCTGGTAGTTGCCCGGAAAGCTGGTGACGCCTTCACCCGGCGTGATCTCCACGATGCGATCGACGAGGTCGTCGAGGAAGTAGCGGTCGTGCGTCACGAGGAGCAGCGCGCCGCGGCGAGCGTCGAGCTCCTCCTCCAGCCAATCCACCGTGTCCGCGTCGAGGTGGTTGGTGGGCTCGTCGAGCAGGAGCAGGTCGGGCCGGGTGAGAAGCGCCCGCGCCAGCGCGACGCGCTTGCGGGTGCCGCCGGATAGCTCCGCGACCGGCCGGTCCCACTCCTTCACGCCCAGTCGATCGAGGAGCCGCTTCGCCTCGTGCGAGGTGGACCAGCCGCCCAGGTGCTCGATGCGCTCGGAGAGGGCGGCCAGCTCGGCCAGGAGCCGCTCGTGGAGCGCCTCGTCCCGCTCGGCGGCGAGGACGGCCGCGAGCGCCTCGTGCCGCTCGATGGCGTCCCGAAGCGGTGCCCGGGCGACCTCCAGCTCGGAGGCGACCGTCGCCTCGGGCGGGAACTCCGGCTCCTGCGGGAGATAGGTGACCGACGCGCCGCGGCGGAGCTGAACCTCGCCCGCGTCCGGCTCCGAGGCCCTGGCCAGCATCTTCATGAGCGACGATTTGCCCGAGCCGTTCACCCCCACCAGCCCCACCCGCTCGTCCGCGTCGAGGGTCAGCGTGAGGCCGGAAAACACCGTGCGGGAGCCGAAGGCGAGGCAGAGGCCGGAGGCATGCAGGAGGGTGGTGGAGGGGGTGGACACGGGGCCGACTCTTCGCATCCGGGCCGGGGAAGCGCAACCGGGCAGCAGGCCCGGGCGCAGCGCCTCGGTCGTGGAAGGGCGGGCCGAGGGCGTGAAGCGGGAAGGCGCTGGAGGAGAACTGGCCCCAGCGGAGAGGGCAGGCCTTCGCATCGGCCGCGTCGACGACGCCGTGATCGCGACCTCGAACGGGCGCGTCTGGGGGGGGGGGCCGAATGGAGACGCCTTGCATGTCGGTAGCAAAACGCTACCTTGTGAACATGGGTCAGCCCGTGAAGCTCTCCGACCAGCTCGTCCTGGATGCTCGCGTGGTCGGCGAAACGACCGAGCGATCCATCGCGGGGCAGGTGGAGTTCTGGGCTCGGCTCGGCCGCGCCATCGAACCGGTGCTGCGGACCGAAGCGGTCTTGCGGCTGAAGCAGCGTGGAGAAGTCCTTCCGCTCTCTGCGTGCCTATCGGAGGTGGACTCGAAGGCCGGGCGGGAGCGCCTGAAGTCGCAGCTCGCAACCCGGCCCTACCCCCACTTTGAGCCAGCGACGGAAGCCCCCGGGCTCCTCGCGAAGATCGACGAGGACGGTACCCGGACGGTCGGGCGCTTCGTGAACCGCCAGTTCCGCCCGGCGCGCCGACGGTGAGCTCGCCGTTCGATGCCCGGCCGATCATCGTTGCGATCGCCGGCCCCAACGGCGCGGGCAAGACCACCTTCTACGAAGCACACCTCGCGCCGGCAGGGCTCCGCTTCGTCAACGCCGACGACCTCGCGCGCGAGCTCGGCCTCGACGCGTACGAGGCCGCGGACGCGGCGATGAAGCTGCGGGAGGCGCTGCTCGCGCAGCGCGAGAGCTTCGTCTTCGAGACGGTGTTCTCCGACCCGGTCGGCGACAAGCTCGCATTCCTCCAGAAAGCGGGCGACCAGGGCTCTACGGTGGTGCTGTGCTTCATCGGGCTCGCGTCTCCCGAGCTGAGCGACGAGCGGGTCGCGATGCGGGTCCTCCAGGGGGGCCACGACGTGCCCACCGAGAAGCTCCTCGCGCGGTATCCGAGGTCGCTCGAAAACCTCCGGCGCGCGATCCGCGAGCTGCCGCAGGTCCTCGTCTTCGACAACAGCGACCTCGCGCGGCCCTTCAGGAAGGTGGCGGTGTTCGAGGCGGGCAAGGCCATCGAGCGGAGCGACCCGCTGCCGCCTTGGTGGCCGGCAGACCCGAGCTGACGGGAGACCCGGCTGCCGAGGCACCCACCACGAGAGGTTGCGGGAACGTGGCGGCGCCGAGGGCCGAAAACCATAGGCACACGACCTGAAGCGCGATCCTCGAGCTGCCGTTCCTAGAGCACCGAATAGGTTGAAAGGGATCTCATCACGCCACCTTGCGCTGGATGGCTTCCAAGTTCTGGATGGCCGAGGCTCGCCGTAAGTCGAAGAGGTTTTTGCGAACTCCGCGGTATCGCGCACGGCGGCCCTGG
>JBBQEB010000121.1:0-11982 GCA_038320275.1 Myxococcales bacterium | reverse complement strand
CGGGCGCGGCCTGCGCAGCCTCGGTCGAGGGTGGAACGCTCCGCGCGCGCAAGGTCTCTCTCCGCGGCGGCGCCCAGGCGCTCCGCGTGTCGGGAGGCACGGTCGAGATCGACCGCGGCGAGCTGCGCGGCGGACGCGCGGGCCTGCTCCTCCTGCGCGGGAAGGCGTCGCTCCAGCGCTCGGTGGTCAGGGGTCCGGCCCGCGAAGCGGCGGTCAGCGTCGCGGGCGGGGAGCTCACGCTGGAGGATGTCGTGCTCGCCTTGCCCGGCCCGATGGGCCTGGCGGTGAGCGGCGGCCGCGTTCGGGGGGCGGCCCTGACGGTGGGCGGGGCCGCTGCCGGC
Source organism: Myxococcales bacterium (assembly GCA_038320275.1). GTDB lineage: Bacteria > Myxococcota > Myxococcia > Myxococcales > Anaeromyxobacteraceae > Anaeromyxobacter_A. The sequence continues at coordinate 11,641 of JBBQEB010000121.1, read as the reverse complement.
GCGACCTCTGGATGCGTGGAGGTCACGGGAGGCGAGGTGGAGCTCGTCGCGAGCGAGCTCTTGCGCTGCGGCGCCAGCGGGGCCTCCGCCGCGAGCCCGGGCGCACGGCTGCGACTCCGGGGCGTCGAGGTGGAGGGCGGGCTGTCGGGCTGCATCGCGCTGCTGGACGGGGCGCGCGCGGAGCTCGACGGCGTCCGGTGCTCCGGGCACGGCCCCGGGATCACCGCCGCGGGTGGCGCCATCGCCGAGGTGCGCGCGAGCCAGTGGCACGTGGATCCCACCTTCGTCGTGGAGTGCGAGAGCGGCGCTCGCATTCGGCTGGGCGCGGGCGAAGCAGGGCGGGAGCCGTGCGCGCCCCGGGCCTCGAAGTAGAAGGGCGCGAGCCGGGAGCGCGGGGGCCGGGGTCGCCGCCGCGGTCCGGGGTCGACGTCGAGGCCGCGGTCGGAGTCGGGGTCGGGCGTCGCAGTCGGAGGTCGCGGTCGCGCTCGACGTCGCGGTGGAAGGTCGAGGGTGTGGTGATCCACGCCGAGCGCGCCGGGCCTTGGGCCCCTCGACAACGGGCTCGGCGCATGACAGCCTCGCGCCGCGCTGCCGGCCCCGTGCGGAGGTTGCCTACAGGATGCAGATCAACCTTCGCAAGGCGATGTTCGTGCTGCCGAACCTCTTCACCTGCAGCTCGATCTTCCTCGGCTTCTACGCGATGACGCTGTGCGCTGGCGACGCCTCGCCCGCTCAGCTCAACCAGGCCGCGCTCTCCATTTTCTTCGCCATCTTCTTCGACGCCTTCGATGGCCGCGTGGCCCGAATGACGAAGACGCAGTCGGACTTCGGCGTGGAGCTCGACAGCCTGGCCGACGTCGTCTCCTTCGGCGCGGCTCCCGCCCTGCTCGTCTACAAGTGGGCCCTGGCTCCGCTCGGCTTCCTCGGCTTCTTCCTCTCCTTCGCGTTCGCGGCCTGCGGCGCCTTGCGCCTGGCCCGCTTCAACGTGCTCGCGCACCGCGGCGACAAGGGCTCCTCGCGCTTCTTCGTGGGGCTGCCCATCCCGCTCGGCGCCGGGGCCATCGTCTCCCTCGTCATCGCGCACTACCGCGCCTTCGGCTCGTTCGCCGACGCCTCCACCCGCCTCGCCGTCGCCATCGTGGTGGCCCTGCTCTCGTTCCTGATGGTGTCCACCATCCGCTACCGCACGTTCAAGGACGCGCACTTCTCCCGCACCAGCCTCACCGTCTTCGCGTTCCTCTGCGTGGGGGGGCTGGCGGTCGGCATGGCCACCCGCGCCGCGTTCGTGATGGTCGCGTACATGGGCGTCTACATCGCGCTGGGGCTCGCCGAGTGGCTGCTCTCGCTGGGGCGCTCCGAGCCGGCCACCGCCTCGCTGCCGCCCGCCGTCCGCGCCGAGCTGGAGGCCGACGCCGCGCTGGAGGCCGAGGACTCCGACCTGGAGGCGAAGCGCGAGGGGGACGAGTACATCTAGGCGGTGCCGCTCGCCTCGAGGTTCACCCTGAAGAAGGGAAAGCCCACCGGGCCGCCCGGACCGTGGGTGGTGCTGGCCGCCTGGGGGCCCTGCGGCTTCGCGCCCATCGCTCCCGGCACCTTCGGCACGCTGGGTGCCATCCCGCTCTTCTGGGCTCTTCGCGATCTGCCGCTCGGGCTCTACCTCCTGACGCTCCTGGCCTTCGTGGCCGTCGCGGTGTTCGCCGCCGGCGCGGCCGGACGCTACTGGGGCGTGGTCGATGCTTCACCCATCGTCATCGACGAGGTGGCGGGGTACCTCGTCACCATGGCGCTCCTCCCCTGGTCGTGGGGGACGGCGATCGCCGGCTTCCTCTTCTTCCGGCTCTTCGACGTGATGAAGCCCTGGCCGGCGAGCGCCTTCGACCGGGTGAAGAATCCCTTCGGCGTGGTGCTGGACGACGTGGCGGCCGGCGTCTGGGCATGGGGGGCGGTGGAGTTCCTCCGGCTCGCGCTCCGCATCCTGGCGGGCTGCGGGGGCGGGCGCTGGTGGTGCATGGAGCTCACCCCGTGAGAGCGCTCGACGTCGAGATCCTGTCCACGGGCGACGAGCTCCTCACCGGCCAGGTGACCGACACCAACAGTGTCTGGCTCATGGACCGCCTGTGGGACCTCGGGATCATGGTCAGGAGGAAGACCCTGGTCAGCGACGACCGCGCGGACCTCGTCGCCGCGCTCCGGGAGACCACCGGGCGCTCCGACCTCGTGGTGATGAGCGGCGGGCTGGGCCCGACCGAGGACGACCTCACCGCGGAGTGCGTGGCCGAGGCGCTCGGCGTGCCTCTCGAGCTGCACGAAGCGTCCCTCGCGGCCATCCGGGCGCGCTTCGAGAAGTTCGGGCGCACCATGACGCCCAACAACGCCAAGCAGGCCCGCTTCCCTCGAGGGGCGACCGTCCTGCCCAACCGCTGGGGTACCGCGCCGGGTTTCCAGGTGGTGCTGGGCCGGTGCGAGCTCACGTGCCTCCCCGGCGTGCCGCTCGAGTACAAGGGGCTCTGCGACGAGGCGGTGCTCCCGCGCCTGGCCGAGCGCGCCGGAGCGGTGCCGGCGGCGCGGCTGGTGAAGCTCATCGGGATCCCCGAGTCCCACGCCGACCAGGCCATGCGCCCGGTGATGGACGCGGCCGAGAACGCTGGCGTGCGCTTCGGCTACCGGGCGCACTGGCCCGAGATCCACGTGAAGTGGAGCGTGCCGGGGCCGGACGCATCCGCGCGCGCGGATGCGATCCTCGAGGACGTGCGGCGCATCTTCGGCGACGCCATCTTCGCGGAGGGCAAGGAGGAGCTGCCGCGCCTGGTGGTGGAGCGTCTGCGCGCGCGGGGGGAGCGGGTCGCGCTCGCGGAGAGCTGCACCGGTGGGCTCGTGGCCCAGCTTCTCACCGGAGTGGACGGCGCCTCGCAGGTGTTCGACCTGGGGATCGTCGCCTACGCCAACGGGATGAAGTCGACCGTGCTGGAGGTCCCCGAGGAACTGCTGGCCTCGCGCGGCGCGGTCTCCGAGGAGGTGGCCCGCGCCATGGCGGAGGGCGCACGTCGGCGCGCCTCGGCGGCCTGGGGCCTCGGCATCACCGGCGTCGCCGGCCCGGGCGGCGGCACGCCGGAGAAGCCGGTGGGCACGGTGCACCTCGCCCTCGCCGGCCCGGCCGGCACGACCGCCTGGATGCGGAAGCGTCCCGGCGACCGCGAGCGCGTCCGCAAGACGGCCGCCTATGACGCGCTGAACGCGCTCCGCCTGGCGCTCGCGCGGTGAGCGCGAGCGCCCTCCCGTTCCTGCGCGCGCGGCGGCTGGAGCTCGCGCTCCTCGCCGGGAGCTTCGCAGTGCTGGCCGCGTTCTCCGGAAACCGGTTCGTCCACCAGTCGCACGCCCCACACTTCGTCTACCAGGCGGATGCCTGGCTCCACGGGCAGCTCCACCTCCGGGTGCGCCCGCCCGACGACAACGACTGGGCGCGCGTGGGCGACCGCTGGTACGTCTCGTTTCCTCCCGGGCCCGCGCTGCTCATGCTGCCCGGGGTCGCGCTCTTCGGCTTCGAGTACGTGGACGTGTCGTTCACGGTGGCCTTCGCGGCCTTGAACGTGCTCCTCCTCTTCCTCGTCCTGGAAGAGCTCCGGCGGAGCGGCGAGATCGCGCGCACGCGCGGGGAGAACGCAGGCCTGGCGCTCCTCTTCGCCTTCGGCACGATCGCCTTCTCCTGCTCCGTGCGGGGCGAGGTCTGGTTCACGGCCGAGGTGCTGGGGGTGACTGCCACCTGCCTCTACCTGCTCGCCGCGCATCGCGCCGCCCACCCCTTCCTGGCTGGGCTGGCCTGGAGCTTCGCCGCCGTCACGCGCACGCCGCTCGTCTTCACCGGTCTCTTCTTCGCCGCGGAGGTGATCGCCGGTCAGGGGACGCTCGAAGCCGGGGCGCGCGAGCGGGGAACCTGGCGCGATCCCGCGCGCTGGCGCAAGGTGGCCCTCTTCGCGGCCGGCGCGGCGCCGCTCCTCGCCTTCGCGGCGGCGGCCAACTGGGCCCGCTTCGGCTCGCCCGCCGACTTCGGCCACGCGCACTTCTGGAACAACCGCGTGAACGCCGACATCCAGCATCACGGGCTGTTCTCGTTCCACTATCTCGAGAAGCAGCTTCACGCCGCGTTCACCCGGCTCCCGCATTGGGAAGGGGGCCGGCCGGTCTACGATCCCGACGGCATGTCACTGTTCGTGACGACGCCGCTCCTCGCGCTGCTCCTCTGGCCGCGCGCCCGGCCGCGCCTCCATCTGCCGCTGTGGCTGACGGTGGCGGTGACCGCCCTCCCCGGCCTGCTCTACCAGAACACCGGCTACGTGCAGTTCGGCTACCGCTTCAGCCTCGACTACACCCCCTACCTCGTCCTCCTGCTCGCGCTGGGTGCCCGGCGGATGGGACGCGCCTTCTGGGCGCTGGGGCTCGCGGGCGTCGCGGTGAACACCTGGGGCGCCCTCGCCTTCAGGGGCGGGTGACGCAGAAGAGCTCGAGGAAGCGCTCCCAGGAGATGAAGGGTGCGCCCTCGGCCATGAGCTGCCGGTACAGCGTCCGGGCCGATTCGAGCAGCTCCGGCTCGGGGCGAGGTGCGTAGCGCTGGGCCAGCCCTGCGTCGCCCAGGACGCGCTCGACGAGGGCCTTCACGTTGCGCGACCTGCCGTCGAGATCCCCCTGGCGGTCGATGAGCCAGCCGAGGAGCTTGCCGATGTTCTCGCGCGCCGCGGTGCGCGCCACCGCGCCGCCCGCGACCAGCGCCGCGTTCACCGTGTCGGGGTGGGCGTCTCGAACCGCGAGCCAGGTGAGCGCATCTTCCGGCGAGAGCCCCATCGCCTCGAGGATCTGGCGGCTGCGCGCCCGGTCGGCGTCGGTGGTGCAGCGGATCCGGACGATCGGCTCGGGGAGGGGCGGCTGCATGGAGCGGCAGGTAGCGTCACGGACGGGCCGCCGCAACGCGCGGCGACCCCTGCTACATCCTTTCCGTGCCCCCCGCGCCCGATGCCCAGGCTCTCGAGCTCCTGCGCCAGCGGAGTGGCCTGTCCATCGACGACGAGGGCCGCCTGTGCCACGGGGGCGAGCCCATCACGCACCGCCGCACCTTGGAGGTGCTCTGGGGGTCGCTGCGGCGTGCGGAGGACGGGCGCTACCTCGTGAGCGTCGGCCGGGAGAGCGGCTACGTCGCGGTCTTCGACGCTCCCTACGGCGTGCGCGGCGTGGAGCTCGAGGGGCGCGAGCCCGCCGTCCATCTCACCGACGGCTCGGTGGAGGCGCTCGACCCGTCCACGCTCAGCGTCGATGCCGCGGGCGTGCTGCACTGCATCGTGAAGGGCTCGCACCGGGCGCGCTTCACGCGCTCGGCGCAGATCGACCTCGGCCTCGCGCTGGAGGAAGACCCGCAGGTTCCTGGTCGCTTCGTCCTCGAGCACGGCGGCCGGTCCTATCCGATCCAGGTCGAGCGCCGGTGAGGGCGCTCATCCCGGTCTGGCCCGCCGTGCGGGACCTCGGCCCCGCACGTTGCTCTGCCGCGGCGCGCCCTCTCGCTTGATCCCTCCCGGGTGACCCGCATGAACTGGCGCGCCGCCGTCCTCCTCCTCGCCGCTCCGCTCCTCGCGCAGGCGCAGACCTTCAACCTGTCGCCAGCGTCGATCGGCGACGCCATGCACCAGATGGATCGGCTGCACGCCCGGCGCGGCGAGCGGGGGCTCTCCAGCGGCAACGACCTTTCGCAGACGTTCGTGCTGCCCGAGCGCCCCGGACAGAACCAGGTCTCCTGGTACGCGTTCGACTGGCACCACTACGACGTCCCCTCGCCGTCGGGAGGCCAGGGCGGCATCCGGCTCTACTACTACGGCCGGGAGCGCGACATCGCGGAGCGCGCCCTCCCCGTGATCCGCAACGCCTACCTGCGCCTCGTGGACCAGTTCCACTACACGCCCACGAAGCAGATCCCCTACATCCTCTACGCCTCGCAGCGGGAGTTCCAGACCACCAACGTCTTCCAGATCGGCGAGTCGGTGCTGGGGGTGACCTCGCCGCGCGACCTCAAGATGTCGCTGCCGTACTTTGGCGACCACGAGCTCTTCCGCGAGGTGTCGACGCACGAGCTGGTTCACCAGTTCACCATCCAGAAGCTCATCGACCTCGCCGGCGCGGACGAGATGAGCTCGCCCATCGAGTCCCTGCCGCTCTGGTTCGTGGAGGGCATCGCCGAGTACTACGCCAAGGGCGGGCTCGACCCCGAGGCGGACCTGTACCTGCGCGACCTCGTCTGGAACCCGGACCAGGAGCGCCACTACGACATCATCCCGTTCGCCGAGGACCGCTACCGGGGGTACATCCCGACCTATAAGCTGGGCCAGGCGCGCGTCACGTTCATCGCCGACGTGTACGGGAAGGAGAAGATCCAGGCCTACCTCGAGAACTCCTACCTCATGGGCAACGGCCTCGGCGCCTCGTCGGAGCGGAGCTTCGCGGCGCTCACCCGGCGCGTGCTCAACGAGTCGCTCGAGCAGGTCGACGCGCGGTGGAGGGCCTGGCTGAAGCGGCGCTACTACCCGGAGTACATGCGGACGCGGCAGGATCTGCAGAACCTCCGGGAGCTGCCGGAAGGCGCCTCGACCGAGATCGAGGCCTTCGTGGTCTCCGCCGACGGCAACCTCGTCTTCTACCGCGGCATCGACCGGGAGGCCGGGCGCGCCAAGCTCTTCCTCATGGACCCTCGCCACCCGCGCGGTGCCATCGAGGTGGCGGCAGACAACCAGCCCGGCGTCGAGTCGCTCCACCCGGTGGAGCACTCGGTGATGGCCATCGCGAACGGCCTCCTCGCCTTCGCAGCCCAGGATGGTCCGGGGGACACGCTCTATCTCGTGCCCTACCGCTACACGCCGCCGAGGCCGGGAAAGCCGCCCATCCTCAAGCTGGGCGCGCGGCGGCGGGTGGAGCTCCTCCATCCGACGGGCCGCCGGTTCATCGAGATCTCCGACCCGTCCTTCTCGTCGGACGGGAGCCACCTCGCCTTCGCCGCCATCACCGACGCGGGGCAGAAGGACATCTTCGTGGTCCCGTCCACCGGCGGGAAGGTGCGGCAGCTCACCTCCGACCCGTGGGCGGAGCGCGACATCGCCTGGGGCCGCGACGGGATCTACTGCTCCTCCGATGCCACCGACAGCGGGCGCTTCAGCATCTTCCGCATCGACGTGGCGACCGGGGAGCGGACGCGCCTCACCACCTCCGGCGCGAACGACCGCTACCCGCGCCCGCAGATCGACGGTTCGGTGCTCTTCTCCAGCGACGCGGCGGGAAAGCCGGACCTGTATCTCCTCAAGGAGGGCGCCACCCGCAGGGTCACCGACTTCACCACCGGGCTGTGGGCTCCCGCCGCCGCCCCGCAGGCGCGCGGCATCTGGGCGGGCACCTTCTACCGCGGGCGGTTCCGGCTGGTGGAGGTGCCCCGGGTGGCCTGGCTCGACGAGCCGCCTGTGCCGGTGGTGGCCTCGAGCGGGCCGCCTCTCCCCATCCCACGGGAGGAGTTCCCGGAGAGCACGCCCTCGTACAACTCGCTCTCCTGGAGCAACTGGCGGCCCGAGACGGGCATCGTCTACGGCGGCGGAGCCCAGAACGCGATCGCGGGCCGCGCGGCGGTGCTGTTCTCGGACATGCTGCGCGACCACGTCCTCTACCTGGACCTCTCCATCTACGGCTCCTTCGACTACACGCAGGGGCTCGCGCTGTTCGAGAACCGCACCGGGCGCACCACCTGGGTGCTGGGCGCCTACCACTTCGTGCAGGAGCAGCTCGACCGCATCGACCCCACGCTCGCCTTCTATCAGCGGGACTTCGGCGCGCTGGGCAGCCTGCGCTTTCCGCTCGACCGCTTCCGGCGCTTCGAGGTGGAGCTGGCCGTGGGAGGCGTGCAGCGGTACTGCCTCACCGACTTCGCCGTCGACCGGCCCATCTTCTGCGGCGGCATCGAGCTGGCGCGCCAGGGCGTGGGCGACTGGCAGGCCCGCAACGGTGGGGTGAACCTTCAGCTCGGTCCCACCTTCCGATTCGGGTACGACACCGTCCGGTACGACCAGCTCGCCGGCCCCATCTCCGGCGGCGCCTTCCTGGCGGAGGTGGGAGGCGGCTGGCTTCCCGGGCGGAGCGCGGTGCACGGGTTCGCCCGCACCGACGCCTCGAAGTACTGGCAGGTGGCCGGCCGCACCAAGCTCATGCTCCGCTTCGCCGCCGGGACGAGCTTCGCGCCCAACGACGAGGGCAAGCTCTGGGCGCGGAACTGGTGGCTCACCGCCGCCGACAACCTGCGCGGCTTCTATCCCCTCGACCTCGCCTACCTCATCGGCCAGAACTACTACGTCACGAACCTCGAGCTGCAGCTCCCGCTCGACCCTCTCATCCGGCTGGCCATCTTCGACCACCTGGCGGGCGTCGCCGCCATGGACTTTGGCGGCGTGTTCAACCACGTGGACACGCGCGCGGGGTGCACCACGCGCGACCTGACCTGTGCTCCCAACGATTTCGGCGCCTGGGACGCCCGCACCCTCACGGGCGTCCTCGGTGTGAACATGCTCTTCGGCCCGTTGCTGCTGCGCGTCCACTTCGGACATCCGTTCGACATCGGCGGCATCCAGACGCCGGCGCAGCGCAACAACACCTCCTGGGTGACGAACGTCACTCTCCGTTATTTCTTCTTTTGAACGGGGCATGCTGCCCCGCACCGCCGAGCGAAGCTCAGCGAGGGCCCCACCCCCTGCTCGCAGGGGCCCACGCTCGCTTCGCTCGCTGTCCCTGCCTGGAGGGCTCTGCCCTCCCCAGCTTCGCTGGGACCCCCCCCGTGTAAACGGGGCAGGCGCCTCATACGACGGCGAGCTCGGGGGCGTTGGCCGCCACGGGGGTGGCAGCGATCCGTGCGACGAGCGCCTCGAGCGCGGCGGGGTTGCCGCGGAGCCACTCCACGGCGCGCTCGCGTCCCTGCCCGATGCGCTCCCCGCCCAGCGCGTAGTAGGCGCCCGACTTCTCCACCAGGTTGCGCTCGACGCCCAGGTCCACCGCCTCGCCGATGCGGTCCACGCCCAGGCCGTACCGGATGTCGAACTCCGCCTCGCGGAAGGGCGGGGCGACCTTGTTCTTCACCACCTTCACCCGCGTGCGGTTACCCACCACCCGATCGCCGTCCTTGATCTGCCCGGTGCGCCGGATGTCGAGCCGGATCGAGGCGTAGAACTTGAGCGCGTTGCCCCCGGTGGTCGTCTCGGGGTTCCCGAACACGACTCCGATCTTCATGCGGATCTGGTTGATGAAGACGACCGTCGCACCGTTGCGCGAGACGACCGCGGCGAGCTTCCGCAAGGCCTGGCTCATGAGCCGCGCCTGCACCCCCATGTGCGCATCGCCCATCTCCCCCTCGATCTCGGCGCGCGGCACCAGCGCCGCCACCGAGTCCACCACGATGAGGTCCACCGCCCCGGAGCGGACGAGCTGCTCGCCGATCTCGAGCGCCTGCTCACCGGTGTCCGGCTGCGAGATGAGCAGGTCGGACAGGTTCACGCCCAGCCTCCGGGCGTAGGTCACGTCGAGCGCATGCTCCGCGTCGATGAAGGCCGCCACGCCCCCGGCCTTCTGCACCTCCGCGATGGCGTGCAGCGCGAGCGTGGTCTTGCCCGACGACTCGGGCCCGAAGATCTCGATCACCCGGCCGCGCGGGTAGCCCCCCACGCCCATGGCGAGGTCGAGCCCCACCGAGCCGCTCGAGATGACGGCGATGGCCGGCACCTCCCCTCCTTCGACGAGCCGCATGATGCTCCCCTTTCCGAATTGCTTTTCGATCCCGGCCACTGCCGCGCCGAGGGCCTTCATCTTCTCCGTGATCTTCGTCATGGTCTCTCCTCTGCAGGAAGCCCGGGCGGGAGGCGCGGGCGTGGGACGGGCGCTCGAGGCGCCCTCACGCGCTCCTGTCGAGCGCGCGGTACTGCACTGCCTCGGCGACGTGCACCGGCAGGATCGAGGGTGTCCCCTCCAGGTCGGCGATGGTGCGCGCGACGCGCAGCACCCGGTCGTGCGCGCGGGCCGAGAGCCCCAGCTTCTCCACCGCCCGGGCGAGGATGCTGCGCCCCGGCGCGTCCAGGGCGCAGGCGCGGCGGAGCCCCTTGCCCTTGAGCCGCGCGTTCACGCGCGCTCCGGACACCTCGGCCGAGCGCTCGGACTGCCGGAGGCGCGCCGCGAGCACCCGCTCGCGCACGATCTCGCTCGGCTCCCCCTTGCCCCCGCACCCCAGCGACGCGGGGGGCACCGACGGCACGTCCACCTGCAGGTCGATGCGGTCGATGAGCGGGCCCGAGATCCTCCGACGGTAGACGTCGAGCTCGTGCAGCGTGCAGCGGCAGGAGCGCCTGGGATCGCCGTACCAGCCACACGGGCACGGGTTCATGGCGGCGACCAGCATGAACTGGGCGGGATAGACCACCGAGCGCGCGGCGCGGACGATGCACACCTCGCCGTCTTCCGCGGGCTGCCGCAGGGCATCGAGGACGTGGCGGCGAAACTCGGGCAGCTCGTCGAGAAAGAGCACGCCGTGGTGCGCCAGCGAGACCTCGCCGGGCCGGAGCATGCTCGAGCCCCCCACCAGCCCTGCGTCGGAGACGGAGTGGTGCGGGGAGCGGAACGGCCGCTCCACCAGGAGTCCCCGGTCGCGGGTGAGCCCTGCCACGCTGTGGACCACTGTGGCCTCCAGCGCCTCCTCGAAGGAGAGCGGAGGCAGGATCCCGGGAAGTCTCCGGGCGAGCATCGTCTTGCCGCTCCCGGGCGGGCCGAAGAGCAGGAGGTTGTGAGCGCCGGCGGCGGCCACCTCCAGCGCTCGCCGCGCGTGCTCCTGGCCGGCTACCTCGGCGAGGTCGAGCGCGGGGTCGATCGACGGCACGGACCGGAGAGGCGGGCGGATGGGCATCGCCACCGTGCCCCGTGCCCAGGCCACCACCTCGCCGAAATGGCGCGCGGGGTGGACTCGCAGCCCCTCCACCACCGCCGCCTCGAGCGCGTTCGGCTCCGGGACCACGATTCCGCGCGCGCCGCTGCGCCGCGCCTCGATGGCCTGCGCCAGCACCCCGCGCACCGGCTTGAGCTCGCCCGACAGCGACAGCTCTCCCGTGAAATGCAGCCCTTCCAGCGCCTCGAGTGGGAGCTCCTTGCAGGAGGCGAGCAGCGCCACCGCGATGGGTAGGTCGAAGCTGGTGCCCTCCTTGCGCAGGTCGGCCGGGGCGAGGTTCACGACGACGCGCTTCTCGGGCAGCTTCACCCCGCAGTTCCGCACCGCCGCCTGGACGCGCACCTTCGCCTCCTGGACGGCGCTGGTGGCGAGCCCGACCAGGTGAAAGTTCGGCATGCCGTCGGTGACGTCGACCTCGACGTCGATGCCAACGGCGCTGACGCCGAGCACTGCCGAGGATCGGACGCGGACGAGCATGCATCGACCGCAGGAGCAGGGCGCGTGCCGTGACGGCGGCGCCCCGGGATCAGGTTTCACCGTGCGGTGCGGGCTCGTTTGGCGGACGACCGGCCGCTTGCCGGACTCGCGCGGCAACGCGATCGTCGCCGTGGGCCCGCCGCCGTCACGCCGCTCTCCACTCTCACGTGGCCG
>JBBQEB010000120.1:0-12204 GCA_038320275.1 Myxococcales bacterium | reverse complement strand
AGTCCCCGCCCGGGCGAGCTCATGGTCTGGGATCTCACCCGCGTGCCCCGCGACGAGCCGGAGGGTGCCGAGCCGGGCGCGAGCCCCAAGGCCAGCGCGGCCGTGCGGCCGCTGGTCGCGGGCGGGATCTACGCTGCGCTCGTCACCCAGTCCGGCGACCGCGCGGCCTCCGTGGATCTGGGCGGCGCGCGCGGGGCCATCGCGCTCGCGGAGGTGACCTGGGCGCGCAAGTTCAGCCCCACCAGCGGCACGGCGGCGCCGCGCCGGGTGCGGGACGTGGTGAAGGCCGGGGACATCGTGCTGGTGCGGGTCCTGTCGGCGCGCCCTGTCGAGCTCGCCCGTGCCGGCAAGCCACTCGTCCTCGCGCTGGAGCAGCCGCCCCGCGTGCAGGGCGCCCTGGTGGCGATCGACCCGGCCACCCGCGGGATCCGCGCCCTGGTCGGCGGCTACGACTTCGGCACCTCCCAGTTCAATCGGGCCATCCAGGCGCGCCGCCAGCCCGGCTCCGCCTTCAAGCCCTTCGTGTGGGGAGCCGCGGTGGAGTCGCGGAGGTACACGGCGGCGAGCGTCGTCTACGACACGCCCGACCTGTACCGCGACCCGATCACCGGCAAGGAGTGGAAGCCGCAGAACTTCGAGCGCGACGTGTACGACGGACCGATCCTCCTCGAGTACGCGCTGGCACACTCGAAGAACACGGTAGCGGCGAAGCTCGTCGATGCGCTGGGCGTGGACGCCATCATCGCGTTCGCGCGAAGGGCCGGCATCGAGTCCGAGCTGCCCCGCACCCTCTCCCTCGCGCTGGGCGTCGGGGAGGTCACGCCGCTCGAGCTCGTGAACGCCTTCACCACCATCGCCGCGCGCGGGCTCGCCACGCCGCCGCTGCTCGTGCTGCGCGTGCGCGACCGCAAGGGCCAGGTCCTCGAGGAGCACCCGCCCGTCGCCCTGCCCTACCTCACCTCGGGAGCGGCGGCGCCGCTGGTGGTGCCGGCGACTTCGAGCTCAAGCTCGAACGCGAATGCGACCGCGAGCGCGAGCGTGGGCGGCGCGCCGGCGGCGGGGCTGGAGCCTGGCGTGGCGTTCGTCCTCGCGGACATGATGAAGAGCGTGGTCGAGCTCGGGACCGCCACCCAGGCCAAGGTCCTGGGCCGGCCGCTGGCTGGCAAGACGGGCACCGCACAGGAGCACCGGGATGCCTGGTTCGTGGGCTTCTCCCCCGAGCTGGTGGCGGGCGTGTGGGTGGGGTTCGACTCGCACGAGCCTCTCGGCTCGCACGAGACCGGCGCGGGAGCCGCGCTCCCGGCCTGGATCTCGTTCATGAAGGAGGCGCTGGGCTCGCGCCCGCCGACGGACCTCGCCAGGCCGACCGACGTCGAGCTGGTGCAGGTCGATGCCAGGAGCGGTCTCATGGTGGACCCCGGTTCGCCCGGCGCACTCGCCATGCCTTTCCTGGCGGGGACCGTCCCGGCGCGCGCGGCCGCGGCGCAAGACGTGGCGCCGCAGAACTTCTTCATGGAGGGGAACTGAGGAAGGCCGTCAGCGCACGGGGATGGCCTTGAGCGCCGCCTTCCCGTCCTTCACGTAGACCTGGAAGCGCACCGTCCGGCAGCCGTGCTTCTCACGGAGCTGATCGCGGTTGCGCCGCAGCTTCTCCCGGAAGCGATCGTAGGAGACGCCCTCCGGCGACTCACCGCAGAGGCGGCGCGCCTCGACGAACTCGCGGTACACGCCCTCCCACGCCGCGTCCTCCTCATCCAGAGGCACCGGGCTTCCGGCCAGCATCGCAGCGGACGTGAGCGCCGTCTCGATGGTCTGCTCGCCCGTGTCCGCCTCGCCGGGCACCACGACCGGAGCAGGCCGCCGCGGCGAGGCACCGGTGGCGATGACCCTGCGGGACGGCGCGGGAGCGGGGACCAAGGTCGCGGTCGGAGTCGCGGTCGAGGTCGCGGTCGAGGTCGAGGTGGAGGTGGAGGTCGGAGTCGGAGTCGGGATCGAGATCGAGATCGAGGTCGGGATCGAGGTCGGCGTCGCGGTCGCGGTCGAGATCGAGGTCGAGGTCTCCTCCTCCCCAGCCGTGCGCACCGCCGTCGTCGCCGTGGCCGCGCCCGCCCTCGCCAGGTCCGCCGTCCGGTTCAGGGCCGCCGCCAGGATACCCATGCTTCCCGCCAGCACCGGCGCGCGCGCGTCGAGGTCCCCGTGCGCGAGCCGATCGGCGGCGGCGAGCAGCTCGCGCGGCACGCCGGGCCTGCGATCGTCCGTGACGAGCAGCGTGACGGCGAGCCCCGCGAGGAGGAGCAGCGCGAGCCCGGCCAGCGTGAGCCACTGGTATGCGATCACCGGCCGAAGGAGCTCCGCGGTGCCCTGCGACAGGGCGACGAGCTCCGCCCCGGCGCCTCCGAGCGCCACGGTGTGCACCCGATGCGCCGGAGCGTCGGTGAGAAGGAGGGGCAGGGCTGGAAGCTCGAGGGGCAACGGGAGCCCGAGCGGCTGCGGCCCGAGCCGTCCGGCGCCGACGGTCCGCCCCGTGTTTCCCCTCGCGGCCTCCGCCACCGCCCGCAGCTCCGCGGGTGACGGTAGTGTGCTCCGGGGCGGGGCCGACGGCGAGAGCAGGGTGACCTCGGAACCGGTCGCGCTGCGGAGCCTGGCGAGGGACGCCCCGTCTCGGGCGGCCCCAGCGATCGCGAGGACCTCGCCAGCCCCGGTCCGGAGCTCCCGGTCGAGGCGTTCTACGGAGCGCTCCGTCAGCCAGCGCGACACGACGACCAGCTGCACGGCTCCGAGAGCGAGCACGAGCAGGACGTAGAGCACCACCTTCGCGCGGTTCACCCCGGCAATATAGCCCTTCCACGGGTTGTCGTATGGCGGCTTTCCCCTTAGAAGTGGGGTCATCCCGCTTCTGGCTTCACCTTCAGGAGATCCCCCCCCATGAAGATCATCGCAGCGCTCTGCGCGGCCGCGGTCATCCCGCTCGCCGCCCGTGCCGACGAAGGCATGTGGACCTTCAACGACTTCCCCGCTGCCAAGGTCGAGCAGAAGTACGGCTTCCGGCCGGACGCCAAGTGGCTCGACCACGTCCGGCTCTCCTCGGCACGCCTCGCCCAGGGCTGCTCCGCCAGCTTCGTCTCGGAGAGCGGCCTCGTGATGACGAATCACCACTGCGCCCACTCCTGCATCGAGCAGCTCTCGACCGGCGAGAAGGACTACGTGAAGAGCGGCTTCTACGCCAAGACCGCCGCTGAGGAGGTGAAGTGCCCTGCGCTGGAGGTGAACCAGCTCGTCGCCATCACCGACGTCACCGCGCGGATGAACAAGGCCACCCAGGGACTGGAAGGACAGAAGTACAACGAGGCGCAGCGAGGCGAGATGGCGCGCGCCGAGAAGGAGTGCCAGACCTCCGACACCATGCGCTGTGAGGTCGTGACGCTCTACCAGGGAGGCAAGTACGACCTCTACACGTACAAGCGCTACCAGGACGTGCGGCTCGTCTTCGCGCCCGAGTTCCAGATCGCGTTCTTCGGCGGCGACCCGGACAACTTCAACTTCCCCCGCTACGACCTCGACGTCTCCTTCGTGCGCGTGTACGACGGCGGCAAGCCCGCCAAGCTCGACCACTGGTTCCGCTGGTCGCCCTCCGGCGTCAAGGACGGCGACCTCACCTTCGTCTCCGGCAATCCCGGAGGCACCTCGCGCCAGCTCACCATCTCGCAGCTCGAGTACCTGCGCGACGCGCTGCTGACGGACCGGCTGGCGATCCTTGCCGAGCTGCGCGGCCGGCTCATCGAGTACGCGCACCGCGGCCCGGAGCAGGCCCGCTATTCCAACGCCGAGCTCTTCGGGGTGGAGAACTCCTTCAAGGCGCTCCGGGGCCGGCTGGAGGCACTGCAGGACAAGAAGTTCTTCGCCTCGAAGGTCGCGGAGGAGGAGAACCTCAAGGCGCAGCTCGCCAAGGACCCAGCCAAGGCGAAGATGTACCTCCCGGCCTTCGACGCCGTCGCCCAGTCCGAAGCGAAGCTGCTGCAGATCCGCAAGCCGCTCACCTACATGGAGCGCGGCGGCTCCTTCGGCGGCGATCTCGCCCCTCGCGCGCGCATGCTGGTGCGCGCCGCCGAGGAGCGCCCGAAGCCCAACGAGCAGCGGCTGCGCGAGTACCGTGACTCCAACCTGCCCGCCATCACCCAGGCGCTCTTCTCGCCCGCCCCGGTCTTCGACGAGTTCGAGGTGTTCAACCTCGAGTTCAGCCTCACCAAGATGCGGGAGAACCTGGGCGCCGACGATCCCTTCGTGAAGAAGGTTCTCGGCAAGTCCTCGCCGGCCGAGGTGGCCGCGCAGCTCGTGAAGGGCACCAAGCTGAAGGACGTCGCCTACCGCAAGCGGCTGTGGGAGGGAGGCAAGCCGGCGGTGGAGGCGGCCGCCAAGGACGACGCCCTCATCGCGCTCATGCTGAAGATCGACCCGGACGGCCGCGCGATCCGCAAGACCTACGAGGACGGGATCGAGTCGGTGGTCAAGCGCTCGTCGGAGGTGATCGCCCGCTCGCGTTTCGAGACGCAGGGTACGAGCACCTACCCCGACGCCACCTTCACGCCGCGCCTCTCCTACGGAGCGGTGAAGGGCTACCCGGAGAACGGCAAGGTGGTGCAGCCCATCACGACCTTCGCCGGCGCGTACGAGCGCGACACCGGCAGAGAGCCCTTCGCGCTGCCCAGGAGCTGGCTGGACGCGAAGCCGCGGGTGAACATGGCGACGCCCTTCAACATGGCGACGACGAACGACATCATCGGCGGCAACTCCGGCTCGCCGGTGGTCGATCGCAACGCCCAGATCGTCGGGCTCATCTTCGACGGCAACATCCAATCGCTGGGAGGCGACTACGGCTTCGACGAGTCGGTGAACCGGGCCGTGTCGGTGCACAGCGCCGCGCTCCTCGAGGCGCTGTCGAAGATCTACCGCGCCGATCGCATCGTCCGCGAGCTGCAGCCGGCGCAAGGGGCAGGCGGTCGCTGAGAGCGGTGAGGGGTGGGCTCCGGGGCTGCGGCAACCTCGCCGCGTCCCGGCCTCACAGGAGCGCTGCGCTCAGCTGTCCCGCGGGACCGCGATCATGCGCTCCAGCGCGCGGCGGGCTCCTTCCGAGACGTCGGCGGGCACGTCGATCTCGTGCTTGCCGCGCGCCAGCGCGTCCCGGACCATGACCAGATCGATCATCTTCATGTACGGACAGTGCAGGCGGCAGCCGATGCAGCCGTCCGCGACGATGAACTCCTTGTCGGGGTGGCGGCGGCGCAGCTGGTGGACGATGCCGTGCTCGGTCGCCACGATGAACGTTCGCGCCTGCGGGTATTTGTCCACCGCCGAGAGCATGGCGGTGGTGGAGCAGATCTCGTCCGCCAGCGCCAGCACGTCGGCGCGGCACTCGGGGTGGGCGATGACCACGGCGTCGGGCTGCGAGGCCTTCACCCGCTCCACGGTCGCGCCTCGAAGCACGTCGTGCACCGGGCAGCAGCCGTCGTAGACGACGATCTCCTTCTCCGGCACCCTCGCCTTCACCCACGCGCCCAGGTTCCGGTCGGGCGTGAACAGGATCTTCTTCTCGGGCAGGGAGCGAACCACGCTGGCGGCATTGGCGCTGGTGCAGCACACGTCCGACAGCGCCTTCACCTCGGCCGAGGAGTTCACGTAGGTGACCACCGCGTGGCCGGGGTAGCGCGCCTTCCAGTCCTCGAGCCCCTCCGCCGTGATGGAGTCCGCGAGCGAGCAGCCGGCGGAGAGATTGGGGAGGAGCACGCGCTTCGCCGGGTTCAGCACCTTGGCCGACTCCGCCATGAAGTGCACGCCGCAGAAGACGATGGTGGACTGCGGGACCTGTTGCGCCGCGATGGCGAGCTGCAGGGAGTCGCCCACCACGTCGGCGACCGACTGCACCTCGGGCACCTGGTAGTTGTGCGCGAGCAGGATCGCGTCCTTCTCGCGCGCGAGCGCGCGGATCTCCTCCTGAAGCTCGCGGACCGCGTCGGGGGAGAGGTCGCTTCCAGCCCCCGGGCTCGCGACGGGATCGTGCATGGGAACGAGTGGCAGGCTCATGGGTCGGCCCTCCGAGCTCAGTTGGGCGAGGGCGGCGGGGGCGCGATGGCCGGCTGGGGCCGGGGGGGCGTGCCCTCCGCGACCATGCCCATGCTGGCGGGCAGCTTCGCGAAGAACGCCTCGGGGTCCTCCAGCCGCAGCGCTTCGCGCAGCACCTCGTCGGTGTGCTCGACGAGGACGATCTGGAGGCGATCGCGGACCTTCTTCGGGATCTCCACCACGTCCTTCGCGTTCTCCTTGGGGATGATGATCTTCTTGATCCCCCCCCGGTGCGCGGCGAGCACCTTCTCCTTGAGGCCGCCGATGGGCAGCACGCGGCCGCGCAGCGTGATCTCCCCGGTCATCGCCACATCCTTGCGGACGGGGATGCGGCAGAGCGCGGAGACGAGCGTCGTCGCCATGGTGATCCCGGCCGACGGCCCGTCCTTGGGGATGGCGCCCTCCGGCACGTGAACGTGGATGTCCATGTTCTCGATGAAGCGCTTGTCGAGCCCCAGCACCTCCGCCCGCGACCTCACGTAGCTCATCGCCGCCTGCGCAGACTCCTGCATCACCTCGCCCAGCTTCCCCGTGATCATGAGCTTGCCCTTGCCGGGCATCACCGTCGCCTCGATGGTGAGCAGCTCTCCGCCGAGCTCGGTCCAGGCGAGGCCGGTGGTCAGCCCGAGCTGATCCTCCACCTCGGCCGTGCCGTAACGGAAGCGCTGCGGACCGAGGTACCGCTCGACCGACTTGGGGCCCACCACGTACTTCTTCTCCGGCCCGGCAGCGAGCACGTCCTTGGCAATCTTGCGACAGATGCTGGCGATCTCGCGCTCGAGCGACCGCACGCCGGACTCCTTCGTGTAGCGCTGGATGAGGACGCGGAGCGCGTCCTTGCGGAAGCGCACCGCGACGTTGCGCAGGCCGTTCGTCTCGAGCTGCTTCGGGACGAGATAGCGGCGGGCGATGGAGAGCTTCTCGAGCTCGGTGTAGCCGGCCAGCCGGATGACCTCCATGCGGTCCTGCAGCGGCGCCGGGATACCGCCCATGGTGTTCGCCGTGCAGATGAACATCACCTTGGAGAGGTCGTAGTCGAGGTCGAGGTAGTGGTCGTTGAAGTTGAAGTTCTGCTCGTGGTCGAGGACCTCCAGCAGCGCCGCGCTGGGATCACCGCGGAAGTCGGTGGACATCTTGTCCACCTCGTCGAGGAGGAAGACAGGGTTGCCGCTGCCGGCCTTCTTGAGGGACTGGATGATCTTGCCGGGCATGGCGCCGATGTAGGTGCGCCGGTGGCCGCGGATCTCGGCCTCGTCTCGCACGCCGCCGAGGCTGACGCGCACGAAGTTGCGTCCCATGGCGCGCGCGATGGAGCGCGCCAGCGAGGTCTTGCCGACGCCAGGGGGCCCCACGAAGCAGAGGATGGGCCCCTTGATCGCGTCCACGAGCTTCTGCACCGCGAGGTACTCGAGGATGCGCTGCTTCGGCTTGCGGAGCCCGAAGTGGTCCTCGTCGAGCACCTTTTCGGCCTCGCCGATGTCGAGCTTGTCGTTGCTGTACTCGTACCAGGGGAGCGACAGGATCCAGTCGATGTAGTTGCGGACGACGGTGGCCTCGGCGCTCATCGGGCTCATCATCTTCAGCTTCTTGAGCTCCTTCTTCGCCTTGGCGGTCGCCTCCTTCGACATCTTCTTCTCTTTGATCTTCTCCTCGAGCTCCTGGATCTCGTTCTTGAACTCATCCCGCTCGCCCAGTTCCTTCTGGATCGCCTGCATCTGCTCGTTGAGGTAGTACTCCTTCTGCGTCTTCTCCATCTGCTTCTTGACGCGGGTGCGGATCTTCTTCTCGACCTGCAAGATCTCGATCTCGCCCTGCATCAGCTCGTACAGCTTCTCGAGCCGCTTCTTCGGCGACTCGGTCTCGAGGATGGCCTGCTTGTCGTTCAGCTTGAGCGACAGGTGCGCCACCACGGTGTCGGCGAGGCGCGCGGCGTCGTCGATGGTCGAGACGCTCATCAGCATCTCGGGCGGGATGCGCTTGTTGAGCTTGACGTACGCCTCGAACGTCGAGTGAACGGAGCGCATCAGGGCCTCGAGCTCCACGGTCTGCTCGACCGGCTCCTCGATGTCGTCGGCCTCCACCTGGAAGAAGCGGTCGGTGGCGACCACGCGGCGGATGCGTGCCCTGCGCTTGCCCTCCACGAGCACCTTCACCGTGCCGTCCTGGAGCCGCAGGAGCTGGATCAGCGTCCCCACCGTCCCCACCGGGAAGATGTCCTCCATCGCGGGCTCGTTCGTCTTCGCCTTCTTCTGTGCGCAGAGGAGGATGGCCTTGTCCGAGCCCATGGCCTCCTCCAGCGCAGCGATGGACTTCTCGCGGCCGACGAAGAGCGGGACCACCATGTGCGGGAAGACGATGATGTCCCGCAGCGGCAGGAGCGGAAGGACGCTGCCCTTCGCCTTCCCCTCGCGCTTTGCGTCGTCGTTGCGGAAGAACATGGACATCGCGGCGTGGCTCCAGTCGAGAGGGCGCGACAGACCCCGGAGCGGGCCCACCCTTACTTGTCGTGCGCTCTGCCAGCCGTCAAAGGGAGTTGAGGCGGGCGAGCGCTTGCCCTGGACGCAAAAAAGGCCGGCGAATGGCCGGCCTTCGGGGCGGTGCGCGCGGTGGCGGAAGCCTCCCTCAGGCGCTCTCCGCCTCCTTTTGCAGGACGACCAGGGGCGCCTCGCCCTTGTCGATGACGTCCTCGGAGATGACGATCTCGCGGACGTTCCGCCTGCTGGGCACGTCGTACATGATGTCGAGCATCGCGTTCTCGAGGATGGCCCGCAGCCCGCGGGCTCCCGCCCGGTTCTTCAGGGCGGCGCGCGCAACGGCGCGGAGCGCTCCCTCGGTGAACTTGAGCTGCACGCCGTCCATCTCGAGCAGCTTGCGGTACTGCTTCACGAGCGCGTTCCGCGGCTTGGTGAGGATCTCGATGAGCGATGGCTCGTCGAGCTCCTCCAGGCTGGTGACCACCGGCAGGCGGCCCGCGAACTCCGGGATCATCCCGAACTTGAGCAGGTCGTCGGGCTCGACCATGGCGAGCAGCTCGCCGATGTTCTTCTCCGTCTTCGACTTCACGTCGGAGCCGAACCCCAGGCTCTTGCCGCCGATGCGGCGCTCGATGATGCCCTCCAGCCCGCAGAAGGCGCCGCCGCAGATGAAGAGGATGTTCGAGGTGTCCACCTGCAGGAACTCCTGCTGGGGATGCTTGCGCCCGCCCTTGGGCGGCACGTTCGCGACGGTGCCCTCGATGATCTTCAGGAGGGCCTGCTGCACGCCCTCGCCGGAGACGTCCCGGGTGATGGACGGGTTCTCACTCTTGCGGGCGATCTTGTCGATCTCGTCGATGTAGACGATGCCCTTCTGCGCGCGCTCGATGTCGTGATCGGCGGCCTGCAGGAGGTTCACGATGATGTTCTCGACGTCCTCGCCCACGTACCCGGCCTCGGTGAGGCAGGTGGCGTCGGCGATGGTGAAGGGGACGTTGAGGATCTTGGCGAGCGTCTGCGCGAGCAGCGTCTTGCCGGAGCCAGTGGGGCCGAGGAGGAGGATGTTCGACTTCTGCAGCTCGACGTCGTCCACCGCGATGCGCGTCTCGATGCGCTTGTAGTGGTTGTGGACCGCGACCGCGAGCGTCTTCTTGGCCCGCTCCTGCCCGATCACGTACTCGTCGAGGATGGTCTTGATCTCGGAGGGGCGCGGGATGCGGACCTTCTGATCCTTCTTCTCCTCGCCGGCGATCTCCTCCGCGATGATGTCGTTGCAGAGCCCGATGCACTCGTCGCAGATGTAGACGGTCGGCCCGGCGATGAGCTTCTTGACCTCTTTCTGGCTCTTGCCGCAAAAGCTGCAGCTGAGCGCCTCACGCTTCTCCACGTTCACCTCCCGGCCGGTCCGAAGCCTCGGATCCTCAGTCTATCAAGGCTTCTTGTCCGGTGCCGGGCCCGGTCGGTGGCGGTGTGTGATCACCTCGTCGATGAGGCCGTACTCCTTCGCCTCGCCGGGGCCCATGAAGTAGTCGCGCTCGGTGTCCTTCTCGATGCGCTCGAGCGGCTGGCCGGTGTGGCGCGCCATGATCTCGTTCAGCCGCGCCTTGAGCCGCAGCGCCTCGCGCGCCTGGATGTCGATGTCGGTGGCCTGGCCCTGGAACCCGCCGGAGAGCTGATGGATCATCACGCGCGCGTTGGGGACGGCGAAGCGCTTCCCGTGGGCGCCGCCCGTGAGGAGGAACGCTCCCATGGAGGCGCACTGGCCGAGGCAGATGGTGGAGACCTGCGGCTTCACGTACTGCATGGTGTCGTAGATGGCGAGCCCGGCCGTGACCGACCCCCCGGGGCTGTTGATGTAGAGCGAGATGTCCTTGTCCGGATCCTCGGACTCCAGGAACAGGAACTGCGCGATGACGACGTTGGCCACGTCGTCGTCCACCGGCGTACCCAGGAAGACGATCCGGTCCTTCAGGAGGCGCGAGTAGATGTCGTAGCTGCGCTCGCCGCGGTGCGTCTGCTCCACCACGTACGGCATCGGAATGTAGGGCAAAGGTTGCCTCCGGGGTGCGGACCGCGGCGCGCCGCGGGAGTCAGGAGAGCTTAGCCTCGGAGGTCAAGAAGGCAAGCGCCTTGTCCTCGCGGAGCTTGTTCTCGAGGGCCGCGCGCGCCTGCGGGGAGCGCAGCTCCTGCTGCACGCGAGCGAGCGGCAGGCGCACCTCGGCGGCGGTGCGCGCGATCTCCGCCTGCACGTCCTCCTCGCCGACCTCGATCTTCTCGGCCTCGGCGATGGCCTCGAGGAGGAGCGCGCCCTTCACCTGAAGCAGTGCCTGCTCCCGGAGGTCGGCCCGCAGCCTCGAGACGTCGAGCCCCATCTGCCGGATGTCGAGCCCCTGGCGCGTGAAGCGCTCCGCGGCGCCCTGGATCATGGTGTCCACCGCGCGCTCCACCAGCGCCGCCGGAACCTCGAAGTCGTTCCGGGCGAGCGCGGCCTTCACCAGGGCGTCCTTCAGGTCCGAATCGGAGCGGTGCTGTTCGCGCTTCCCGAGATCCTCCCGGATGCGGGCCCGCAGCCCCTCGAGCGAGTCGACTTCGGGGGCGCCGAGATCCTTCGCGAGCTCGTCATCGAGGGCCGGGACCTCACGGATCTTCAGCCCCTTCAACGTCACCTTGAAGTGCCCCGACTTCCCGCGGAGCGCCTCGAACCTATGATCGGGCGGAAAGGTCTGGTCGATCTCGATGGTGTCGCCGAGCTTCACGCCCGCGAGCTGCGGCAGGAAACCGTCCGCCAGATCGCCCGCCGCGACGCGCACGGTGATGTCCGCGGCGCGGCCGCCCTCGAACGGCATGCCGTCGGCGGTCCCCTCGTGGTCGATGATGGCGAAATCGTCCACCTGCGCGTCGAAGCGGCCCTCCACCGGAACGAGCCGGGCCATGCCGTCCTGGATCCGGGTGAGCTCGTCCGACACCATCTGGTCCGTGACCTCCACCGCCCGGCGGCTCGCCTCCAGGCCGCGGTAGTCCTTGGGCTCGAGCTTCGGCTTCACTTCCACGCGGGCGGTGAAGCGAAAGGGCTGGGCATGCTGCAGCCCGGGCTCGGCGATGTCGATGCGCGGAGGGGCGACCGCCGCGATCTCCCGGTCGCGCACAGCGTCCGAGAACACGCTGGTGACGAGCTTCTGCACCACGTCGCGCTCGACCTCCTCGCGAAAGTGCCGCTCCAGAACCTTGCGCGGAATCTTGCCGGCGCGGAAGCCGCGCAGCTTCACGCGGCGGCCGAGGGCCAGGTAGGCGCTGTCGAGCTCCTTCACCACGCGGTCGGGATCGACCTCCACCGTGACCTTCTTCTCGACCGGCGAGACGTTCTCGACCTCGATGTTCATGACAGGTGCGCCCTTCCGTTGAAAAAGAGGGTGGTTGGTACGTGCCACGCCCGGCGTGGTCAAGGAAATTGGGCGGGGAGGGACTCGAACCCTCACGCCTCGCGGCACCGGCTCCTAAGGCCGGCGCGTCTGCCGTTCCGCCACCCGCCCGGTTGTTCCGCTTCGCTCCGATGGTGGGTCCCGGTGATGCTCGGCCCCCCCTGCCCCCCGCTCGCTCCGGGCCCGCCTCCGCC
>JBBQEB010000119.1:0-12287 GCA_038320275.1 Myxococcales bacterium | reverse complement strand
GACCCCCAACCCCCAACCCCCTCACCTCTCCCACGCACTCCGCCACGCCCCCGTCGCCTGCGCGTGGTCGAAGAACGCCGCGTAGAACGGATGCCTCGCCACCGTCGCTCCATCCCCCACCACCACCAGCTTCTTGCGCGCCCGGGTGAGCGCCACGTTCATCCGCCGCACGTCCGACAGGAAGCCCACCTCCCCCGCCTCGTTCGCGCGGACCAGCGACACCACCACCGCCTCCTTTTCTCGCCCCTGGAACCCGTCCACGGTGTCCACCTCCAGTCCCTCCTCCACCCGGCCGGCGAGGAGCTGGCGGAGCCGCTGCACCTGCGCGTGGTAGGGGGCGATGACTGCCACCTCCGCGGGCGGGACGCCCAGGGAGAGCACCCGCTCCACTTCCTGCGCCGCCAGCTCCGCCTCGCCCTCGTTCACCTTCGAGTCGGAGCCCTCCGGCGTCGCGTCCTCGAAGCCTCGGCCGGAGGTGTCCACCACCTCCAGCGGCGCGTCGTCGAGCGCGTGGTGGGCGACGGCCGGGTGAGCGCGCAACCTTCCCCCGTAGAGCGCATCCGACGGGTAGCGCATGATCCGCTCGTTCATCCGGTGCTGCTCCTCCAGGGTCACCTTCACCGCGTCGCCGTGCGCCAGCGCGAGCCGCTCGAAGAGCGAGGTACCGAGGCCTCCTTCCTGCGCGGCGGCCGAGAGGACCGTGGGCGGAAGCTGCAGGTGGTCCCCGGCAAGCACCGCCCTGTCCCCGCGGAGGAGCGCGAGGTACGTCGCGGGCTCCACCGCCTGCGTGGCCTCGTCCACCACCGCCAGCGCGAAGCGCCGCCGTGCGAGGGCGGGGCCATCGAGCGAGGTGAGCGTGGCGAGCACGACCTTCGCGCGCGAGAGCACCTCCTCTTCGGCCCGCGCTTCCAGCGCGCGCGCCTCCGCGAGGAGCGCCCGCGCCGCGCGCTCCGCCTCGCGCGCCTCGCTGAAGCGCCCCGGCCCGCGGCGCCCCTTGCGCTTGCGCGCCGTCCGGCGGAGGTCCAGCGCCTCGGCCACGAGCCCCTGCGCGATGCGCGCCGACTCGTGACCGGCGACGCGCGCCTCCAGCGTGTGCGCGAGCAGGGAGGGGAGCACGCGCGCCGGGTGTCCGACGCGCACGCCGTCCACCCCGGCGGCCACCAGCCGCTCCAGCAGGTTGTCGACCGCGAGGTTGGACGGGGCGGTCGCCAGCACGCTCTCCCCGCGCGCCGCCGCGCGCGCGATGAGCTCCACGAGCACCGTCGTCTTCCCGGTGCCGGGCGGACCGTGGACGAGGGCCAGGTCCTGCGCCCGCTCGGCGAGGTCGAGCGCGCGGGCCTGCTCCGGGTTGAGCCGCGTCACCGCTATCCCGGACGAAGAGGATAGGGTCCGTGCGCCCGTCTCGAACCGCGGCGCGCTCCCGCCGAGGACGGCGTGCCAGCGCTTCCCCTCCTTCCACTCCGCCATCCGCCGAACGCCTGCGGAGAGCCGTTCCCACGTGACCGGGGAGGCCTCCAGCTCGAGGACGACGCGCCCCTCCACGGCCCAATCCGGCGGGCCGTCCTCGAACGCCACCGCCACCCGCGTCCGCGTCCGCCGTGCCACCACGCCCGCCGGAGCGTCCTCCGTGGCATCGCCCCCGCGCCGAGGCCGGACGCGCACCAGGCTCCCCACCCCGATGCGCGCTCCCCCCAGCGGCGCGTTGTCCGGCCTGCCGAACCAGACCAGCGGGCGCCCCGCCAGCCCACCCTCCTCCACCGCCTCGGCGTCGCCGACCGCGAGCCCCCGCGCCTCGCGCTCCCGAAGGCTGAGGCGCCCGCGCACCTCCGCGAATCTTTCGCGCTCCTCGTCGCGCTCGGCGTCGAGGAGCCGCTGCAGCCGCGCGAAGTGCTCGGGGAGATCCACTTGCCGTCCAGCCTCTTCAGAAGCTCACGGCGATGCCGAGCGGGAGCGCCGCGAGGGCAGGGCGTGCCTGGGCCCCCTGCCCGCGGTGCAGGAGCGGCACGCCGAGCCCGGCGGCGGTCCCGATCGCCGCGCCCGCGAGGACGTCGCTCGCCCAGTGCCTGTCGGCGGCAAGGCGCAGATAGGACATGGCGCCCGCGAGCGCGAAGCCGCCGGCGTACACGGCTGGCCAGGCGCCGTAGCCGCGCAGGCGCGCGATGGTGCCGAACGCGCTCGCGACCGCGAACGCGCTGGACGCGTGGCCGGAGGGCATGGCGGTGTCGTCGTCGGGCGAGGTCCTCCCGCCCGCCGCCCACGACGCCGGGCGCCGCCGGCCCACCACGTCCTTCAGGACCTCGGTGGCGAGGCCCGACACGGCCATCGCCTCGGCCGCCACGAGCACGTCCTCCCCCGCCCTGCGCAGATCGCCGCCCGCCATGGCGAGGTCGGCCGCGACGAGGGCGCCCGGCAGGCCCACCACGAGGATGTCGGACGCCCGGCCCGCCGCGCCCGGATCGTGCCAGCGGAGCGCCTCGCGGATCGCGCGGTCAGGCCCTGGCGGCTGACACCAGCGGCAGGTGGTGGGCGCGAGCTCCGGCTGGGCCAGGGCAAGCCCCGCCCAGGCGGCGAGCGCGGCACCGGCGACCGCGGCCGTCGCCGGCACGCGCACGTCGAGCCCTGCCGGAGCGTCCGCCCGCGCGGAGGGGGGCCCGAACGCGAGCAGGCCGGCGAATGCGATGGACCGGAGGGCGCGCTGCACGCGGGGAGGTTACCACCCCGCCATGGTGGACGAATGCCCGGACGACGGCGGGCCCTCGGAGCCGGTGGAGCTCCCCCTGGACGGCGCGCTCGACCTGCACACGTTCTCGCCGAAGGACGTGGGCGACCTCCTCCCGGAGTGGATGGCGGCCTGCCAGGAGCGCGGGATCCTGCGGCTCCGCGTCGTGCACGGAAAGGGCACCGGGGCGCTGCGCCGGAGCGTGCACGCGATCCTCGCGCGATCACCTCTGGTGAAGAGCTTCCGCGCCTGCGACGAGGGGGCGGGAGGCTGGGGGGCGACGCTGGTGGAGCTCTCCGGTCCGCTCCCCGTCAAGCCTCCGTCGGATCGCTCCCCACCGGCAGGGGGGGGACCCGGGCCGCCAGCCTGAGGTGCTCGTCCGTGCGCAGGTTCGCCCGGACGGCGCGCGGGTCGGGCGGGGGGCCGGCCCAGCTCGCGAGGCCCTGCACGCGCTGGCGCGCCTCCGCCAGCCGCTCGCGGGTGAGCGCGCCCCCTTCCACCGCGGTTCGCGCGAGGTCGATGGCCCGGTGCTGCACCGCCGCCTGGTGGCAGACGAGGAGGGCGTCCACCCCCGCCGCGAGCGCCGCCGGCACCGCGACCTCCAGTGGATAGTGATCCGCCACCGCGCCCATCTCGAGGTCGTCGGAGACGACGCAGCCGCCGTATGCGCATCGCTCGCGGAGCAGCCGCAGCACCGCGGTGGAGAGGGTCGCCGGGCGAAGGGGATCGAGCGCGTCGAACACCACGTGCGCGGTCATCATCGACGCCACGCCGGCGTCCGCGAGGGCGCGAAACGGCACCAGCTCCACCTCCAGCAGCCGCGCGAGATCGTGCGGCAGGCGCGGCAGCGCGTTGTGCGAGTCCTGGCTCGTGTCGCCATGCCCGGGGAAGTGCTTCGCGCAGGCCGCCACGCCCTCCGACTGGAGCCCCCGCGCCAGCGCAGCGCCCATCCGGCCCACCTCCGCGGCGTCCCGAGCGAAGCTGCGGTCGCCGATGACCGGGTTGGCGGGGTTCGTGTCCACGTCCACCACCGGCGCGTAGTCCTGGTCGATTCCCACCGCGCGCAGCTCCCGGCCCAGCAGCGCCCCCACCTCGAAGGCGAGCCCCGCGTCGCCCGTACGGCCGAGCGCCCGCATCGGGGGAAGCTCGGTGAACCCATGCTTCGACCTGAGCCGCGCGACGCGCCCACCCTCCTGATCGATGGAGACGACGAGCGGCCGGCCCTCCGCCGCGCGCTTGAGCGAGGCGCACAGCTCCGCCACCCCCTCCGCGTCCTCGACGTTCCGTGCGAACAGAATGACGCCATACACGCCGCGCCGGATGAGCTCCAGCACCTCCGCCGAAGCGGTGGTCCCGTGAAAGCCCACCGCGAACAGCCCGGCAACCTCGCGGTCGAGCGCGCTCATCGGACCTTTCCTCCGGCGCTGCGCGCGCTGGCGAGGTGAAGGGTGTCGGGGCGCAGAGGGGTCATGCGGATCTCTTCTCCAGGATCTCGAGCGCCACGAGCGACCACAGGGAGGCGCGCACGGCCTCCTCGGGACGGTGGGCGAGCGCGCACAGCTCGGCCAGGGTGCGCGTCCCGTCCACGTGGGGGAGGAGCTTCGCCTCCCAGAGCTCGAGCTCCACCCCGTGCAGGGGATAGGCGGGCTCCTGGGTCGGGACCAGGCGGTCGCCCGGGGCGAGCAGGCGCGCGAGCCGCTCCGGCCGGTAGAGCTTCTTCACGCCCCGCGCGATGAGGCGTGCAGGCTCGAAGTCCACCTTGGTGAGCTCGCGCGCCGCGCGGTCGGTGAAGTGGAGGCGGTACCTCCCCTCCTCCCAGCCGAAGAGCGAATAGGCGATCGACTTCACCGACTGCGCCATGAGGTAGAGCTTCTCGGCGGGCTCCAGGAGGCGCATCTCCAGCAGCACGTCGGAGAGGGCTCTCCCGGTCGTGTCCGCCGCCGCCTGGCACAGCTCGAGCTGCGCCTGCGTGAGCTTTCCCACCCGCACCAGGAACGGTCCGAAGCGGTCGGCGACGAGGTTGGAGACCGCGAAACAGGGGCGCCCGCGATCGAAGTACACCGCCTTCTTCACCTCTCCCCGCTGCAGCGCGAGCTCGCCCGTCTGCTGCGCCAGCCAGAAGGCCGTCACCAGCTCCGGGAGATTGTCGCGCAGCTCGCCCTCCGCGGGCGGCTCGCGTCGCGTCGCGGCAGCGGCAGCGGGAGCGGCGGGCCGCAAGGCCGCATCCGGGGAGGGCCGCGCCACCGGCGGCGAAGGTGCGGGCACGACCGGCGACAGCACGGGCACGACCCGGGGGGACTGCGGGCGCGCTGCCTCCCGCCTGCCGGCGAACGCCGCCGCCTGCAGCCGCTCGCCGCGGATGACCGCGGACACCGTGCCGCCCTCGCTCACCTCCACCTTGCCGGTGAGGTCGAGCGCATCGGCGGGCTCGTCCGACTCCACCGCGAGCTCGAGGTCGAGGTCCTCTGCTGCGCGCTCCCGCGCTCGCGTGCGCGCGGGCGGCGGAGGCCTCGACGGCGGCTCGGCCGGCAGGAGCCCGCGAACGGCATCGAGGAGCTTTCGCGCCTCGAAGGGCTTCTCGAAATAGCCGGCGGCGCCGTGCTGCACCCTCGCCTCGGAGCCCGCCCGGCTTCCCTTGAAGATGCCGGTCATGAGGATGAAGGGCACGCCGGCCCTTCGCAGCGCCGCGCCCACCTCGTAGCCCATCATGTCCGGGAGGAGCACGTCCACCACCGCCACGGCCGGCGCCTCCGCCAGCACCGCCTCGATGGCCGCCTTGCCCCGCCCGCACAGGACGGGCTCCCAACCCTCCCCTTCGACGAGCCGCGCCAGGAGCCCCGCGAGCTCCTGGTTGTCGTCGACGAGCAGGATCTTGTGGCACGTCATGGACGGGGTCACCATATCGGGCGCGGGCCGGAGGGAGCAATCCGGCACGCCTCGCCGATCACTGGAGGTGCGTGTGCGCACTTCGACCCCGTTCGCCGTCCTCGCCCTCGCGCTCGCCGCCCTGGGGTGCCAGAAGAAGCAGGGCGCCGAAGGGGGAGAGGCCGCCGCGAGCGCAGCCCTCACGCCCAACGCCGGCTCGGGCACGGGCAAGATCCTGATCGGCCACGTGGCCTCGCTCACCGGCGACAAGGCCACCTTCGGACAATCCACCGATCGCGGCGTGCGGCTCGCCGTCACCGAGGCGAACGCAGCCGGCGGGGTGAAGGGCCGCCAGCTCGAGGTGAAGACCCTCGACAACCAGGGCAAGGCGGAGGAGTCCGCGATCGCCGCGACACGCCTCGTGTCGCAGGACCGCGTGACGGTGCTCCTGGGCGAGGTGGCCTCCACCAACTCGCTCGCCATGGCGCCCATCGCCGACCGCTACCAGGTGCCCATGGTCTCGCCGTCCTCCACCAACCCCAAGGTCACCAAGGACGGCGCACGCACGCGTCCCTACGTGTTCCGCGTCTGCTTCATCGACCCGTTCCAGGGCACGGTGATGGCCAAGTTCGCCCGCGAGACGCTGAAGCTCGACAAGGTGGCGGTCCTTCGCGACGTGGGCAGCGACTACTCCATGGGGCTCGCCGACTACTTCATCGAGAAGTTCAAGGCGCTCGGCGGCACCATCGTCGACGACCAGAGCTTCAAGGCGGGCGACCCCGACTTCAAGGCGCAGCTCACCGCCATCAAGAACAGGAGCCCGCAGGCGGTATACGTGCCCGCCTACTACGGCGACGTGGCGCTCATCGCGCGGCAGGCGCGCGAGCTCGGCATGAAGCAGCCGCTCATGGGCGGAGACGGCTGGGACTCGGCCAAGCTCTTCGAGATCGGCGGCAAGGCGGTGGACGGCTGCTACTTCTCCAACCACTATTCGCACGAGGATCCCGAGCCGCGCATCCAGAGCTTCGTGAAGAAGTACGCGCAGACCTACGGCGAGGTGCCGGACGGCCTGGCGGCGCAGGGCTACGACGCAGCCAAGGTGGCCATCGCAGCCATGAAGGCCGCCAAGGACCTCAGCGGCGCCGCCATCAAGGACGCGCTCGCCGCCACCAAGGACTACCCCGGCGTCACCGGCGTCATCACCATCGACTCCGACCACAACGCAGTGAAGCCGGCGGTGGTGCTCGAGGTGAAGAACGGGGCGGCGCACTTCGTCGCCACCGTGAAGCCGTGAGCCGCCGCGCGCCCCTCCGCGCCCCGGTGCGGGCAGCGTGACCCAGTTCCTCCAGCACCTCGTGAACGGCCTCTCGCTGGGGACGATCTACGCCCTCATCGCGCTCGGCTACACGATGGTGTACGGCGTGCTGAAGCTCATCAACTTCGCGCACGGCGACGTCTACATGGTGGGCGCGTACTCCGGGTTCTACCTCGCGAACGCGCTGGGGGTAGAGAAGGAGCCGACCCTCGTCAAGGCTGGGATCGTCTTCGTGGGGTCGATGGCCATCTGCGGCGCGCTCGGCTACGTCATCGAGCGCTTCGCCTACCGCCCGCTCCGCCACCGGGCCCGCCTGACGGCGCTCATCACCGCCATCGGGGTGTCCTTCCTGCTGGAGTACGGGTTCCAGCTCCCGAGCTGGCCGGGGCTCCCCATCCCGTTTCCGCCCGGCCCGACGCCGCGCTTCTTCCCCACGCCGTTCGCCCGGGTGGAGTGGAACGTCCTCGGCGTGTCGCTCTCCAACTACGACGTCATCTCCCTCCTGGTCGCGGTCGCCTTCATGGTCGCGCTCCAGCTCATCGTCTATCGCACCCGCTTCGGCACCGCGATGCGCGCGGTGTCGTTCGATCCGCAGGTGGCCGGCCTCATGGGCATCCCGGTCAACCGCATCATCTCGGGCACCTTCGTCCTGGGGAGCATGCTCGCCGCGGTGGCGGCGCTCCTGGTGGCGGGCTCGCGCCCGCGCATCGACCCGCTCATGGGACTCATGCCGGGGCTCAAGGCCTTCGTGGCGGCGGTGTTCGGCGGGATCGGCAACGTGCCAGGCGCCATGGTGGGCGGCCTCGCCTTGGGGCTCGCCGAGGAGTACGTGGCCGGCTACACCGTCTCCTCGTACCGCGACGCCATCGCCTTCGCGATGCTCATCCTCGTGCTCCTGGTGAAGCCCGAGGGGCTCTTCGGACGGTCGCGCGCGGAGAAGGTGTAGGTGCCGCGCTGATGCCTGTCCCGAGCCTGCCGGGCGCGGCGCTGCGCTCGCTCCTGCCGTTCCTCGTGGGCGCCCCCATCCTCGTGGCGGTGCAGGCGCTGGCCCCTCCCGAGCAGGCCATCATCCTCGTGAACCTGGGGGTGAACGTCATCCTGGCGGTCTCGCTCAACGTGGTGAACGGCTTCACTGGGCAGTTCTCCCTCGGTCACGCCGGGTTCATGGCAGTGGGCGCGTATACCTCGGCCAAGATCACGGTCGCCATGGCCGGCTTCGACATCGCCGGCCTCCCGCCCTCGCTCTCCGACCCCCTCGTCTTCGCGCTGGCGCTGGCGGCCGGGATGGCCATGGCGGCGCTCGCCGGCTTCGTGGTGGGCTTGCCGTCCCTGCGGCTGCGGGGCGACTACCTCGCCATCGTGACGCTCGGCTTCGGCGAGATCATCCGCGTCGTCATCGAGAACACGCGCTTCCTCGGCCAGGCCACCGGCATCCCCGGGCTGCCGCCCCGCACCAACCTCGTCTGGGTGGGGATGGGCGCGATCGGCACCATCGCCATGGCGCGGCGGCTGGGCGGCTCCTCGCACGGGCGCGCCATGCTCTCCATCCGCGAGGACGAGATCGCTGCCGAGGCGATGGGCGTCGACACCACTGGCTACAAGGTGCGGGCCTTCGTGATCGCCGCCGCGTTCGCCGGCCTCGCTGGCGGCCTGCTCGTCCACTACATCCTGCTCGTCAGCCCGCGCATGTTCACCTTCGTCCGCTCGATGGAGGTGGTGGCGATGGTGGTGCTGGGGGGGATGGGCTCGGTGACCGGCTCGGTCCTCGCCGCCACGGTGCTCACGGTCGCGCTGGAGTGGCTGCGCGAGGTGGAGGGCTGGCGCATGGTGATGTACGCGCTCCTCCTCATCGTGCTGATGCTCACCCGGCCCGAGGGCATCTTCGGCACGCGCGAGATCTGGGACCTCTGGCCGCGGCTCTTCAAACGGAGGGCCAAGGCGGCATGAGCGCCGCGGAGAGGCCGGCCGCCGCAGAGGCCGCGCCGGTGCTGGAGGCCCGCGCGGTGACCATGCGCTTCGGAGGCCTCAAGGCGCTGTCCGACTTCGAGCTCTCGCTCCTTCCCCGCGAACTGGTGGGGCTCATCGGGCCGAATGGCGCCGGCAAGACCACCGCCTTCAACGCCATCACCGGGGTGTACGCGCCCACCCGCGGCGACGTGCTGGTAGGAGGCGCTCGGGTGAACGGGCTCCGGCCGCACCAGATCTGCGTGCTGGGCGTGGCGCGCACGTTCCAGAACATCCGGCTGTTCAAGGGGCTGACGGCGCTCGACAACGTGCGGGTGGCGCTCCACTCCGGCATTCGCACCGGGATCGTGCAGGCGCTCCTCCTCACGCCGCACCACTACGCCGAGGAGGCGCGCATCCGGCGGGAGGCCGAGGAGTTGCTCGCGGTGATGGGGCTCGCGCACCGCCGCGACGAGCTCGCCCGC
Source organism: Myxococcales bacterium (assembly GCA_038320275.1). Taxonomy (GTDB): domain Bacteria; phylum Myxococcota; class Myxococcia; order Myxococcales; family Anaeromyxobacteraceae; genus Anaeromyxobacter_A. The sequence continues at coordinate 2,959 of JBBQEB010000119.1, read as the reverse complement.
AACCTCCCCTACGGCGAGCAGCGGAGGCTCGAGATCGCCCGCGCGCTGGCCGCTCGCCCCAAGGTGCTCTGCCTGGACGAGCCGGCCGCCGGCATGAACGCCTCGGAGAAGGTGGCGCTCATGGAGCTCATCCGGCGCATCCGCGACGACTTCGGGCTCGCCATTCTCGTCATCGAGCACGACATGAGGCTCGTGATGGGCGTGTCCGAGCGGCTGGTGGTGCTGGATCACGGAGTCACCATCGCCCGCGGCTCGCCGGAGGCGGTGCGCCGCGATCCCAAGGTCATCGAGGCGTACCTGGGCGACTCGTACCTCGAGGAGAAGCACATCGCGGTGCCGGGCGAGGCCGCCGGCGCGGGGACTGGCGGAGCCGAGCCGTGAGCGAGCCCGTGCTCACGGTGGAGGACCTCCACGTGCACTATGGCGCCATCCACGCGCTGCGCGGCGTCTCGCTGGAGGTCGCCGAGGGGCAGGTGGTGGCGCTCATCGGCGCCAACGGTGCCGGCAAGACCACCACCTTGCGCGCGGTGTCGCGCATGCTCCGCGCCACCTCCGGCAGCGTGCGCTTCCTGGGCGAGGACCTGGGCGCGCTCGCCTCGCACGAGGTGGTGGCGCGCGGGCTCGCTCACGCGCCGGAGGGGCGCGGCGTCTTCCTCAACCTCACCGTGCGCGAGAATCTGGAGCTGGGTGCCTACCTGCGCCGCGACCGCGCCGGCATCGCCCGCGACGTCGAGCGCGCCTACGGCCTCTTCCCCATCCTCTCCGAGCGCGCGGCGCAGGTGTCGGGGACGCTCTCCGGCGGCGAGCAGCAGATGCTGGCGGTGGCGCGCGCTCTCATGAGCCGCCCCAAGCTCCTCCTCCTCGACGAGCCCTCCCTCGGCCTCGCCCCCCAGGTGGTGGAGCTCATCTTCAGGGTGCTGCGAGACGTGAACGCGGAGGGTGTGGCGCTCCTCCTCGTGGAGCAGAACGCGCACAAGGCGCTCCAGCTCGCGCACCGCGCCTACGTGCTCGAGACGGGGACAGTGGCGATGAGCGGTACCGGGAAGGAGCTCCTGGCCTCGCCGGAGGTGAGGCGGGCTTACCTGGGGGAGTGATCATTCGACCGAGGGCGCAAGGAGCTCGACGAGGCGCGAAAGGTCCAGCCCCACGGTGTCCCAGGTGCCGGAGCCGGCTTTCATCGTCACGCACAGAACGCAACCTCTGCTCTGGCGAGAACGTCTTGCCGGAAGTAGCGACTGAGCTCCGCCGGACTGCGGAGGTCGACCTTCCTTCCGATGAGGCCGGACAACTCAATGTCCATGCCGGCCATGCCGAGAAAGCCGATGCGGTGGTCCGGTGCAAACTCAACAAGGACGTCCACATCGTTGTCCGGGCGAAAGTCGTCGCGGAGCACCGAGCCGAACAGGGACAGTTTCGCCACCCGGTGCCGCCGACAGAAGTCCTGGATTTGCTCGCGATCCAGCGGGATGCGCGCGCCCATGAAGCTATCCTACCGCGTCGAGACCCTGGGCAAGCCCCTGGCACATTCGATCGTAGTCGAATAATCATTCGAACATGACCGAATCCTCGACGCGGCTCCAGTTCGAGCCCGCGCTGGCGCTCCTTCGCGAGCGCCTCCGCGAGGCGGCGCCGGGCCGGATCCAGCTTCTCGCCGGCCCTCGGCAGGTGGGAAAGACCACGCTCTTGCTCGCTCTCGCCGAGGAGCTCGGCACGCGCGCACGGTACGTGGCCTGCGATGGGCCGGGCGCGACGCTGCCCGGCTTCTGGGAGCGGCTTTGGGCGGAGATCGCGAGCTCGGCTGGGAGCCACGTCCTGCTCCTCGACGAGGTCCAGGCGCTGCCGAGCTGGCCCTCCCTCCTCAAATCGGATTGGGACCGGGTCCGCCGCCGCCGCACGCCGCTCCACGTCGTCGCGACCGGCTCTTCGGCGCTCCGCCTGGGCCACGGCGCGCGGGAGACGCTGGCCGGGCGCTTCGAGCGCGCGGAGCTCGTCCACTGGTCCGCCGCCGCCCTCGCGACCCATTTCAAGCTCCGTCCATTTCGGGCGGCCGAGGTCCTCGTGCGCGAGGGTGGGTACCCTGGCGCGATGAGCCTCCGGGCGGACCCGGCCCGCTGGACGGCTTACGTCCGCGACGCCATCGTCGAACCAGCCATCGGCCGCGACCTCCTCGCGCTGGAGGCGGTCCGCAAGCCGGGCCTGTTGCGCCAGGTCTTCGCAGCCTGCGTCGCCGCTCCCGCGCAGATCGTCGCTCTCCAGAAGCTCCAGGGCGTCCTGCAGGACCGGGGGGCGCTCGAGACCATCGCCCACTACCTCGCACTGCTGGAGGACGCCTATCTCGTCGCCGCGCTTCCCAAGTTCTCCCCCAGCGCCGCGAGGCGCCGGGCGGCACCGCCCAAGCTCGTCGCGCTCTCGAACGCTCTCCTCGCCGCGACCGATCCTCTCGGCGCGCCGTCGCCGGAGGGCGATCCCGCGCGCTTCGGCCGCTGGGTCGAGAACGCCTGCCTCGCGTATGCGTGGTGCTCGGGGCAGCGCGTGTCGTACTGGCGCGAGGAGCCCCTCGAGGTGGACGCGATCCTCGAGGGGAGCTGGGGAGCCTGGGCCATCGAGGTGAAGACCGGGGCTTTCAGCTCGTCCGACCTGCGCGGCGTCCTCGAGCTCGCGCGGCGCAATCCCCCGCTGCGCCCGCTCGTGCTGTGCGAGCCCGAGGGCGTCGCGACCGCCGAGCGCGCGGGCGTGGAGGCAATGGATTGGCGAAGCTTCCTGCTCGGCGGACCGCCGGGCGTTTTGCGGTGAGACAGAGGCCCTGCGCTTCCTCGAGGGGTGTGGCTCTCATCCTGATCACGCCGCCCGCACTGCCTTTCGAAGCGGGCGCAGCGTGAGCTTCATCGCGGCGTCCCACCGGTCGCTGAGGGCGACGGCGCGCAATTGGATGATGCGCTCGCCGCTGTTTTCCTTCCAC
>JBBQEB010000118.1:0-12362 GCA_038320275.1 Myxococcales bacterium | reverse complement strand
GAGGCGGGGTTCCCCCGCGCTCGCGGGGATCGGCCCCGTTCGAGCTGGGCACGAGCGGGGCGGATCTGGGTTCCCCCGCGCTCGCGGGGATCGGCCCGCGACAAAGGCGGCTGAGATGGTGGCCCGGCTGGTTCCCCCGCGCTCGCGGGGATCGGCCCTCCGACCAGAGCACCGCGCAGGGGCAGATCGTGGTTCCCCCGCGCTCGCGGGGATCGGCCCCCCACTCGTCGTGAGGAGCTGACCCCATGGATGGTTCCCCCGCGCTCGCGGGGATCGGCCTCGTTTACCGCGTGGTTCCGGCGCGCGGTTCTGGGTTCCCCCGCGCTCGCGGGGATCGGCCCCCAACCCGGTGGCGCATCGTAGGCCCGCCGCCGGTTCCCCCGCGCTCGCGGGGATCGGCCCGGCACGACCGTCGAGACCCTCATCATCGAGGCGGTTCCCCCGCGCTCGCGGGGATCGGCCGGGGTCCGCCGCGCTCGGGTCGAGTCGATGGAGGGTTCCCCCGCGCTCGCGGGGATCGGCCCCGGACCCCTTCGCGCTCGCGCGCGCCGCCGCCGGTTCCCCCGCGCTCGCGGGGATCGGCCCTCGATGGAGCCGTAGCGGGTGGGGATGGAGCGGGTTCCCCCGCGCTCGCGGGGATCGGCCGCCGGATGGCATGTCAGGACCATTCCAGTTCGAGGTTCCCCCGCGCTCGCGGGGATCGGCCCATGACCCGGTAGGGAGCTTCCAGGACCCCATAGGTTCCCCCGCGCTCGCGGGGATCGGCCGAGGTCAGCCACATCGTCCGAAGACAGGCGAGTGGTTCCCCCGCGCTCGCGGGGATCGGCCGAATGACGCCGACGCTGAGAAACGAGCCGTAGTGGTTCCCCCGCGCTCGCGGGGATCGGCCCTACTCGCAGGACGTGCTCGCGCGGCGCGATGCGGTTCCCCCGCGCTCGCGGGGATCGGCCCGTTGAGCGCCTCGACCGGCACCGCGACGACCTGGTTCCCCCGCGCTCGCGGGGATCGGCCCGCCTGGGTGGGGACGGACGGGGGTTTCCGCCCTGAGGGCTCCCCCGTGCTCGCAGACGCGCCAGGGCTGTATGACCCTCGGCCTGTTCGGATCCGTAGCCCGCCGCGCCATCACGCCTCCGGCGAGGCCAGCCTCGCCGCGAGCTCTTCGGCCAGTTCCTCCGCGAGCGCCGCGACGTCGCGCAGCTCCTCCGGGCGGATGGCGTCGAGGTGCACGCCGCAGGCGACGCTCACGACACCCCCCAGCGCGCGCGCGAGCCTGGAGGCGACGGCGCGCGCCAGCTCGTCCTCCTTGTGGCCGAGCAGAGCGATGACCGAGGTGGTCGCGCTGCAGCTGCCGTCGTCGGACAGGCTGGGCCGCGCCTGGCTCACCGCCACCGCGCCGATGTGGCCCGCCTCGCCGCTCTGGAGGGCGACGGACGTGTCCTTTCCCATGCGCACCGCCGAGAGGCAAAGCTCGACGCGGCCTCGCCGCCTGCTGAGCTCGATCACGAGGGGAGGCTATGCGGCGGCGCTTCGCCGGGCCAGTCCTCCCGGCGGGCGCTATCACCCCGGCCGCCACCCACCATGACTCCACTCACCGGATCGCTCGCGCTGCTCGCCGCCCTCGCTGCCGTCACGCCCTCCGGCGTGGGCGGCACCTATCGCATGCAAGGCAAGGCGCACGTCTCGGCGAGCGGGCTCATCGACGAGGACGCGGAGCTGCGCGCCGACGCGTTGCTCGCGCCGGGGGCAGGCCCGCGCGACGTCCGCGTGCGCGTGGCCGCTCAAGGCCACACCTGCGACCTTTTGGCGAGGATGGACGGCGAGGGAGCGCTGGTGCTGAACCCCGGCCAGCGCTGCCCGGTGGCGCTCGACACGGAGAAGGCGCGCGGCAAGATCGACCTCGTCGTGAAGACCGGCAAGGGACAGGTGCGCGGCGATCACCTCTCGCTCGCGCTGACCTGCGACGTCACCGGCTCGCTGCAGTTCCGGACGGGAGGGATGAGCGTCTTCGGCATGGACGTGCCGGAGACCTGGCTTCCGGCCGTGCCGGTGAGCGGGGATGTGACCGCCTCGGCCGAGGGCGACCGGGGTCGCGCGAAGCCGTAGCCGGTCTGCGCGGGAGGAGGATCGGGATCGGGATCGGCATCGGGCTACGGCGCCCGCGGGGCCCGGTTCGACGCCCGCGCCTTCCCTGCCAGCGCCTCGTACACGGTGCGCGGGAGGAGCTGCGCGGCGAGCGCGATCGCGTGAAGCCCTCGCGGAAAGGCGATGATCTCCTCGCCGGCGTCGATGGCGCGGGCCATGAGCGCCACCGCGGGATCGAGCTCCATGAGGAACGGCATGGGGAAATCGTTCTTGGCCGTCATCTCGGTCTTCACGAAGCCGGGGTAGACGGTGAGCGCGCGCACACCGGTGCCGCGCAGGTCGACCCTCAGGCTCTCCATGAACGTGTGCAGCGCAGCCTTGCTGGCGCAGTACGCCGCGCTGCCGGGGAAGCCGCGAAAGGAGGCGAGCGAGGACATCGCGACCACCGTGCCGGAGCCGCGCGCCACCATGGCGGGCAGGGCGGCGGAGATCGTCACCGCGGCCGCCGACACGTTGACGTCGAGGACGCGCTTCACGGCGCGCCAGTCGATGTGGCGGGCGATGGTGGGCTCGGCGATCCCGGCATTCGCGATGACGAGGTCGAGCGGGCCGGTGGAGCTCGCCTCGGCGGTGCGGATCGCCCGCTCCTGGGCCTCGGCGTCTGTGACGTCGAGCTCGACCGGCACCACCTTGCCGGAGCCCCCGCGGCGCACGATCTCCGCTGCCAGCTTGTCGAGCTCCGCGGTGCGGCGGGCCGCGGCGTGCACGGTCGCGCCGGTCCGCGCGTAGTGGGCGGCGAGGCCGCGACCGAGTCCGCTCGAGGCGCCGGTGATGAAGACGGTGTGAGGAAACATGCGGGGCATGTAGCCCGCCGGCTCCTGGCCCGCACGCCAGGAGGAAGACTGACCGTGCGTGGCGGGATGTCGCGGACCCACATAGGAGGTCCTGCGTCCGGGGGGGCGCGCTACCATCGTCCCGTGGCGAGCTGCGTTCACTTCCTCGACAAGGCAGCCCTCCGGCCGCTTTGCAGGCGCGCCCATCCCAGCGCGCCCACCTGGAACTGGACGCTGGCCGCGCCAGCGGTGAACTGCAAGGAGTGCCGGCGGCTCCTCGACGCGTGCGGCGCGCGCAGCGTCGAGCCCGAGGCGAACGGGTGAGCTTCCCGGCCCTGGCGTCACTCCGCGGCTGAGCCCGCCTCCGCGCGGGCGTCGCCCGGGAGCGGGTCGAGTCCCAGGAGCAGTCGCGCGATCGCCCGCTCCAGCGCGTCCAGGGTCGAGCGCGAAGGATCGGTGGAGCGGCGCAGCTTCCCGAACAGCGCGTCGAGCTCGCGCCGCTCCCCGCGCGCGAGCTCCGCCACCACGCCGGGACGCGCGCTCTCCCCGACCTCCAGCTTGCCCCGCCGGGCGTGCGTCCGGCGCGCCACCACGTCGTAGTGCAGGAGCGCGCGGTCGAGGAGGACGTACGGGAAGTTCGCCTGGGCGTGCGGGCCGATGCGGAAGGTCTTATCCCCCTCGCGCTCGCCATCGAGGCTCCGCGCCGCGCGCTTCACCCAGGCGGCCACCCCCGAGACGCCCACGTGCCGCACGCTGGCGAACCGCCGGCCGAGCCCCAGGAGCGCGGTGCCGCCGCCCACCGCCCCACCCACCACCGTGCCCGCCATCACGCTCGCGCCGCCCACCATCGCGTCGAGCGTCCCTCCCAGCGCGGCGCCCGCCAGCGTGCCGGCGGCGACGATCTCCCCGGGTGAGAGGCCGAGCAGCTTCCAGGTCTGCTCCGCGAAGAGGTCCTGCTGGAACACCGGCCGCTCCAGGCTCCCCTCCGCGAAGGTGCTCCCGTCGTGCCCGTAGAGCGCCTCCACCCGCCGGCGCGCCTTCTCCTCGCGCGCGCGGAGCGCGTCGTGGAAGCTCTGCTCCAGCCGGTCGCGCTCGGCGGCGAGTCCCTCCTCGTCGCGGACCGTGATCTCCTCGGTGTGCGTGAGCTCGTCCGCGAGCATCGACGCGATCTCGGCCGCCGCCTCGGCCCGCCGGCGCCGCCGCTGGGCCACGAGCGCGGTGCGCGCCTCGTCGAGCGGGCCCCGCCACTCCGGGCGCAGCTCGCGGAACACCTCCAGGAGCTGCAGCCGCTCGGTGAAGGTGGCCGCCTGGGCGTCGAAGTCGCGCACGATCTTGAAGAACTGGTCGAGGGCGCGGTGCCACTCGGCGACGTGGTCCTCGCCGCCGATGCGGTTCACGAGCGCCATCCCGGGGCTCCCGGTCCAGCGCAGGATCTCCATCTCCGCCTCGTAGTTGCGGCGGAAGGGGCGGGTGCCGTCCACGACGTAGAGGATGCTCGCCCCTGCCAGGATGGGCGCCAGCAACCGCCGCTCCTCGACGAGCTCGGAGGTGCCCTCGTGCGCCCGCACCAGCTCGGCCACGCGGGCGGGCCGCTCCGCCGCCGAGACGTCGGCTTGCCGCAGCCAGGCGAGCGCCCGCGGCGCGTCCTCGAAGCCTGGCGTATCCACCAGGACGAAGAGCGTGCGCCCGTCCACCGTCACCGGGTACTCGCGGATCTCGGTGGTGGTGCCGGGCCGCGGGTCCACCCGCACCGACTCGTCCTCGGCGAGGGTCGCGACGATGCTCGACTTGCCCTTGTTGACGCGCCCCACCACCGCGAAGCGCGGGACCTCCGCGGGCGCGGTCATGCGCGCGCCTCCGCCAGCGGCTCCACCGCCAGGTACGGGTCCTCCAGCGCGGCGAGGCCCTCCTCCCAGGTGCGGACCTCCTCCGCCGCCGGGGCGCCGAAGCTCCCCTCCGCGGCGCGGACCAGCAGTACGACCAGGTGCCGGCCGGCGCCCGCCGCGCGCCTCAGCTCCCGGAGGAGCCGCAGCGCCGCCTTGTCGGGCGCCTCCCAGCCCTCCGCCACGATGACCACCGGGTCGGAGCCGTCCACCACCGTCCCCCAGGCCATCCCCGCCTCCTCGAAGTCGCGGCCACCGGCGGACTGCAGCGCCGCCACCGCGCAGCCGGTCTGCCGCTCCACGGCAGCGGTGAGCGCGGGGCCGCCCGGCACGTCCCGCCACAGCACCGCCGCGCAGCGCCCGCGCGGCGCGACCGTCGCCGCGGGCAGGGGAGCGGGGCTCGCGAGCGGCCCGGGCGCCTCCGGGGTGGGGCTGCGCGTCTCGACGTGGGGCTCGGTGAGACGCTTCACCACGCGTCGCACCGCGGCGTCGTCGAGCGGCAGCGTCGCCAGGCGTCGCGCCGCGACGCCTGTGGAGGCGAGCAGCGTCACCGTGCGGGGCAGGAGCCCGTAGGTGGCGAGCGAAGCCACCAGGAACGGCCACCAGCCGCCCACGAACGCGGCGTCGGCCGCGCGTCCGGTGCCGGAGAGGACGTACGCGCCCTCCAACCGCGAGTAGCGGGTGGCCTCCACCAGCGCGCGCGAGGGGACCGCGTCGGGCCAGGCCCAGCCGAAGGGAGCCGCGAGCGCCTGGACGAGGGCGTGGAAGCGCGCCGCGTCGAGCTGGACCAGCGTCGTGCTCCAGGCGAAGGCGAGGTCCGAGAAGGCGATGGCGCGCATGCAGCCCAGGAGCGCCCCCACGTTGAAGGCGACGCCGAAGCCCTGGGTGAGCCCGAGCAGGATCCACGGCTCCAGGTGGTGATAGAGGGAGCGTCGGCTGCGCAGCCCGTGCCAGAGCGTCGCCCACTCGGCCGCGCGCGCGCCACCCGCGGAGAGCCCCCGCGCCGCGAGCCGGGGGTACACGGCGGCGACGATCCCGCGCCCGAGGCCGAAGAGCGGCACGCCCAGCGCCGAGATGGGGAGCGCGAACGAGGCGACCAGCAGCGCGAAGAGCAGCAGCTGCACGCCCACGAACACCAGGAGGAAGTCCCACACGTTCACCGGGTGCGCACCGGTGTAGCGCAGCACCGCCTCCGCCGCGCTCCACCCCAGCCCGAGCCCCACCAGCACGAGCCCCGTGCGCAGCCCGCTCAGCACCGCCGCCAAGGTCCGCCCGGGGTACAGCCGCCCCGGCTCCGCCCGGCGCAGCGCCGCGAGCCAGCGGGCGAGGAGCGGCCCGGTGCGGGCGGGGAGCTCGGCGCCGCGAAGAAGCGCACGGTCGCGCGCCTCCAGCGCGGCAAGGTCGAGCTCCCGGTCGCGCGCGAGCTGCGCCTCGAGGTCGATGAGGTCGGGGAGGGTCATTTCGGGTGGGTGACGGAGCGAGAACATAGCGGCGTGCGGGGCGCCGAGCCGGGCGACGCCCTCGAGATCCGCTACGAGCGCATCCTGCCCGAGCCCTGGGCCGCCAACTTCAACAACCCCGGCGCGCTGGGCACGGGCGCGCTGCCCGAGCTGTTCAGCGACGGCCAGGTTCGCTACTTCGAGCTCGACCTCGGCCGCGGGACCACCGCCTTCTCGCCCGACATCGAGCTGCCCCTGTCGCCATTCCAGGGCACGCTCGGGGTGGCCCCACCGCCGGGCTTGTGGGGGGTCCCGGGCGATGTCTGGAGCTCCGTGCCGCCCGGTCCGCACGGCGGCAACATCGATCTGCGCGAGCTCTCGGAGGGCACCAGCCTCTTCTTGCCCGTGTGGCGCAAGGGCGCCAAGATCTACACCGGCGATTCGCACGCGCTGCAGGGGGACGGCGAGGTGAACCTCACCGCCCTGGAGACCGCCATGCAGGAGCTGCGCATCCGCGTGCTCCTGCACCCGCGCGCCGGGCTGCGCTGGCCTTGCGCGGAGACCGGCACCCATTTCATCGCCCTCGGCATGGACGCCGACCTGACGGCCGCCTTCCGGCTCGCGCTGGAGAACGCCATCGACTTCCTCGTCCGCCGGGCGGGCCTGTCGCGCCTCGATGCTTACGCGCTGTGCGCCGTGGCGGTGAGCTTCCGCATCACGCAGGTGGTGGACGTGCACAAAGGCGTCCACGCCATGATCCCGAAGAACATCTTCAGCGAGCGCGCCCGGGCCGCCATCACCATCGTTTGATCCAGCACCCCGCCGTCCACCCTGAAAAGAGACCGCATGGCCACGCAGCGTCACATCGCCCTCATCCCCGGCGACGGTATCGGCCGGGAGGTCACGCCAGCCGCCGTGGCGGTGCTGGAGGCCGTCGGGAAGGGGCACGGGATCGACTTCCGCTTCACGGAGTACGACTGGAGCTGCGACCGGTTCCTGAAGACCGGAGCGATGATGCCCGAGGACGGCCTCGACCAGGTCCGCTCCGCAGACGCCATCCTCCTCGGCGCGGTGGGCTGGCCGGGCGTTCCGGACCACATCTCCCTGTGGGGGCTCCTCCTCCCGCTCCGGCGCGGCTTCCTCCAGTACGCCTGCGTCCGCCCGGTGAAGCTGCTCCCGGGCGTCCGCACGCCGCTCGCGAACCGCACCGCCGCCGACATCGATTTCGTCATCGTCCGGGAGAACGTCGAGGGCGAGTACTCGAAGATGGGCGGCCGCATCTACGAAGGTACGCAGGACGAGATCGTGATCCAGGAGAGCGTGTTCACCCGCCGCGGGGTGGACCGCATCCTCGAGTACGCCTTCGGGCTCGCCGAGCGCCGCAAGAAGCACCTCACCTCGGCCACCAAGTCGAACGGCATCTTCCACTCCATGCCGTACTGGGACGAGCGCTTCGCGGTGGCGGCGGCGCGCCACCCCACGGTGAAGACCGACCAGTTCCACATCGACATCCTCACCGCGCACTTCGTGCAGCACCCCGACTGGTTCGACGTGGTGGTCGGCTCGAATCTGTTCGGCGACATTCTCTCCGACCTGGGCGCCGCCGTCGCGGGCAGCATCGGGGTCGCGCCGTCCGGCAACGTGAACCCGGAGCGCACCGCCCCCTCCATGTTCGAGGCGGTGCACGGGTCGGCCCCCGACATCGCCGGCAAGGGCGTGGCAAACCCGGTGGCGGAGATCTGGGCGGCGGCGATGATGATGGAGCACCTGGGCCATGCGGGCGCCGCGCGCGCGATCGAGACCGCCATCCACGCCGCCCTCTCGGACCCGTCGCTGCGCACCCGCGACCTCGGGGGCAAGGCCGGCACCCGCGAGTTGACCGAAGGCATCATCGGCCACCTCGGATCGTGAGAGCCATGGAGGCGCCCCTCTTCCCGAACTTCACCCTACGTGACGTCCCGACCCGGGGCGCGCGGATCCGCGCGGTGGTGGGCGGCTCGGGCCCCCCCGTGCTCCTCCTCCACGGTTACCCGCAGACGCACGCCATCTGGCACCGGGTGGCACCCAGCCTGGCGGAGCGGTTCACGGTGGTGGCGGCGGATCTCCGCGGATACGGCGACAGCGAGAAGCCCCCCGGCGGTCCCGATCACGCCGCCTACTCCAAGCGAGCCATGGCCGCCGACCAGGTCGAGCTCATGGAGACGCTGGGGCTCGCTCCCTTCCACCTCGTCGGCCACGACCGGGGGGGACGCGTCGCGCACCGCCTCGCGCTCGACCACCCGGGCTCGGTGCTCTCGCTGACCACCCTCGACATCGCGCCCACCCGGCACATGTACCGGGAGGGCGGCTTCGACTTCGCCAGGGCCTACTATCACTGGTACTTCCTCGTTCAGCCGGCGCCCTTCCCCGAGCGGCTCATCGGCGCCGATCCCGACTCCTTCCTCACCCACAAGCTCGGGAGCGGCTCCGCGGGGCTCTCGCCGTTCGCGCCCGAGGCCCTGGCCGAATACCTGCGGTGCTTCCGCGACCCTGCGACCATCCACGCGAGCTGCGAGGACTACCGCGCGTCTGCCGGCATCGACCTCGCGCACGACGAGGCGGACCTCGACCAGAGGGTCGGGGTCCCGCTCCTCGCGCTGTGGGGAGAGCGCGGTGTGGTGCACCGGTGCTTCGACGTGCTGGCCGCCTGGCGCGAGCGGGCCGCGCGGGTCGTGGGCGGGCCGCTCCCCGCCGGCCACTACCTCGCGGAGGAGGTGCCGGAGCGGGTCCTCGCCGAGCTCCTGCCTCACCTCGACGGCGCGGGGTGAGCGCGGAAGGGTTTCGCGCCGGCGCCGTCCGAGCGGCGCTCTCGGCGCTCGGGATCCGCCGGCTCCTGCTGGGCGTCTTCGACGCTGCTTTTCCGCCTGGGCCGGAAGGCGACCTCGGGCGCGGCTCGCCCAGCGGGGAGGGTGGCCGAGAGCTCCTGCGCTTCGCCTCGTCGCTGGGCTTCGACGGCATCCAGCTCGGGCCGCAGGGGCTCACCTCGGCGGGTGATCCTTCGCCCTACGACGGCGCGCTCTTCTCCCGCGACCCCCTCTCCATCCCGCTCCTGCCGCTCACGCGGGCGGAGGGCGGCGAGCTTCTTCGCCGGTCCACGCTGGAGGATCTCGTGGCGGGACGCCCCGAGCCGCGCGACCGCGCAGCGCATGCCTACGCCTTCGCCGCCATGGAGCGCGCGCTCGACGAGGCCTACCGCGCCTTCGCTCGCCGCCGGGGAGCCGGAGAGGGGGGGGCTGTGGCCGCGCTCGCCGCGCGGCTGGAGTCCTTCCGGGCGCGCGAGGCGGGCTGGCTCCTCCCGGATGCCCTCTACGACGTGCTCTCGGGAGCGTACGGCGGGGCGTCGTGGCGCGGATGGTCGGGGCCCTCGGGCGAGCTCGACCGTCGCCTCTTCGCGCCGGCTCCGGGGGAGGAGGCGGCGGCACGGGTCCGGCGGCGGGAGCTCCTCACCCGCAACGGGCCTGCGCTGGAGCGCTTCGCGTTCGCGCAGCTCCTCGCGGAGGAGGCGCACGCGGGGGCGCGCCAGCTCGCGCGCTCGCTGGGGCTCGCGCTCTTCGGCGATCTGCAAGTGGGGATGTCGGAGCGGGACGCCTGGGCCGCGCAGGCGCTCCTCTTCCCGGGCCTGCGGATTGGCGCGCCGCCCAGCCGCACCAATCCGGAAGGCCAGGCCTGGGGCTATCATTTCCTCGACCCGCGCCTCTACCGGAACCCCGGAGACGGGGCGGGCCAGGGGCCCGCGCTGCGCTTCTTCACGGCCCGCGTCGCCCGGGCGCTCGCCGCGTACGACGGGCTGCGCATCGATCATCCGCACGGGCTCGTGACACCTTGGGTGTACCGCGACGACGGGCACCCCCAGCTCGCCGTCCGCAGCGGCACGCGCCTCTTCGCGGCGCCGGACCTGCCCGACTTCCCCGAGCTGGCGCCGCTCGCCATCGCCCGGTCCGAGCAGCTCGACCTCTCGCTGCGTCGCCATGCCGACGGCTTCGTCCGCGCGCTCGACGAGGGGCAGGTGGAGCGCTACGGCGTGCTCCTCGACGCCCTCATGGAGCTGGCGCGAGCGGCGGGGCTCGGGCCGGAGGCCGTGCCGTGCGAGATCCTGAGCACGCAGCCCTATCCGCTCCAACGCGTCATCGAGCGGCAGGGGCTGGGGCGCTTCCGGGTGACGCAGAAGGCGGACCTCGACCGCGCCGACGACGTCTATCGCGGGGAGAACGCCCGCCCCGAGGACTGGATCCTGCTGGGCAACCACGACACCCCTCCCATCCACGCGCTCGCGGAGAGCTGGGTGGCCGATGGCTCCTCGCGCTGGCAGGCCGAGTACCTGGCCTGGCGGCTCCTGCCCGATGGGAAAGGCAGGGAGGACTGGGTCGTCCGGACGGCGGCGAGCCCTGGCGCGCTCGCGCAGGCGAAGTTCGCGGAGCTCTTCGTCGGCCCTGCGCGGCAGGTGTACCTCTTCTTCAGCGATCTGTTCGGGACCCGCGAGAGCTACAACGTGCCTGGCACCGTGAGCGGGGGAAACTGGTCCCTGCGCATCCCGTCCGGCTTCGAGGGGCTCTATCGCGAGCGGCTGGCGGAGGGGCGAGCGCTCGACCTGCCGCGAGCGCTGGCGCAGGCGCTGCGCGCGCGAGGCGAAGGGGGTCCTGGGGGCCGCCACGCCTCACTCGTCGCGGAGCTGGATCCCCCGGCCGAATGACGTGCGGATCACCGGGTCACGACGCACCATGGGGAAAGCGACCGCGCCGCCCGCCCCCGGGGACGCGGTCGTCCTTTGGCGGTCGCCTTCGATCGCCTGCGAAGCGCCCCCGCGGGGCGCGGGAGACACACGATGGCGACGAGCCCACCGACGGTCCTCGAGCCCGCGATTCCCACCGCGGATCGGCGGCCGGCGCGCGCCGTCGTGGAGGGCATCACCCCGCAGGTGGAGGGCGGGCGCTTCCCCGTGAAGCGCACCGTGGGCGAGAAGGTGGTCGTCGAGGCGGACGTGTTCGCCGAGGGGCATGACGCGGTCACCGCGGTGATGCGCCACCGCCGGGAAGGCGAGGCCGGCTGGACCGAGGTGCCGATGACGCCGCTCGGGAATGACCGGTTCCGGGCGTCCTTCGTCGCGACCGCGCTGGCGGGTCACCGTTTCACGGTGGCCGGCTGGAGCGATCCCTTCCGCTCCTGGCGGGAGGGCCTGGAGAAGAAGCTGTCGGCCGGGAAGATCGAGCCCGTGGACCTGCTGGTGGGAGCCGCGCTGGTGGAGGCTGCCGCGGGCCGCGCGCAGGGCGACGAGGCGGCCTGGCTCCGCCGCGCGGTCGCCACCCTGAGGGGGAGCGAGCCGGTGGAGGCGAGGGCTCAGGCGGCGCTCGCCCCGGAGCTCGCGCTCCTTGCCCAGCGCCATCCCGATCGGTCGCTCGCCACCGAGGCGGGGGTCGAGCTGCCGGTGAGCGTCGAGCGCGAGCGCGCTCGCTACAGCACCTGGTACGAGCTCTTTCCGCGCTCGGCCGCGGCGGAGCCGGGGCGCCACGGCACCTTCGACGACGTCATCGCGCGACTGCCCTACGTGGCCTCGATGGGGTTCGACGTCCTCTACCTGCCTCCCATCCATCCCATCGGGCTCGCCCATCGCAAGGGGAAGAACAACGCCGCCGAGGCCGCTCCGGGCGACGTGGGGAGCCCCTGGGCCATCGGCGGTCCGGAGGGCGGCCACCTCGCCATCCACCCGGAGCTGGGCACGCTCGACGACTTCAAGCGCCTGGTGGCGCGAGCGGGGGAGCTGGGCATCGAGATCGCGCTCGACCTCGCCTACCAGTGCTCTCCCGATCACCCGTGGGTGAAGGAGCATCCGAGCTGGTTCCAGCAGCGGCCGGACGGCTCGATCCAGTACGCCGAGAACCCGCCCAAGAAGTACCAGGACATCTACCCCATCGACTTCGAGTCGGAGGACTGGCGCGCGCTGTGGTCGGCGCTCCTCGGCGTGGTGGAGTACTGGGCCGGCCACGGCGTCCGCATCTTCCGGGTCGACAACCCGCACACCAAGGCCTTCCGGTTCTGGGAGTGGATGATCGGAGAGGCGCGCCGGAAGCGACCCGAGCTCGTCTTCCTCG